>CAIPKT010000169.1 GCA_903865705.1 uncultured Chlorobiaceae bacterium
AGCTGCTGGTGTAGCTCAATTGGTAGAGCAGCTGATTTGTAATCAGCAGGTTGCGGGTTCGAGTCCCATCACCAGCTCTGAATGTTATGGGTAGGTAGCGAAGTGGTTAAACGCAACAGACTGTAAATCTGTCGACTCTGTCTTCGGAGGTTCGAATCCTCCCCTACCCACAGTCTTTTTTTGCGTGTAAGGCTGATGTAGCTCAGTCGGTAGAGCACTTCCTTGGTAAGGAAGAGGTCATCGGTTCGAATCCGATCATCAGCTCAAGGGTTTTGGGGTATTGATAGTATACGTCAGTAGCTTAATTGGTAGAGCAGCGGTCTCCAAAACCGCAGGTTGGGGGTTCGATTCCCTCCTGACGTGCACGCAGAAAATTTTTCACTGTAGTATATTCCGCACTTGTGTTCATGAATAAATATATCGGCAAAGCAGGTCAGTATTATCGTGATGTCATCAGTGAGATGCGGAAAGTTATCTGGCCGAGTAAAGAGGAAATCAAGGACTTGACGATTGTTGTGCTGACGGTTTCGGGTATTCTTGCCTTGTTTACTTTTCTTGTCGATCAGGTTGTAAGTTTCGTTATGGGAAAGTTATTGTAAAGCAACAGTGTTAAGTTTGAATTGATGAGCGCAAGAAAAAAGAATATTGAAGATCAGGGTGTTCCGGTTGCACGCTGGTATGCACTCAGGATTTATTCAGGACATGAGCGCAAGGTTAAAGAGGCTATTGATGCGGATGTTCTTCGCTGTGGTCTTGCCGAAAAGATATTGCAGATTTATGTTCCGTATGAGCGTTTTGTAGAGGTTAAAAACGGCAAGAAGAGAAGCCTGACGAAAAATGCTTTTCCGGGTTACGTGCTTATCGAGGCTGTACTTGACAAGCAGACGAGGAATTTGATTCTTGATATCCCTTCCGTTATGGGATTTCTTGGTGTTGATGATGTTCCTACTCCGTTAAGGCCTGAAGAGGTAGAGAAGATTCTTGAGCCGGAGAGTGCCATTGAGCATCGCTCGGTTTTTGAGGCACCGTTCAAGATTGGTGATTCGGTAAAGGTAATTGACGGGCCGTTCAGTTCTCTGGCTGGCGTTGTTCATGAAGTCTGCACTGAAAGAATGAAGGTTAAGGTTATGATAAGCTTTTTTGGCCGCAGTACGCCGACAGAGCTTGATTTTTCCCAGGTTAAGTCAGTTTCCCAATAATAGGCGCTTAAGTAACTTAAGCTTCTGAATAGAGATAGTTTATGGCAAAAAAGGTACTCGGTTTTATCAAGCTTCAGATCCCGGCTGGCGCAGCAAACCCGGCTCCTCCTGTCGGTCCTGCCCTTGGACAGAAAGGTGTCAATATCATGGAGTTTTGCAAGCAGTTCAATGCAAAAACCCAGTCTGAAGCGGGGATGATTATCCCGGTAGTGATTACGGTATACTCTGACAAGTCCTTTACGTTTATCACCAAAACTCCTCCTGCAGCAGTTCTTCTTCTTAAAGAGGCAAGTCTGAAGAAAGGATCCGGCGAACCAAACCGCAATAAGGTTGGCACGGTTACCCGTGAGCAGGTTCGCAAGATAGCTGAGCTGAAAAGGCCCGATCTCAATGCGGTAGACAGCAATGGTGCTGAAGAGATGATTATGGGCACGGCAAGAAGTATGGGAATCGCTATTGAGGGATAAGAAGGGTTTTTTTGTGTGTCGGGCTGTGGGAGGCTGAAAAGCCGATTTTTTAACCACTTTGAAAAAACAATTATGGCTGGAAAAAAATACAGAGAAGCTGCATCGAAGATTGATCGCTTTCATGAGTACGATCTGGTTGATGCTGTTGGTAAGGTCAAGGAAATTACTGAGGCTAAATTTGATGCGACGGTTGATATTGCCGTAAAGCTTGGAGTTGATCCCCGGCATGCCGATCAGGTTGTTCGCGGTACGGTGATGTTGCCTCATGGTACAGGCAAAACCGTTTCTGTGCTGGTTGTCTGCAAAGAAGCCAAAGCCGAAGAGGCACGAGAGGCCGGAGCGGATATGGTTGGTTTTGAGGAGTATATCGAAAAAATCCAGGATGGATGGACAGGTGTTGATGTTATTATAGCAACTCCTGATGTTATGGGTCAACTGGGTAAGGTTGCCAAGATTCTTGGACCTCGTGGTTTGATGCCTAATCCCAAGTCTGGAACAGTGACGATGGATGTGGCCAAGGCGGTCAAGGAAGTCAAGGCCGGTAAAATAGAGTTCAGGGTTGACAAAGCCGGAAATGTTCATGCTCCTGTCGGCAAGGTTTCATTTCAGCCTGAACAGTTGGTTGCCAATATCGCCAGCTTCCTTAAGGAGGTTGTTCGTTTGAAGCCATCGGCAGCCAAGGGTCAGTATGTGCAGGGTATTGCGCTTTCAAGCACAATGTCGCCGAGCGTGAGGGTTAAAATGGAAAAATTTGTCGCCTAATTAAAAACGGTTTAAACGATGAAGCGAGATAGAAAAGAAGTGATCGTTCAGGAAGTTTCTGAAACGATCAATAAGTCACAGGGTATATATCTGACTGAATTTCAGGGGTTGAGTGTTTCCAAAATGTCGGAGCTTCGTCGTGAGTTCCGCAAAGTAGGAGTTGAATACCGTGTTGTGAAAAACACGCTTATTAAACAGGCGTTGAAGGATTTGGCTGGTGCGGACAAGCTTGCACCTGGCCTTAAAGGCACCACTGCGGTCGCGTTTGGATTCGATGACCCGATAGCTCCGGCAAAGGTAATCAGGAAGTTCAGCAAAACCAATGAGTTGCTGAAGTTCAAGATGGCCTCGATTGATGGTGTGGCTTTTGGTTCCGATCAGCTTCAGGTTCTTTCTGAAATGCTCACCAAGACGGAAAATATCGGTCGTGCTGCAGGCTTGATCAATGGTGTGGTCAGTTCTGTTCCT
Source organism: uncultured Chlorobiaceae bacterium (assembly GCA_903865705.1). GTDB lineage: Bacteria > Bacteroidota > Chlorobiia > Chlorobiales > Chlorobiaceae > Chlorobium. Next base: position 2,897 of record CAIPKT010000169.1, read on the forward strand.
ATGGTGGTCAATGCGGTTATGAGAAACCTTGTCTGTGCTCTTGACCAGATCGCTAAGCAGAAGCAGTAAATTATACAAACTATTACGCACTCAAGAAATTATTATACATTGTAAATTAAACCAAGAGAGGGGAATAATGTCTATCGAAACACTTGTAGAGGAAATTGGTAAGTTGACTCTTACAGAGGCTTCTGAGTTAGTGAAGGCTTTGGAAGAGAAGTTTGGTGTAAGTGCTGCTCCTGTTGCAGTTGCTGGTATTGCTGCAGTTGCTGCCGGTGATGCAGTGGTTGTCGAAGAGCAGACTGAGTTTGATGTTGTGCTCACAGCCGCAGGTGACAGCAAGATCAATGTTATCAAGGCTGTTCGTGCTATCACAGGCCTTGGTCTGAAAGAGGCGAAGGATCTTGTTGATGGTGCACCGAAGACCGTCAAAGAAGCTATTACCAAGGACGAGGCAGAAAAGATTGCCAAAGAACTAACGGACGCAGGTGCATCGGTTCAGGTTAAGTGATCTTTGAAAAGAGTCATTACTAAAGCAAGCTCCGTCTCAATATGAGGCGGAGCTTTGTCTGTTTGTATAAGACCAGTTTTGAATGGTAGTTTCCGGGATGATACGATTAAGGTTAAGCCGATAGTATTCTGTACTCCGGCAGCGTTTCTGTGGATATTTGTGATGACTTAATCTGTAAGTAAATTCATGCAATTGATAAAAGTGAGGTGCATGTGAAAGTGGCTGATGCAACAACAACACCCTGTATTGACTTTTCAAAAATCCAGAGTATTATAGAGCCCCCTGACTTATTAAAAGTCCAGTTAGATTCATTTCATAATTTTATACAGGATAGTGTACCGCTCGCCAAGAGAAAAGACCAGGGTCTGGAGAGGGTTCTTCGCGGCGCGTTCCCCATTACCGACACAAGGGGTCTCTATCTGCTTGAGTATATCTCATACAGCTTTGACAAACCAAAGTATACCATTGAGGATTGTATTGAGCGTGGTCTTACCTATGATGTTTCTCTGAAAGTCAAGCTCAAGCTCTCCTATAAGGATGAAGCAGATGAGACTGACTGGAAGGAGACCATACAGCAGGAGGTTTACCTCGGCAGGATTCCTTATATGACCAACCGCGGTACCTTTATTGTCAACGGTGCTGAACGTGTTGTGGTAGCCCAGCTTCATCGCTCGCCCGGTGTTGTTTTCAGTGAAGCAGTTCATCCGAATGGCAAGAAGATGTATTCGGCTAAAATTGTTCCTACCCGGGGC
>CAIPKT010000170.1 GCA_903865705.1 uncultured Chlorobiaceae bacterium
AGCAAATCCAGATGATCTTTTGTGAAGGTTTTTGTGAAATCTTCATCGTTGTGCTCTGTTATGGGACGCGCTCCATAGCTTTTATATTTTTGGTAAACATCAGGGCATACAGGGCCGTGCCGCCATGCCTGAATTGGTTCATCAAAAAACGGGAGATCATACATCGCGAGGTGATAACCTTGTGCATAGTAGACAAGCTTTTGGAGCTTCAGGTTTGAAATCCCCTCTTCTTCAGAATCTATGCCACACGTAATAAAGTACCTTGCGATATCGCATGCTGTTATTTTTTTTATCGTTGTCATGTTCTTAGCGTTATGGTATCGGCAAAGCAATAAGTTTGTAATTCCAAGTTTTATGTATAAAAAAAATATAATAAAAAGACAAATGAATGATGCAGGGAAAATGCTATCTAATTTTTGCGTTTTTCGGGGCACCCTTAAGGATCCGCAGTGGCGTATGTGATCGGAAAACAAGAATAAGCCAAAAACGGAAAATAAGAATCACCCAGGGTTAGCGTAAAAAACACCCATAGCTCGTAGTTTGAAGGTGCAAACCAAATCAAACCCCAGAGCTATGAGGACACAGTTAAAAAAGCTAACCATGTACAACAAAGTTAAAGAACTTTTACGAGAAGGATTAAGCATCCGCCAAATCAGCCGAAATACTGGCTTGGACAGGGTAACGGTGCGCAAGTACCTCCGCATGACCGAGGAGGAATTCAGTGACTTTCTCGCTCTGCAGAAGCAGCGTAACCGAAAATTGCAGCCCTATGAAGAGTTTATAAAGAAAAGGGTTACCGACTATCCTGACTGCAGTGCCGCTCAAGTCGAAGATTGGCTGAAAGAGCATCACCCGGATTTGCAGGAGGTAACAACTCGAACGATATACTCCTTTGTCCAGTGGATCCGAAAGTCCCATGACATACCGAAACCAAAAGGTACTCCTCGATACTATCAGCCGGTCGAGCAACTTCCTTACGGAGAGCAGGCGCAGGTTGATTTTGGTGAGTACTGGATGGTCAATGCTGATGAGTACAAGGTGAAGGTGCACTTCATGATCATGCTGCTCTCCCGAAGCCGCCAGAAGTTTGTCAGCTTCAGCCAGCAGCCGATTACAACCCGCTTTGTGCTTGATGCCCATGAACAGGCTTTTGCTTTTTTTGAGGGCATACCGCACACGCTCGTCTATGATCAGGACTCAACCATTGTCACCGATGAGAACCGGGGAGCCATCCTTTACACTGAGGCGTTCAAGAAATACCTCTTGCACCGCACGCTTAAGATCCATCTCTGCCGAAAAAGCGATCCGGAAAGCAAAGGAAAAATCGAGGCCGGTGTCAAGTATGTGAAGCACAACTTCCTACCGGGGCGGTGCTTTGTCAATCTTGACGCCTTAAACCAAGAGGTGTTGCTTTGGCTCCAGCGAACGGCTAATGCCAAGGAACATGCAACAACGCGTCTGGTACCTGAGGCTGAATGGCAGGTGGAAAAGCGGCATCTTCGTCCTTTTGAGCCATTACCCTATCCGATTTCAGGTACTGTCGGTAAAGACTACCATGTTCGCAAAGACAACACGATCTCGTATAGAGGGAATTTTTATACCCTGCCGGTCGGCACCTATGAAGGGCCGGGTACACTGGTTGTGCTGGAAGTTAGGCAGAACACCCTTGTTCTCAACGCTCAAGATGGCAAGTTGCTGGCCACTCACCCGATCGAGAGCGGAAAAGGCATCGTGGTGATCAACACCAACCACCGCCGTGATACCTCCGCCAAACTTGGAGAGTTGCAGGATTCGCTCATGCTGCATTTCACCAATCAGCCGCAGGCGGGCCTCTTCCTTGAAAGCATCCATAATCGCTATCCCCGGTACAGTCGGGACCAGTTCCTGCATCTACGCAATACCATCAGCGGATGCCAGCAGGGGCTGATTGATGATGCACTCGCACACTGTGTCGATCATCATCTCTTTTCATGCGGTGAGTTCCAGGACATCCTGCACCATTACCGGAAGCAAGAGGAAAAACAGAGTCATCAGGCGGTGTTCAAAACCTTTCGCCCAAAAACACTCCGGAGTGACATGGACAGGATTCTTTCGTTCGTGCCGGACAGTAGCTGCATAAACACTTATGAAACCATTTTCAGTTGACAACCATGGAAAGAACCATTACCACCATACAGGAACATGCCCGTGAACTCAACCTCACCGGGCTTGCCGTGACCGTTGACGTCCTGCTCGAAGAAGCGCGTAAAAGCGAGCCATCCTATAGCGATTTTGCGCTGACTCTACTTGAAACTGAGCTCTCCTGCCGACGGCGTGCTCATCTTGAACGGCGCCGGAAAATAGCCAACCTGCCGTTGCTCCATGATCTTGACCATTATGACTCTGGAGTTCAGAACGGAATCAGCCAAGTCCAGCTCCAGCAGTTGCGGCAACTGCTCTGGCTTGATCAGAACTACAACTTGATCCTGATCGGGCCGAGCGGCACCGGTAAAAGCTATCTTGCTGGCGGGCTCTGCCATGAAGCGCTTAAACTCGGGTATCACGCGCTCTTTCGCACCATGGATGACCTCATCCAGACCATCAGGTTCAAAGAGATTACAGCGGCGGCGGCAAGAGAGTACAAGCGGTTGTTGAGTGCGCACCTGCTGGTTATCGACGACATCATGATGTTCCCGCTTGAAAAGGAGGTTGCCGTCGGTCTGTTCCAGCTTGTTAACCAACTGCATGAACAGACCTCATTCATCATTACGACCAATAAAAGCCCGAAAGAGTGGGCAGAGATGCTTGGCGACGAGGTTCTTGCTACAGCGTTGCTTGACCGGCTGCTCTACAAATGCGAAGTCATTAAACTGACCGGAAAGAGCTACCGGCTCGAACACCGTACAACCATTTTCGATCAACAACAACCGCCGGAAGGAGGGGCCAACCGTAAAAAAAAACAACTACCGCGTCAAAAAGTAGTTGCAAATCATTTTGAAATGACGTAATCTCATGCCTCTCCCTGGGTGATTGCTAATTTCCGAAATTGGCTCATTTTTAATTTCCGACTACAACAGAGATACTTTATTATCTCGGACTTTACTTTATATATATCTTAATCGATATTTTTAACCAGTTTTTAACTGCG
>CAIPKT010000171.1 GCA_903865705.1 uncultured Chlorobiaceae bacterium
ATTATGGTTGCAACCATTGTAGGCAAGCTCTTTGATGTCACCTTTATTGACGAACGCCTCGGCGACAAGGTTCCCGAAGATTTTTCAGGATTCGACGTTATCGCCATTACCTCACGCACACTCAACGCCTCAAAAGCATACAGGATCGGTGATGCAGCCCTCGCCCAGGGCAAAACCGTTATCCTCGGTGGCGTTCATCCCACCATGCTGCACGACGAGGCCTCACAGCACTGTACCAGCGTGGTCTATGGTGAAATCGAGTCTATCTGGACAGAACTGGCCACCGATGTACTGAAAGGTAAAATGCAACAGGTATACCGCGCAAAAGAACTCAAACCGATGAGCGACATGCACCGGCCCGATTTCAGTTATGCACTTTCAACAAATAACTCAAAAAAATACAGCTCACGCATCCCGATTCTTGCAACAAAAGGATGCCCGGTCGGGTGCAACTTCTGCACGACGCCAACCATTTACGGCAAAAACTACCGCTACCGGGAGCTTGATCTGGTCCTTGACGAGATGCGTTACCACCAGCAGCGGGTAGGGAAGGAAAATGTCAATTTTTCTTTCATGGACGACAACATCAGTTTCCGTCCCAAGTATTTCATGACACTGCTCGAAGAGATGGCAAAGCTCGGCGTGCACTGGAATGCCAATATCTCCATGAACTTTCTTGACAAACCCGAAGTTGCCGAACTGGCTGGCCGTTCCGGCTGCGACCTGCTCAGCATCGGGTTCGAATCGCTCAACCCAGAGACCCTCAAAACCCTGCATAAAGGATCGAACCGCCTGGGCAACTATGAACAGGTTGTGGGTAACCTGCACAAAAACGGCATTGCCATCCAGGGATACTTTATGTTCGGCTTCGACAATGATACCGAAGAAAGCTTCCAGCTCACCTACGACTTCATCATGAAAAACAAGATCGAGTTCCCGGTCTTTTCACTGGTCACCCCATTCCCCGGAACACCCTATTTCGATGAAATGAAGCCCCGCATCCGCCACTTCGACTGGGACAAATACGACACCTACCACTACATGTTTGAGCCGACCAACATGACCGGCGAAAGACTGCTCTCAAACTTTGTAAAGCTTCAGAAAGAGGTTTACAAAGGCCGTGCCATCATGCAGCGCATGGCAGGCAAACCGCTCAACTGGGTCTGGCTCGCCAACTACGCCATGAACCGCTTCACCAGTAAATTGTCGCCAGAGTACTATTACTGAGAGGTATTGGGTGCTGGGCTTAAAAAAAATCCTCAGCACTCTGAAATTTTCCTATTGGCAATGCCCAGCAACAACCGATGCCATCCACAACAAGATCAGGTAACTGAATGCGCAGAAAGATGTTGAGCGGCTTCATGATCTCCTCTATAAACCCAACAAAGTATTCAGCTTGTGCAGCACTTCATCAAGTGTTACTGCCGGTAAGCGGCAAATAAACTCAGCTTGCCGAATCTTCCAATCAAGACTTTTTACCTGATCAGATAAGACCGCTCCGTTTATCTTCAAGCCTTCGGGGAGTAACACTTCAAACGGATACCCTTTAATCTTCGTGGTAATAGGGCAAAGAAGTGCTAAACCAACCCTGGAGTTGTATGCAGCCGGAGAGACTACCAATGCAGGCCGTCGTCCCGCCTGTTCATGCCCTGCTTGTGGATTAAAGGCAATCCATACCATATCACCACGATCTGGAGTATAGGCCATAGATCACCAGTTTTCGTTTCCAACAGCTTCACCGGTATCGCACGCATCATGCAAATTATCTTCCGTGATGCCGGAAAGCAGGTGAACGAGCTCTTGTTTGATCGTGACCATTGGGCGAATAACGAGTTGTCCCTCTATCAAAGAGATCTCGACATCCGAATCCTTTTCCAGTTTAGCCTCAAGTGCATAGCTCTTCGGTATTCTCAAGGCAAGGCTGTTACCCCATTTCTGAACCTTTGCAAGCATACATATCTCCACTTTTTGTTATACAATGTAGATACCATTTTCTGTTGGATAAAGCAAAGAGATAGTTGACGTCAATTTATTTGCATGATAATACGAAACCGCTGAAGCTTGAGGTTGCGGTAAGTGATTTGCAGGATGTGGCGCGGGGTGGCGGTCGATGGTATAATGATTTGTCGGAGTTAGGGCAGATGTGCATACTGGCGGGCGGTGACGGCGAAGATCGGGTCGCCGACGTATCAATAGCGTTGCTATTTGGGCAAGCAAAAAAAATCGAAGTAGCGGTGGGAAAGATGATTTAACGGTTTGCAGCTATAAGACGTTGGCGATTTCGAAGCACAAAACTGACGCATATACTTGACTATTACCGCCCCAGGACATCCTTCAACAAGTCGGGCCAGTAACTCCAGTTTGCCTTACTATCAAGATATTGCCTAAACAGGAGAATAAGAAAGGTTCAGCAAAGGAATTACCGTTTTTTTTGTTCAAAATGACGGATTAAGTAAATCTAGGGGTAGTCGGAGAGGTTGAGGCCTTGGGTTCGGTCGGCTGGGGTGGCTCGGTTTTCGAGGATGGTAGTAATGGAGTCGTAGTTTTTCCTGGTTGAGGTGATGGGATAACTGCGTATAAAGGGAAATAATCTTGCTGTTATTCGCCTTTAAGCACCCTCTCTGTCAGCATGGTCATGAAATCCCGACGGGTAGAGACGAACATATAGACATAAACATCCTGCACTCCAACCTCATAGATGACTCTGGTTTGCCCAACCAGCCTCTCGCGAATTCCCTGCAATCCGAGGGTAACAGCCTCATCAGGCACAAAACCAGCAAAAGTGGACTCGCCGATATTCCTTAGCGTCTCTTTGTATTGTTGCTCAGTATCGTGCCAGACTGCCACGCCAAACTTATGTTTAACATATTTTCTGATTTCACGATAATCATCTTTCGCGCAATCGAGAACGAAAACAGAGTGTGCCACTATCCCTCCCTCTCCATATCAGAAAAAAAATCTTCAGCACTCTGAAATTTTCCTTCGGAAATATCTTTCTTGCCCATGTTGACAAGCTTCAGAAAAGCCATGGTTTCAAGCTGTTCTTCGTACGTACGAATGTCCATAACGACAATCTTGGCTTCCCCATTCTGGGTGACAATAAGCGGGCTCCGATCTTCCTCAAAGTCCCTTACGATCTCGGCAGCATGTGACTTAAGGTATGAAATCGGGCGAACCCTTTCGGATAGTTTCATTTTGGTTCCTCTTCGTAAACGTTGACGTTGAAGACTTAATATAGACCAAATTCAGATTTCCTCCTATTCAGATCGCAGTGAAACCCAAGTCAAAATCATTTTTGCAGGAAAAGGATCAAATTCTATCCGCCGAAGGAGTTTCTCAGCAACAATTCAATAAATCCCTTCTTTTCTGTACTATAGAAACTCTGGAGTATTTATCAACAAACTGAAGGGTGCAACCGATTGTCTTTTGGTGGTTTTTACCCCGTATAGGAACATG
>CAIPKT010000172.1 GCA_903865705.1 uncultured Chlorobiaceae bacterium
GAGATCAAGGCATTGCGTGAACGTGAAGAGGTGAGCCAGAGAGTTTTTGCTCACTATCTGAACGTGACAAAGGAATCAGTCAGTCAATGGGAACGCGGACAAAAGAAACCCGCCGGTACAACATTGAAACTTCTTTCTCTTGTAGAACGGAGAGGAATTAGCGCTATTGCCTGAGACTGCTGACAAGTATCGTCACGCAGATTCACCTACGCCCGCTATTCGCCATGAACGTCTGCTGATAATCCGAAACAATCCCTCTATGAAAGGTAAAGTCGAACCCAAGCCCTAACTGATCACTGAATTACTTCACTATGCAGGTACCTTGGTGGTGCAGTTCATGATGCGATGCCGTTGGGCGTGTTTGTTTTCCGCTGCTGCGCTGATTGGCATTGATGCCATGAAGGTTACTGTTGAAGCCAACGTTGCTGGCGGAATCCCGTCGTTTACAGTTGTATGCCTCATTAATCTCAGACAAGATAAACAACCTTCCGCTTCTCATCCTTGCTCTCATCAATGTATCTCTGTGTCGTCTGAAGAGACGAATGTCCCGCAAGCATCTGAATGTCTTTCAGACTGCAACCGACTGTTGAAATCTTTCGTGCAGTGTTCGTGATGAAGGTTCTTCTGCCAGAGTGTGATGAGCAACCCAGCAAACCAAAAATCTTATACCACACCTGAAACTGATTAACGATTGCTTGTGCAGTCGTTGAACTCTGTCTCTCTGCTTGATGCCGATTTTGTGGCTACGTAATTGGCCCATTTAATGACATGGGCCAATTTATGGGCCAATTTTTACCTTACCGTTCCAGAATATTAACACAGCTCCACCTTGAACCTGCTCCTTTACCAATAATTTGTACAAGACCTTCGCTTTTTAACTGACCAAGGAGGCGCTTTACACTGCTGCGTGGCATGCCGCATTTTTCCATAATGAGACTGATAGGTAACCCCGATTCAGGATTCAACCGAAGTAGTTGAAGAACAAAATCCCTGTTATCTATCTCTGCTTGTATAAATAAATATTTTTGGCGTACGGGAGTTGCAAACTGCCACAATGAATGTCGGGCTTTGTCGCTGCTCTCGACAAGTGTTCGTAACGAAAGGGCCTCAAGCAGATCCAGTGCAAGGGCAGATGTGCATTTGCAGTATTCAGCAATCTTATCGATATCGGACAATGGGTGCTGCCGAAGAAACGATAATGCGAGTAATTCATCAATACTGAGCGGCGGACCATCAATTTCTGAAACAAATCTTCTGAAATCCGCATGCAGGTCAGAATGGAGAAATGTCACGGTAATTGACTCTCCAATTTCCTGTATGATCGGCGGCCTCTTGCCCTCTATCAAAAAGGCACTGAACATACGTGCAATGCCAAGATTACTCCGATTAACCAGCCGAAGACGGGTGAGCGCCTCTACCAGTAATGGATTACGGGCGGCGGGCTGATGATGAAGAATGTTCTGCTCTGTTATTCCCGCAATAAAACCGCCATTATTACTGATTTCCAGATGGTTGTCATAAAGTTTAACCATCACCGGCCCAGCAATGCGATAGTCGGTATGACAAAACGCATTCATTAATGCCTCACGAAAAGCAATCCCCGGGTAAGTTCGATATTCAAAATGGTAAAGACCTCGCTCAATGGTGGTTATCGGGTTGAACGGCAAAAGCAGCTCCTCAAACCGAGAGATCGAGAAGGGTACTGCGCTGACCCGGTCTTCACGAATATCGTATTCAGTATCAGAACGCATGTGCAGAAATATCCAGTGATGGCTCGGAATATATTGGCGAAGAGACTCTTCTTTGCCACAAAGAAGAAGAGCTGCTTTTGTTACATTACCGCCAGAAAGTACGCCCAAGGCTTGCAGAAGCTGCTGATCGTCCATCCGCAGCAGGTCATCAGGCGCGCTTTCTGCCTTGGCCAAAACGCGTAAATTTTCAATGGCTGTGGGTGATATTATTTCGGACAACGTTGCAGGAATAATCTCCGCAGTAAAATCACTCTCTCCTCTCTCTATGCCAATCTTGCGCCGCAAGGTGCCTGTCAATGGCTGGCAATCCTTCCCGATACGAATGGAACCTGTTCCCGATGTATCTGTATAAGGTGGCAACCCAGGATGGATCTGCATAATAAGCAACCGTCCAGTCCCTTCCGGTATGCGCATCTCCTCATATACAGGCATAATTTTCGGATCGGTCTGGTCATAAACCGCCTTTTTGAGCAGATTGACATCTACCTCAAGCGGTACACCCTGAAGAGCTGTTGCCCGCCCCAACGATTTGTCAGCCACACCAAAAACAACAGTACCCCCACCACCGTTCGCCATGCAAACTGCTGTACGAACCAGCATCTTGACTGATTTGTCCATGCTCTTTGTGTCCCACTGCTTGAAATCCAGATCCTGGTCTTCAAGTTCGTCGGCAATGCGACGGTCCAATTCATTCAGCAGTTCGGTGATTTCCTGTAACGTTCTCATACAATGATTGATACAGCCTTGTTGTGTCAAGTGAAATTTGCTCTGCTTCCCATGAAGGAATTGAGCGGAGATATTGTGGCTACATAATTGGCCCATTTAATGACATGGGCCAATTTGTGGGCCAAGCCTCAGCTTTTGTTGAGTTCTTTGATCACCTCATCAAGTGGTACAGATGGCTGATCCTGCCCTTGGGCCTTTGCTTCCCATAGATCAATCAGGTCATGCAATCTTCCATCAGTGCTTCTATTGCCTGATATTCCGTTTTATGACTGCTCAGAATATTGAGTGCTCTATCTCGTTGTATGGCCGTGGTTCCCAATAGCGATAACATATTAAATTTTATGATATTACACTACAACACGCCACAAGACCCACCTGATAACCGGTATATACATCTTCCAAAAGATAAATCAACTATTTGAAAACATTACCGGCAAGCATGCCACCAAAACCTTTATCGCGTTCAAGCCGCTGCTCACTCTTATTACCGATCAGATTATTATATCGCGCTTTAAATGAAGATATGGTCACATCCCAACCCTCTTCGCCTAACAAACAATCTTTGATCTTCGCAAACTCTTTCGCATAATGAAATGTTCCATCTCCAACCTGCGGAATTGGCCTCATTGTTCCATCACGTAATTCTTCCCAATGCTCACAAAAAAGTGCTATAATTTCTTGCTGTAAGACACGGTATGTGTGTCCAAGAGTCTCAGAGCCTTCATCAAAGATGACCTCCTTTTGAATGAGAACCTTCCCGGTATCAACCCCAGCATCAATCAAATGAATAGAAACACCTTTTGGCGTATTTTCCAGAAATGACCAAGCATTAGGATCTGCTCCTCGATTGTATGGAAGTAATGAGATATGTAAATTGAGAAATCTGTTTGGAAGTAAATCCAAGACATCGGCTCTGAGAATATGCGAGTAAGAATAGCTAATAACAATAGTTGGCTGGATATCAATTATATTATTTTTGTTTAGCTTTTCATGCCATAGGATGACTTCGTTCTGTTCTGTTCTGTTCTGTTCTGTTCGCTAGCCAATCGGATAGTGGCAGGCTGGCAGGGTTATTTGTTAAAAAAAGGATTCTCATAGCGTAAAAAGATAAAGTGAACACATTGACACGCACCGAAGATAATTTATCAAAAAGTCATCATACCAAAGAATACAATGCTGTTATAGTACTTGCTAATCTTATGGATGCACAAGGGAACCTGAATGAGGAGTCACGTGCACGCATGGACACAGCTATTAATGCATTCCTGAACAATGAAGCACCTTTTCTTGTAACATGCGGATGGGCTTACCGAGCGGATTCCCTTATTTCCGTTGCTGATGCCATGAGTGCGTACGCAGTAGATTGTGGCATTCCGTTCGATTCGATAATAACCGACAGAGATTCGCGGGACACTGTCGGTGACGCGTTTTTCACTAAACGTAATCATGCCGTACCAACCCGATGGACATCTATTTTGGTCATTACAAGTCGCTATCATGTAGAGCGCACTAAACAAATATTTTCCTTGATCTATGGATCACAATACTTGATCGAGGTGAGGGGTGCTCCAAGCATAGATACAGATCAATTACGCACTTCTGAGTTACAATCGATAGAAACCTTTAAATCCACATTTCAAGGTATCACTCCTGGTGATGACGAAGCAATCTTGACCAGATTGAGAGAGCGACATCCATTTTATAATGGGCTGATATACCCCAAAATATAGTCTTATGGTTTGATTACTCTCTTTGCTGGCGCTTCCATAAACACAAATCGGGGCACCCATTTTTACTGCTTTATGCAATAAACGCGGCCCATTTCAACCCTGAACAAGCTCCCCCATATCCAAAAACTTCCCCCTGTACCTGTACTCATAGCTGTTGTCAATCCCGACCAACCAACTTTTGATCAAATGTGCATTGACAAAGGTCTTGTTCTCCAGATAGAGGTAACAAAGCAGGACGTTTTCATTGTCATACTTCAACTTATCATACTTCAGGAAGATACGCTCTCCCCTGATTTTTCAATCAGATACCCGACCGCTTTGTCGTGCGTGAAGGCTTCGCACTTGATGCCGATCAGTTGTACCGTCAACCCGTTGGATAACCGCACTTTTTTGGGGCTGAGTATCTCAAAACGTTATAGCGTTCAATGCTCTCGAAAAAGTAAAGAATCAGACTAACTCAATCTTGAATTTTTTTCCAAGTACAGATGCTGCGCTGGAAAGGGTTGTCAGAGTAAGACTGGTATCAGTTGCATCAAGCAGACGGTTGAGTGCTGCCCGACTGGTCTGCATTTTGCTTGCCATTGAAGATTTCGTCAGATGTTGTGCTTTCATTTCCTGAGCAATTTGCCAGGCAATAACACGCTTAACGGCCACCGCAGTTGCTGCGTCCAGAAGAGCCTCTTCCTCAAGAAATTCATCGAAACTGCTGCCAATATTTTTTTCATTCATTCTATGCTCCTCATTCTGCTTTTAGCCAATTGCAGGTCAGACTTCGGAGTTGCCTGTGATTTTTTTATGAACCCGTGAAGCAACACTATCAAACCATCCTGTACCGTAAATAATACTCTTGCAATACGAGTTGGCAAATGGACACGCACTTCCCAAAGATCTTTGTCCATTTTGCGAACCAGCGGCATTCCGAGTGGCCAACCGTATTGAACAGTTTTGATCTCTTCACCAATTCTTTTTCGTTCGACAGCGGACAACTCGCGTAACCAATCGCGCACCGGTTCTGTACCACCATCAGTTTTAAAAAACCTGACTTCAAGTGTTGGGTTATTGATCAAGAAATGTATCAAAATAAGTACACTACGACAAATTAGCGTATATAGATTGGTAAAAAAAACGGAGACCAATGCGTAAAGAGTAACTGTCATGTTTCAGCCAACAACATGAACCCGCTGATGCTGGAACTTTCAAATATTTGCATACCTTTAATATTATATACTGAATTTCTGATACCCACTCCGCCATGCTTTCAACACTGACCGCTGCTGCGCTGATTGGCATTGATGCCATGAAGGTTACTGTTGAAGCCAACGTTGCTGGCGGAATCCCGTCTTTTACAGTGGTGGGTTTGCCGGATAATGCGGTCAGGGAGAGCCGGGAAAGGATTCTTACGGCGATCCGGAATTCGGGTTTTACCATTCCGCCAAAAAAAATTACGGTCAATCTGGCGCCTGCCGATATCAAAAAGGTGGGGACTGCATTTGATCTTCCCATTGCCATCGGGCTTCTTGGTTCGCTTGAACTGATCGGCAACAGGTTTGAGGATACACTCATTATGGGAGAGCTTGCGCTTGATGGCTCGCTCAGGAGAATCAATGGCGCACTCCCCGTGGCAATCATGGCGGGTAAGGAGGGAATTAAACGACTGATTGTGCCGCTTGAAAATGCGGCGGAGGCGGCGGTGGCGGTATCTGCCGCAAATTCTGCCATTGAGGTCTACGGCATGGAAAGCCTTAACGAGACGGTTGCCCTTCTTAAGGGCGAAAAAGTATTCCCGCCGGTGAGCGTCAATATCGCAGAACTCTTTGAGGTGGAGCAGGAGTATCTTGTTGATTTTGCTGATATTAAAGGGCAGGGTGCCGCAAAAAAAGCCCTTGAAATAGCAGCAGCCGGAAATCATAATGTGATTATGATCGGCCCGCCGGGCAGCGGTAAAACCATGCTGGCAAAAGGGTTGCCGGGAATTTTGCCTCCGCTTGGCTTTGAAGAGGCACTGGAAACCACAAAAATCTATTCGGTAGCCAACCTGCTTGAAAAAGAGCGTCCACTGATGGTTACACGCCCCTTCCGCAGCCCCCACCATACAACAAGCAATATTGCGCTGATCGGCGGCGGCTCAAACGCCAAACCGGGAGAGGTGAGCCTTGCCCATAACGGCATCCTCTTTCTGGATGAACTCCCCGAATTCAGCCGCAATGCGCTTGAAGTTCTCCGCCAACCCCTTGAAGAGCGGGAGGTCACCGTATCGAGGATCTCCGTTACCACCAAATATCCGGCAGGGTTCATGCTCATCGCTGCCATGAACCCGAGCCCTGCGGGCGCACTGAAAGACCGTGACGGCAACCTGACTGCCCCGCCCCAGCAGATTCAGCACTATCTTTCAAAGATTTCAGGCCCGCTGCTTGACCGTATTGATATTCACATTGATGTACCGAAAGTCGAAAACAGTGACCTCTTTTCCGCATCAAGCGCCGAAAACTCAGCAGCCATCCGCCAGAGGGTCATCGCGGCCCGGAAAATCCAGCAGGAACGCTTTGCCTCCACAACATCGCCGAAGATCTATACCAATGCCCAGATGAGCTCCCGCCAAATAAAATCGTACTGCCAGCTCGACCGGGAGAGTTCGCAAAAACTCATGGACGCGATGAACCGCATGAACCTTTCAGCAAGGGCGCACGACCGGATACTCAAGGTAAGCCGCACGATTGCCGACCTCGACGGCTCAGATCTTATTGCCATGAAGCATCTCATCCAGGGCATTCAGTACCGGAACCTCGACCGCGACTTCTGGAGCTTCTGAACCGGGAGGTGTTCCATCGCGTGAATAAATGCCTTGAGTTTATTTACAGCCGCATCAATCAGCAGATATCCCCCACAACGTAGAGAGTCGCCATGACAGAACTGACAGAGTTAAGGTAACAGCAAGCTCCACACAACATAATAGCTCATCAAAAAAGCAAAGAAATTGGCTGTTGACTGCCTATATTTCCGCTTCATTTTTAAATCCAGTCATCTCCCTTAACCAAACCATCCAACGGAGAAGATCCATGAATGCAAGGGGAAAATTCCGTTACACCCTGATGCTTGCCGGCTCACTCTGCACTGCTGCACCGAGCTTTGCCGCAACAACCGCTGAAAGTGTTGACTCGCGCATCACTCGTCTTGAGCAGGAACTTGCCGAGCTGAAAGCACTGGTACAATCCAGGCCTGCTGCTGCGGCAACCGCTGACACACCTGCACCGATCAAAAAAGCTGAACCGTCAGCTCTCCTGCCGGTATCAACCAATTCAGGCGTCAAAGTACAACTCTACGGTTTTGCCCGTTTTGACGCATCATATGATACAGGAACAATATATCCAGGTAATATTGCACTCTGGGCTCAGCCGGAAAACGGCAGAACGCATGATGGTGAATGGGATCTCACGGCAGGCGCCACAAGGATTGGGCTGAACCTCAGTGGCCCGGATACGGAAAGGATGAAATTGACTGGCAATATTGAATTGGATTTTCTCACCAGCGTCTCAACCGAAAACAACCAGGCACCTCGCCTGCGTCATGGCTACATAAAAGCATATTGGCCTTCCTCTGATTTCAGCATCCTTGCTGGTCAGACCTGGGATCTGGTCTCTTCGCTGCTCCCTTTTGTGGATGACCCCGCACTTATATGGGATGCCGGCAATATCGGTTCACGCCACCCGCAGGTACGACTTACCAAGGGATTTGCAACCGGCAACAACGGACGCATTGAAATGGCGATTGCCGCTTCGAGAACAATTGGGGAGAGAAGCACGTATCAAACTCTCGCTTTTCAAAATGACACAGGCAAAGATGCCGTCATCCCTTCCATACAGGGACGCGTTGCCTTTTCTGAGCCGCTTATTGTCAAAAACCAGCCAGCAACCATAGCCATCTCGGGCCATTACGGCCAGGAGGAGTGGGACACCAATAGCGCGGGAAGTTTCAAGACGCTTGACTCGTGGTCGTGCAACCTTGAGCTCTCAATGCCGCTCAGCCAAAAACTCCTTTTTGCAGGCGAATACTTTACCGGCTCAAATCTTGATGATTACTTTGGAGGAATCGGGCAGGGTGTAAACAGTACCATAACAACTGACCCCAACGAGATCCGTTCGAACGGTGGATGGGGAGCGCTCAAGTACACTATAAACCCGGTAACATCGGTCAGTCTCGGTGCAGGCCTCGACAACCCGAATGATAACGATCTGAACGGTATGGCAACCACTACACGTTCACGCAACCAGACCATCTTCGGCAATGTCATCACCAAGTTAACACCAAACCTGGTCCTCGGGCTTCAGCTCTCGGATTGGAAAACCGAATACAAGGGAGGAACTCCTGAAGGCGGTGCCCTCCGCGCCCAGACATCACTGACCTACAAGTTTTAGACAAACTGGCCCGTGGCCATCGACTTATAATATCGGGCGAAGGAACGTCCACCCTTAATGAAATTGTTATGATTTTATAACATTTTTTGGGCGAGGGTAATCCGCCCATACGGGAATTGTTGTTTTTGGCAATGCAGGGGTGAACGTGGTCGGAATGGTTTGTGTTTACAACATCGGGCGGGGGTGACCCCCGCCCGTAGTATGGTTAATCAATGATGATTTCGGATGGCATGACAGCCAGCATCTGCAACTGGCCTGAGTTCATCAGCATCTCATAAAAAGTTGCCATCGAGGTAAACTGCCTCTGGGGAATGATTTCATGCAGTACCTGTTGTTTGACGGCAACCGCAATCCTGCTGGAAAAGCTTGCGCCATTTCCCTGAAAAAAAGACTCAAGCCAGCTTTTCTGTAATGGATAAAGTACGATACGGGGTTTTTTGGTCATATCCATTTTGGCGAGGAGACGAGCGGCATGAATGGCATCAAAGAGTCCGCCCATACGGTCAACCAGACCGGCCTTCAACGCGCGGCTTCCTGTCCAGACCCTTCCGCCGGCAACCGAGTCCGCTGCGGAAAAACGCATCTTTCTTGAGGCTGCCACCTTCCCGACAAAGTCATCATAAACTTCGCCCGAGGCGGCCACAAATTTGCTGTAGGCCTGCGGCTCAAGCGGCTTGAATGGGGTGTTGGCATCAGCGAACCGTCCCCGTGTTACAACATCACGACCCAAGCCAACTTTTTCTACAAGCTGGCTGATATTGGGCTTCAGGGCATAGACGCCAATGGAGCCGGTAATGGTCAGTGGCTGGGCATAAATGGTTTTCCCGGCTAGTGCAGCCATGTAGCCGCCCGAAGCCGCAACACCTGACATGGAAACCACAAGTGGTTTTTTTACCGCTGCTGAGTCGAGCATCTGCAGCATATCAGCCGACGCAAGAGCATCTCCTCCGGGGCTGTCAATACGAACAACAAGGGCTTTGACCGCCTTGTCCTCAAGCGCGGCATCAAGAGAATTTTTCAGGGTCTCAATATCGATCCCTTCACCCAGTTCACCTGCAGAACGGACAATCATGCCGGAAAGGGTTATCACCGCTATACGGTCGCGACTCTCCGCTTTTTGAGGCCAGTCAACAGCAGAACGGTACCGGG
The DNA here is from genome assembly GCA_903865705.1 of uncultured Chlorobiaceae bacterium. Taxonomy (GTDB): domain Bacteria; phylum Bacteroidota; class Chlorobiia; order Chlorobiales; family Chlorobiaceae; genus Chlorobium. The sequence goes on from CAIPKT010000172.1 coordinate 9,769, forward strand.
CTCCGCTGACAAAAGCATCGTTGTCACTGGTGAGCTCATGCCGGGTTATTTTTTTGGTCAATGCACGCTGCAACTCCCAGAAAGAGGCAATCCCGTCAACAAGCCCAAGCGTTCGGGCTTTTTTGGCCGAGAGCAACGGATCATTATTGATGAGCGTCTCAAAAGAGCTGCGGCTGATACCTCGCCGCTTCGAGACATAACCCAGGTAATCATCGTAGACCTCATCAAGCAGCGCATTGATTTGCTCGAAGTACTCCTTGCTTGCCCCGGTTCTGACAAATGGCTCAATACCGCTCTTGTACTTTTTCCACTGCGCGGTCTGGACGTTAACCCCTATTTTTCCAAGCGGAGTGGTATAAAAAAGCGCCTCTGCCTTCAGGCCATCAAGCAAAAGATAGCCGCCGCGCTCTACAATAATAGAATCGCATGCCGCAGCAAGCAGATAATCGCTGTCGTCAGCGGAGTGAAGAAATGCCGTGACCTTTTTCCCGCCTTTGCGAACCTTTTCAAGAGCCGCCCTTAATTCAGCTATCTTTGCCGGTGTTGTCTGCACGCCCTGAATATCAAGAAGCACTTCACTGACTCGCTTGTCAGCAACGGCGTGATCGAGCACAAAAAGCAGCTCCTGGAGAGAAAGTGACTGAGACGAAGGCAAAAAAGGGAGCGAGCTGCTATCACCATGAATTTCATCAATTCCGCCGCTGAGAGGAAGTACCAGCACAAAACGATCAGGAAGAACGTGTGAGCTTTGATAATACAAGAAAAGCCCTGCAAAAAAGAGTACCGGAACAATCAATAAAACAAGGCAACCATTACGGAAACATCCCCGTCTCTTTGTTGGTGTGTTCGTATTATTCATAGAGGAGGCAGCTTACCTGGTGACGATTAGTGGTATCAGTGAGTTCCTGAAACTTCGGTGCCCTCTGGCTGCACTCGGCCATGGCGGAGGGACAGCGCGGATGAAAACCGCATCCGGAAGGAATATTCATTGGCCCTGGTAAATCTCCATTCAGCAGAATCCGCTCTTTTTTTCCACCGAATTCCGGATTGGGTATGGCGGAAAGGAGCGCTCTTGTATAGGGATGCTTTGGATTGGCATAGAGTTCCGCGGAGTCTGCAATCTCAACTATTTTTCCGAGATACATGACCGCAACCCTGTCAGAAATGTATTCAACAACAGAAAGGTCGTGAGCAATAAAGAGATAGGTCAATCCAAGATTACGCTGAAGATCCTTGAGCAGATTGATGATCTGCGACTGAATCGATACATCAAGTGCTGAAACAGGCTCATCACAGATAATAAATTTCGGGTTGACCGCCAGCGCCCGCGCAATACCGAGTCGCTGCCGCTGCCCTCCTGAGAACTCATGCGGATACCGATTGGCATACTCTTTGTTCAACCCAACAACGTCAAGCAACTCCTCAATCCGCTTGCGGGCGGCCTCCCCCCTGGCAATGCCGTGAACCAGCAACACCTCTCCAAGCATTTGACCGACCGTCATACGCGGGTTCAGCGATCCAAAAGGGTCCTGAAAAATCATCTGGATCTCTTTGCGAAGAGAACGAAACTCGCGATTGCCGATAGAGGTAATCTCCCGCCCTTCATACACAATAGTTCCACTCACTACCGAAGGACCAAGACGGATCAATGCCCGCCCAAGAGTGGTTTTCCCGCAACCCGACTCGCCCACAAGGCCGAGCGTCTCTCCCTGAAAAACATCAAAAGAGACTCCGTTAACCACATGCACCAAAAAGGGTTTTGCCAAACCCCCACTTTTCTGCTGTGAAAAATGTACCCGCAAGTCGTTGACCGACAGTAACCTTACTTGATCCTTCATCTTTGACTGAACGCTGTTTATCGTATTTTTTATTATTATACTAAAACCATTGTGAATCTACCATAACAAACCCTTTGTTCAAGCCCATCTTTTGCCCTTGCAAACTGATCAGTTACATACCGGAACACTCTACGTAGTTGCCACGCCTCTCGGCAATCTCGAAGACATTACCCTGAGAGCCATAAGAATCCTGAAAGAATCAGGTGCCATAGCCTGTGAAGATACACGCCGGGCATCCATTCTGCTCCGCCATTACGATATTTCCGGCAAAAGACTCATCAGTTACCACAACTACAATGAGCCAAGAGCTATCGCCCAGATTGTCTCCCTGCTTGAAGAGGGTACCGATGTGGCACTCATTACTGATGCAGGAACCCCGGTTATCAGTGATCCCGGCTATGCGCTGCTGCACGAGCTGCACGAACGGGGCCTTCAGGTCATCCCGATTCCCGGCCCCAGCGCACTGACCGCTGCACTTTCGGCCTGTCCGCTTCCCGTCAACAGTTTCTTTTTCGCAGGCTTTCTTCCGCATAAAAAAGGGCGAAAAAGCCGTCTCGAATATCTTGCTTCACTGCATGCCACTTTTGTTATCTATGAATCGCCCTTCAGGATCATGAAGCTTCTCGACGAACTGAGCAACGTCTTACCGGAGGCCAAAATTTTTGTTGGACGGGAGATGACCAAAATTCATGAAGAGTATATTACCGGAACCATTGATGAGATCCGCCTGCGACTTGCCGATGGAAAAACAAGAGGAGAGTTTGTGGTGATTGTCCACCCGCCCGGAAACAAAACCATCAAATCAGAGGAAGAATATGCAGATCATCACTGACCCGCGCCAGATGCAGGCAATATCTGAAAAACTGCGTCTCAACCGGCAGCTCATTGGCGTTGTCATGACCATGGGTGCACTGCACGAAGGTCACCTGAGCCTTATAAAGCTTGCCCGGCAAAGCGCTGGCACCGTTATTTTAACCATTTTCGTCAATCCCTCACAGTTCGGGCTCAACGAAGACCTCCACAAATACCCCAGACCTTTTGAGCAGGATGTCGCTCTTGCAAAAGCTGCAGAAGTGGATTATCTGTTTGCCCCTGAAGCCGAAAGTATTTACCCGGAAAACCATCAGATAACCATTGAGTGCGGCGCACTCGGCCAACGGCTCGAAGGAGAGCGAAGGCCGGGCCATTTCAACGGAGTGGCCACCATCGTAACAAAACTCTTTCATATCACAAAGCCGCATATCGCCATTTTTGGCGAAAAGGATGCACAGCAGCTCGCCGTGATTCGCCAGCTTGTTGACGATCTTAATCTCGATATAAAAATTGTCGGCGCACCCATTATCAGGGAAGAAAACGGTCTGGCCGTCAGTTCAAGAAATATCTACCTGTCAAGCCAGGAACGGAGCGCAGCGGCAATTCTTTACCAGGGAATCTGCCATGCCGAAAAAAGCATTGCTGAGCAGAAAAATAATCTTTCGGAAATTGCCGCAGAGATTGAGCAGATGATCCTCTCAACACCCGGTTGCCGCACCGATTATGTCGTCTTTATTGATGAAGAACGGTTTGAAC
>CAIPKT010000173.1 GCA_903865705.1 uncultured Chlorobiaceae bacterium
CGATTGCATAAAAAAAACGGTTGAGCGTTAAATAAGCGAGAAATCAGAACACTTTCTCTTCTTTTAGGATCTGTGCTGGCAATGAATTTTGCGGAATCGCCTCTCCATTGCGGGTTTCGGTACTGGTGCTGTCTGTCTCTGCCGGAGCAATGGTTTTCATTGGACGGGTCTGATAGTACTGGAAGCCCGCGGGTGTAAAATACTCCATATAGGTATCAGTACTGAGCGGATCAGCAGGGGTATGGGTCTGGTTGGACATCGGTACGGCAATAACGGTCTCAGGGATATAGAAATTCCTGTTGTCGAGTTTCAATGTTGGATCGCTGTAGCATCGTTTCATAAAACCGGCCCAAACGGGAAGTGCGGCGCGTGCCCCCTGGCCGTATTCCATTGAGGTAAACTTGATGCGTTCATCATCAAATCCTGTCCATACCACAGCGACAAGCTGCGGTGTGAATCCTGCAAACCAAGCATCTCTCATGCTCTGGGTCGTGCCGGTTTTGCCTGCCGCTTCCGTGTTAAATGCGTAACGGGAGCGGACTGCCGCACCGGTACCTCTGTTGACCACATCTTTGAGCATCGAAACCATCACAAAGTTGGTAGCAGGATCGATGGCAAAACGGCGGTTCGGAGTGTATTCCGATATGATGCGACTATTCTTGTCTTCAACCTTCAAAATTGAGACCGGTTCCTGCCAGATGCCGTTGTTGGCAAAGGTCGTGAATGCTCCGGCAAGCTCAAGCGGACTGACAACTGATGTTCCGAGAACAAGAGAGAGGTTTGAGTCGAGGGGCGAAGAGATGCCCATTCTTCTCGCATAACTGATGATTTCCGCTGTTGTCAGTTGCTCATAGGCAAGCCGTACGGTCACCTGGTTCAGCGACTGGGTAAGGGCTGAGCGTAGCGTCGTCATACCGCCTGACGAGCCGTCGGAGTTTCTCGGCGACCAGACGGTGCTGCCGATATTAAAGGTAAGGGGTTGATCAAGAACCTGGAAGTTTGCAGGCAATCCCTTGTCGATCGCTGTGGTATAGACAAAGGGCTTGAAGGTTGAGCCAGGCTGCCGCTTTGCCTGCCAGACATGGTCAAACTGATATTTGTAGTCATCAGGCGAGAACTTGTTCCCCCCAACCCATGCCTTCACATGGCCGTTTGCCGGGTCGATAGCCACCAGCGCCACCTGTATCCGGGTTTTTTCTTTCAGCAGTTCACTCACCCATACCTTGTCGGCCTTGATTTGCGCCAGAGCCTTCTGATTGGAGAGCCCATTCTCCTTCAGCCCCTTGAACCGTTCGCTTTCCATGAGAATCTGATTTTTCAGCGTCTCAGACCATACCCATGACCGGTCAAATGCTGTCTGCAGTTCGGCCAGATGTGCTGCGGCAGCTTCCTGGGCATAGTTCTGCATGCGGCTGTCCAGCGTTGTTTTGATGGTCAGGCCGTCGCGGAAAAGATTGACGTTTCCCATTGCCGCAGAGGGTTTTAACGTCTGGCGGATATACTCGGTAAAGTAAGGTGCCAGGCCCTGATGGCTTACTGGCGTGTAGTTCAGTGTCAGACGGGTCTGTTTTGCTCTGGCAGCCTGTTGCGGTGTAATGTAGTTTACCTTCTCCATCAGTGAGAGGATAAGGTTCCGCCTGCCGAGGGAATTTGCCGGAAACTTCGAAGGGTTGTATGCGGTAGGGTTTTTCAGCGTTGCAATAAGCGTTGCGCTTTCCGGCAGGGTCAGGCGGTATGCCGGTTTGCCGAAATAGGTTTGGGCTGCTGCTTCGATGCCGTATGCTCCGGATCCAAAATAAACGGTGTTGAGATAGAGTGCAAGAATTTCATCTTTCGTGTAGGTCTTTTCCAGTTCGATGGCGGTAATGATCTCCTTGACTTTTCGGCTGACAGTTCTTTCCTGACTCAGATAAAGATTTTTGGCAAGCTGCTGGGTAATGGTACTTGCTCCTTGCCAGCGGGTTCGTGCTTTGATAATATTTTCACCCATTGCCAGCACAAAACGTCTAACATCGACCCCCCAGTGGCTGTAAAAGGCCACATCTTCGGTAGCAATAAGGGCATGTCGCGTCGACAACGGAATGTACTTTAGCGGAATAAAGGTTCGGTTTTTTGTGAAAAACTTGTGCAGCAGTTTGCCATCCTCCGAATAGACAAGAGTGGCGAGTTCAGGGTTGGGATTTTCAAGTTCCTCAAGGCTTGGCAGGCCGAGAAAAGAGCCCTTGGCATTGAGCTCGTGAGAGGTCAGTGTTATGGCTATGAGCGCAGCAAAGAGGAAAAAAAAGGTTTTGGTAAATATTTTATTCACAGTATCCATTAATCTTAAGGTTTCGGCATGCTGCCAGTGAAAACATAGTCATTGTCCTGACATCGGTTTTTTTTATCGGCAGCGTGCATTTTATTGCGAACTCTTTTTATGAAATTGTTCCGCAAATTCAAAATGTTTATTAAGCTCTGAGGCAAACAGTGCCGTGTCTTCAAGCATCGGAAGATGACCGAGATCCATAAATTTTGCCAGTCTGGTCGGGGCAGAAGCCTTGGCGAGGCGTGTTTCATAAAGCGTGATGGTGCCTTCGGGAGGTATGGTATGATCAGCCATTCCTACACTGCAAAGCAGCGGCACCGGGATAAGAAGCACGTCACGGGTATACCTTTTCAGTACATCCCGATCGATCGAAAACCTTCCGACAGCATTGGTTGCTTCCTTGTCGGATTGTGTAAAGTCTTCGATAATGATATCGTGGTACTCCTTGCTGATCTCTTTTGTGGCAGCCCGTTTGACAAACATGCTTTTCAGCGGTTCATGCTGGAAGATGTTGCGGAAATTCATGGAAAAATCGATCAATCCGCCAAGAAAAAAAAGGCCCAGCGAAGTGAATGGGGTCTCTTCAAAAATGCCGCAGGCAATGATGGTTGCTGATATCAGGGCTGTCTGGTAGCGAAGGCAAAGTTCGGTTGCCACCATACCTCCCATCGAGTGGCCGACAATATGCAAGTTTTTTGATGTGTGGAGTCCGAGATGTTCAATGAGTTCTCCAGCCTCATCAGTAAATCCCTGAATGGTAAAAGTTGGTTTGAACCCCTTGATTATCGTTTTTCCAGTGCCGCTCTGGTCATAGGTAATACAGCGATAGTTTGCCGACAGTATGTTGACCAACGGCTTCCAGTATCGGGAAGAGATTGCCCATCCATTCACAAATAGAACTACAGGCTTTTGGGCTCCTGAAAGATCGGACTCTGCACTGTCTTCATAATAAAGCAGGCATCGGTCGGATGTTAAATAACTCATAAGTGATGCATGGTTGTTCTTCTCATAAAACAAAACACTAATATATAACATTAATACTTTTTCTTCAGTCATCACTCTACCAATGCAGGACAGTCGGGTTTTGCGACTCTGCCGCTCAATGACTACATTGCCTCAACAAAAAAGCAGTGGTTTTTCATATTTCAAGCGTAACGCAATGGACTCCCTTACCAGTTTGCTCTATTTTCTTGTGGATTTTATCATTCATATTGATACCCATCTTCAGTTACTTGCCGCACAATATGGTTTTTGGCTCTACGCCATTTTGTTTGTCATCGTTTTCTGCGAAACCGGACTTGTTGTCACTCCCTTTCTTCCAGGCGACTCCCTGCTTTTTGCTGCCGGTTCACTAGCCTCCATGCCCGGCTCATCGCTCGACCCTCACCTGCTCTTTCTGCTCTTTTTTTTAGCCGCAGTGCTTGGCGATACCGTCAACTACCAGATTGGCCACACGATTGGGCCCAAAGTGTTCAGTTACAAAAAGTCGCGCCTGTTCAATCCCGAACATCTTGTCAAGACCAATTATTTTTTCCATAAATATGGCGGCAAGACCATTATCATTGCCCGTTTCATTCCTATTATCCGTACGTTCGCCCCCTTCGTTGCTGGTATCGGCGCCATGCGCTACAGTCGCTTCATCCTTTTCAATATTCTCGGCGCTGCACTTTGGGTAGGATTGTTCAATTACAGCGGCTATTTTTTTGGCCAGTTACCCTTTGTTCAGCAGAATTTCAAACTGCTGATCTTAGCCATTATTGCCATCTCCATTATGCCTCCAATTATTGAGTACCTGAAACACCAGTTTGGCCGCAAGCAGGACTCTCCTGATTGTTAATGGAATGTTGATAACTTGTTGACGCACAATCCCGTTGATCATATTGTTGAACCGGGTGTCGTATGATTCAATGGTGTTATTACCTCTTTAGGTTAATTTATATAATAAGTTAGTGCCATTTTATGAGGTGCGGAGAGGCTTGCCGTATTGGTTGCAGGAATCTTTACACTTTCGTAGGGTTGTGAGCCCGGTGTTGATAAGTTATAACGAAAGAATGGGATGTGGCATGGAAAGCTCTTGCTGAAAAGAGTAGGACGAGTGCGGTAACGCGAAATAATATTATATTAATCCATAGAATTTTTTATAATTAGGTGCTTTTCAGA
>CAIPKT010000174.1 GCA_903865705.1 uncultured Chlorobiaceae bacterium
GACATCAATAATATTTTGCAGTGATTCAGCCCTGATGATAACCGTTGCCTTGCAATCCCCGGAGGCGAAGGCGTACATGTAGTCAATCGCGACGTTGTTATCCGAGATGATCTGCAGTGCCTTGTGCAAACCGCCAGGACGGTGAGGGATAATCATTCCCACTACCTCGGTGACTTTGACGGCAAACCCCGAATTGCGCAATATTTCAGCCGCTGGTTCCGGCCGTCCGACAATCATGCGCAGAATACCGTAGTCGGCCGTATCGGCAATGCTGAATGCCGAGATGTTTATGTCGTTAGCGGCAAGGATGCCGGTCAGCTCGGTCAGCCGTCCAGTCCTGTTTTCGAGAAACACCGACAATTGCTTAATAATCATAGCAGTACCCTGTTTTATAATAAGTTATGGCTTATATGCCACAAAAATTACAAGATGAAAGCCCCCTACCTACTGGTTTACTCATCATGATAAGGAGCTATCAAGACAAGTTATAAACCAAAATCAAAAGAAGAATGCAGGAACATACAAAAAAGCCTGCAATCCGGCATAACAAAGCCGGGAATTACCCGGCCTTTTTTCCCTGACTTTGGCTATTTCAGAGGGTGTTGACACTTTGATTATCTAACGTCTTGACCGGTTCGGCCGCTCGCATAAAAAAGGCCATTCCTTGAAGAATGGCCTTTGCTTTGATATTGTAGAACAGGTGATTTAGATAGTCAAATATTTTTCCGATACAATCCAATCATCAATATCTGAACCATCGGTTGAACCTTTTTCTATCCATAGGTAATATGCCATGAGTCTGATCTCTTCTTCGTGCTGCTCTGGCGATTTCACTTCGCTTATACTTGCCTTGCGCGCCTTGGTCGCCATGTTTGCTCCTGTTGATTCTTTCTATTGATATGATAAGTCGCGCGATTATAGTATCACATTTTATTTTTTATCACAGGCGATTATAGAAATTAATACGCTCATTTCCTACAATTATTACACATTGCTTGGTTTTGATGATTTATGTGATATCTGTCGGATTCCTTATTGAAATATTGGAATCCCCCGGTAAAGCGTCGGAACTGATCGCCTTTAGATCTCTGTTGCGTCATCCAAGGCGATAAAGTTTTCTGTGACTTGCAGGCGGCTATGAAGGAGATCTATAGGGCACTTTTTTTGATTTTAGCGAGAAAAAAAAGTATTATCATGCTGATTTGGTGTTTATTAGTGAAAAAACGTGTTGGCAATTCAGCAATTATGATAATTATACTGGAAAATGAAAGTACACATCGTTATTGTCGGCCTTTTAGCGGTTGGGGTCATTTCCTCTTGTTCAAAAAAACCGCAACCCGATACTCAAAATCAGTCAGTCCCTGCTGCTGTGCCGGCGGCAGTTCCTGCGCTGCAGCCCAGAACAGGCGAACCGGTTAGCCCTGTAGATGCACCGAAAGTGGCTGACAAGGCTATGGTGGAGCTTGGAAAAAAACTCTTCTTTGATCCGCGATTGTCAAAATCAGGATTCATTTCATGTAACTCCTGTCACAATCTCAGCATGGGCGGTAGTGACAATCTGGTAAGTTCTGTTGGCCATAAATGGAATCAAGGGCCGATCAATTCGCCTACCGTGCTTAATTCGAGTATGAATCTGGCGCAGTTCTGGGATGGTCGCGCTAAAGACCTTAAGGAACAGGCGGGTGGTCCGATAGGCAATCCAGGAGAAATGTCGTTTACCCATGACCTCGCGGTTGCGGTGCTACAATCTATTCCTGCCTACGTGGAAGAGTTCAAAAAAGTATTTAAGGTCGATAAGATTGATATCGACAAGGTGACAACAGCCATAGCTGCATTTGAAGAGACACTTGTTACTCCCAATGCCCGTTTCGACAAATGGTTGAAGGGTGATGATGCCGCAATAACCAAAGAGGAGTTGGCCGGCTATGAGCTCTTTAAGAGCAGTGGATGCACAAGTTGCCATAACGGATCCGCCGTTGGTGGTAATTCGTTCCAGAAAATGGGTGTGGTGACACCTTACACAACAAAAAGTCCGGTTTTGGGGCGCAGTGCGGTAACCAAAAACAATGCAGATCGTTTCAATTTCAAGGTGCCGACATTGAGGAACGTTGAGCTAACCTACCCCTATTTCCATGACGGTGGGGCGGCAACACTCTCAAAGGCAGTTGAGGTTATGGGTCAGATTCAGTTGGGCAAAAAGTTTACTTCAGAGGAAAATGCCAGCATTGTTGCCTTCCTGAAAAGTCTGACAGGCGATCAACCGAAATTTGAGCTGCCTCAGCTTCCGCCGTCATCAGATACAACACCTCCTCCTCAGCCATTTGGCAAATAGGCGCCTGCCTGTTCAAAGAGGGAAAACTTTTGCGAAGCTTTCCCTCTTTTTGGATCAATTGCGCAGTAATGCACCCTTTCAAGAACTCCGCCCATGTGTCTTCTTGTTACTTTTTTGCTTCTTTTGTTACAGGTAACATGGATCGTAAAAGCGTTACAAGCAACAATATTTTCTGCAGGAACAATCAATCAGGGTTGATGATAACATTCATGCCCTCTGCTCAATCTCTTGCTTCGGGAAAAAATATTTTTGTTTTCGAATAACTGATACTATATTGGTATCAATTAAAAGAATCAACTATGAAAGTACTGACCAAGAATACTGATTACGCAATACGGGCACTGCTGGCTCTTGCTGCCAGGAAGGGGAGCTATTTGTCGGCAAAGTGTATTTCGACTGAGCACGATATTCCTTACCAGTTTTTGCGTCGTCTTTTGCAGGAGATGATTCGGCACGGCCTGATTGTTTCAAAAGAGGGTGTTAAGGGAGGCTTTATGATGGAAATGGATCCGGATACCATCAGCGTAACACAACTGATTGAAATTTTTCAGGGTAAGGTACAGGTGTCGGAGTGCATGTTTCGCAAGCAGATTTGCGGCAATCGTTCTCGCTGTGTGCTGCGTCATGAGATCATGCGTATTGAGCAGGTTGTCCAGAGCGAGTTTGAAAAGGTGACCATCGGCAAGTTGCTTCGTGACCTTGCGGAGGCAAATCAGGTGATACCAAAAACTGCAAAAATCGAGCAGGCAGTGTTGAACCCATAAAAGGAGTAAAAAATGAAACGACAGATTATCACAATAGATGAAAAAAGCTGTACCGGATGCGGCGACTGCATTCCGGGTTGTCCTGAAGGAGCTTTGCAGGTGATCGATGGCAAAGCCCGCCTCATCAGTGACCTTTTTTGCGATGGACTTGGCGCCTGTATCGGCCATTGTCCGACTGGAGCAATGAAAATTGTAACCCGTGAAGCTGAACCCTATGACGAAAAGCGCGTCATGCATGAGAGCATTGCAAAAGGCGGAGCCAATGTTATTGCGGCTCATCTGCATCACCTTATGGATCATGGCCAGAACGACTTTTTTCAGCAGGCACTTGAATACCTCGAAGAAGAGGGAATTGCCAATCCGCTTGAACATGAGGCTGTTCGCCAATCGGCAAATAAGCAGACCCATGCAGCGCACCACCACGCACCGCACACCGGTGGGTGCCCTGGCAGCAGGACTATAGATTTCAATACCAAGGGTGAATCGGATACAGCGGTTGCCGCTATGCCCGGTACACCAGTTCAAAGTGCACTCCGCCAGTGGCCGATCCAGCTTCACCTTGTTTCACCACAGGCACCCTATTTCCAGGGTTCCGATTTATTGCTTGCTGCTGACTGTGCAGCATTTGCTGTCGGCGACTTTCACGGAAAGTTCATGAGCGGCAAAAGCCTGGCGATTGCCTGTCCGAAGCTCGATTCTGAGATGGATGTCTACGTTGACAAACTTGCCGCCATGATAGATATGTCACACATCAACACCATCACCGTTGCCATTATGGAAGTGCCTTGCTGTGGAGGTTTGATGTCGATTGTTGATGAAGCGCTGCGCAAGGCAACGCGTAAAGTGCCGGTGAAAAAGGTAGTGATCAGTCTGCAGGGCGAAACCCTGTCGGAAGAGTGGGTATAGGATGTATCCCTCATGAGCGGGGAGCTTTAACTTTTAAGGTTGAAAAGACAATGCTGAAAGATGCGATGGGAGGATACAGGGGAACTGCAACGGAGATCAGCCGTGTAATTCTTGCAGAACCGGACAATGCGGATGCATACTGCAACAGGGCTAATGCACTGAGCAGCACCTGTGACTATGCCGGAGCCATCGAGGATTACTCGATAGCCTTAAAGATTGGATTGCGGTTCCGCGAAGCGATCACGGCTTACGGAAACCGGGGGATTGCAAGAGTCAAAGTTGGTGACCTGTATGGCGCTTTGAAAGACTTTAGTGAAATCATCGACAGAAAGCCCGGCAACAAGCGGTTGCTCCTTGCTGCATACAACAGCAGAGCCTCAGTCAAAGAAAAAATCGGCGATAAAGAAGGTGCGGCAGCAGACAAAATGCAGGCCTCAATGCAGGCTTCAATGCTGTCGCCGGACACAACAACAACAAACAAGGAGAAATAAACAATGGGAATGTATTGTAACCAATGTCAGGAAAGCGTTCATGGAACAGGCTGTGCCATCAGGGGTGTCTGCGGAAAGGACGATACGACGGCGAAACTTCAGGATATGCTTGTCTATGCAACCGAAGGGTTGGCTCTGGCTGCCGAAAAGGTAGGAGGAGCAAAGATGGAGGGAGGCCTTGGCAGGAAAGTAGGTCAACTGATCAGCGAGTCGCTTTTTGTGACCGTCACCAACACCAACTTTGATGAGGATGCCATTGTTGCGCAGATTCTCAAAACACTTGAAGTGCGTGATGAATTGAATGCTTCCGTGGATCAGCCCGCCGATCATGATGCAGCAATCTGGAATGGCAAGACGAAGGCGGAGTTTCTTGCAAAAGCGGAGACATCCGGTATTGAGGCGCTTAGTACGAATGAAGATCTTCGCTCCCTGAAAAGCCTTGTGCTCTATGGAATCAAGGGCCTTGCCGCCTATACCGACCATGCCGCAGTGCTCGGTTACCATGATGACGAGATCTATGCGTTTTACGTCAAAGGGCTTGCTGCTCTGACCAAAGATCTTTCGGCAGATGAACTGACCGCGCTGGTACTCGAAACCGGAGGAGTTGCCGTCAAGGCAATGGCGCTGCTCGACAAGGCCAACACCGAATCCTACGGCCATCCCGAAATCACCACAGTGAAAACCGGTGTCGGCCAAAACCCCGGTATTCTTATTTCAGGCCATGACCTTCGCGATATGGAAGACCTCCTGAAGCAGACGGAAGGAACCGGAGTCGATGTCTATACCCACTGCGAGATGCTTCCGGCTCATTACTATCCGGCATTCAAGAAGTATTCCCACTTTGTTGGTAACTACGGCAGTGCGTGGTGGGCGCAGGACCGGGAGTTCGACACCTTCAATGGCCCGATTCTCATGACAACAAACTGCATTGTGCCGGTTCGCGAATCATACCGTAACCGGATGTTTACCACCGGCATGGCAGGTTATCCAGGATTGAAGCATATTCCAGCACGGCCTGAAGGTGGTCAGAAAGACTTCTCCGCACTTGTTGAGCTGGCAAAAACCTGCCAGGCGCCGAAAGAGCTTGAAAACGGTACCATCACCGGCGGTTTTGCGCATAACCAGGTTATTGCCCTTGCAGATAAAGTGGTTGCTGCGGTCAAGAGCGGAGCCATCAAGCGCTTTGTGGTGATGGCCGGCTGTGACGGACGTCACAACTCCCGCCACTACTATACCGATGTTGCCGGCGCTCTGCCGGACGATACCATCATCCTGACGGCAGGGTGCGCCAAGTACCGCTACAACAAGCTTGAGCTTGGCGATATCGGCGGCATTCCACGCGTGCTTGATGCCGGCCAGTGCAACGACTCTTACTCACTTGCGGTTATTGCCCTGAAACTCAAGGAGGTATTCGAGCTGGAGGATATCAACGATCTGCCGATCTCCTACGATATAGCCTGGTATGAGCAGAAAGCGGTTACGGTGTTGCTTGCGCTGCTCTTTTTGGGAGTAAAAGGCATTCGCCTCGGACCAACACTTCCCGAGTTTTTGACTCCAAATGTTGCAGCGGTGCTGGTTGAGAAATTCGGAATCAAACCGATCGGAACAGTTAAGGCCGATGTTGAAGCCATGATGGCCGGTGCATAAGCACGCATAACCGTCATCAAGGTCGTTAAGGTTTTTTATGCGACTAAAGAAGAGTGATCAGGGGCTGCTCAGAATGCAGCCCTTGGCTCACGAAAGCCGATGAATAGTTGCCTATGTAACGAAACAGGTATTCTTCGATGCGATCAGCATCTCTCGCTAGGATAACTGGTTTTACGTTTGTCGATAACCCGCTTTGCCTTACCCATGCTGCGCTCTATAGTGCCGGGTTCAACCAGCCTGATGGATGCGTTGATACCGAGGGTGCTGGCGATATTGACCTTGATGCGCTGGCGGAGTCCCTCAAGCTCCTTAATCTCGTCAGAAAAGAACTGCTCTTCAATCTCGACCTGGATTTCAAGAATGTCGAGGTTGTTTTCGCGCTCGACAACCAGGACGTAGTGCGGTTTGGTTTCGCTCATTTCAAGCAATACCGATTCAACCTGTGACGGGAAGACATTGACGCCCCGGATAATGAGCATATCGTCCGAACGGCCCAGGCATTTTTCCATTCTGACCAGTGTGCGGCCGCATTCGCATTTATCCGCATGAAGGCGGGTCAAGTCGCGTGTACGGTAGCGGATCAGCGGCATTGCCTCCTTGGTTGCTGGAGTAAAGACCAGTTCGCCCAACTCTCCGAAGGGTAGCACCTCGCACGTATCGGGGTTAATGATTTCGGGGATAAAATGGTCTTCAAAAATATGCATACCATTCTGGCAGTGGCACTCCATTGATACGCCCGGCCCGATGATTTCGCTGAGTCCGTAAATGTCGTACGCCTTAATGCCAAGCAGGTGCTCAATTTGTGAGCGCATCTCTTCTGTCCATGGTTCTGCGCCGAAAATACCGGCCTTCA
>CAIPKT010000175.1 GCA_903865705.1 uncultured Chlorobiaceae bacterium
AAGAATTTATGAGCGTACAGAAAAAAGTTGTTGTCGGTATCTCTGGCGGGGTTGATTCCGCCGTTTCGGCCTGTCTGCTGGTTGAGCAGGGCTATGCGGTGACTGGTTTGAATATCAGGGTGCTTGATTCCCTTGATGAGAGCCCTTCGCTGAAGCCGTCGCCGTTGGTGATCAGCGACCATCCTGATTTTCAGATTCCGGTTTTCACCCTGAACCTGAGCCGTAAATTCCGCGATGATGTCATCGGTTATTTTCATGAGGATTATCTTGGGGGCAGAACACCCAACCCATGCATGGTCTGCAACAAGAAAATCAAGT
Organism: uncultured Chlorobiaceae bacterium; assembly: GCA_903865705.1. Taxonomy (GTDB): domain Bacteria; phylum Bacteroidota; class Chlorobiia; order Chlorobiales; family Chlorobiaceae; genus Chlorobium. The sequence continues at coordinate 319 of CAIPKT010000175.1, forward strand.
GGTTCGGCCTGTTTGAGGGGCTGAAGTTGCTTGATGCGGAGTTTGTAGCTACGGGCCACTTTGCCGCAACGGCGTTCAGTGACGGGAGGTACCGGCTCTATAAAGGGGCTGACCCGGAAAAGGATCAGAGTTATTTCCTCTGGATGCTCACGCAGGGCGACCTGGCCAAAACGCTCTTTCCGCTTGGGGAACTGACCAAACCGGAGGTTCGCTCGCTCGCTCGCTCTTTTGGCGTCAGGGCGGCTGAAAAGAAGGAGAGCCAGGAGATCTGCTTTGTCCCGCAGGATGATTATTGCGGCTACCTCGCGGGCGCTATCCCCGGCCTTGCTGAAAAGGTGGCTGACGGCGATATTGTGGATGAGGCGGGCAGGGTAATCGGCAAGCACCGGGGGTATCCTTTCTATACCATCGGCCAGCGCCGGGGACTCGGTGTTTCCGCCAAAGAGCCGCTCTATGTCACAGCACTCGACACGGAGCATAACCGAATCGAAGTAGGAAAAAAGTCATCACTGGAGTGCTCATCTCTGGTCGCTTCCAAAATAAACTGGATTGGCATCGATAAGCCAGGATACGCGATTGAAGCGTCTGGAAAAATCCGGTATCGTGACAGGGAGACACCCTGCACCCTTGAGCCTCTCGGTGAGGGGGAGGCCACAGTCACATTCCGGTCTCCAAAAAGCGCTGTAGCCAAGGGGCAGGCGGCGGTCTTTTACCGCGACCGCGAAGTGCTTGGCGGCGGCTTCATTACACAGGTCTTTAACGAATCCCAACCGTAACCATAATTTTTACGATGCTTCAACGACACCATCTCGCGCTTACCTATCTGGATCTAGCACCTGCAGAACCGGAAAATGCCCCGCTCATGATTATGCTGCACGGCTATGGAAGCAACGAAAAAGATCTTATACAGCTTGCCCCGTCGCTGAGGCCGGAGTTCCGCTATATCGGTGCACGGGCTCCGCAGAAGATGGACGCCGGCATGTTCGGCTGGTTCCCTCTTGAGTTTACTCCAACCGGCATCAGGGTTGATCATGGTGAAGCACAACGTGCCGTCGAGCAGTTGATCCGCTTCATCGGCGAAATTATTGCCGAATACCAACCTGCGGGCAATAAGGTCTTTTTGATGGGGTTCAGTCAGGGAACGGTCATGAGCTATCTGTCGGCCTTTCTTGCACCTGAACTGCTGCACGGTGTTATTGCCTGCTCAGGGCAGTTGCCCGAAAAAACAGTACCGCACGACAGCCTTAAACCAGCAGTGCGCAAACTGCCTTTTCTGGTGATGCATGGCATCTATGACGATATTTTACCAATTGCAAAGGGACGGGCGGCACATGCATGGCTGCAGGAACACGTGGATGATCTCACCTGGCGTGAATACCCGATAACGCATCAAATCTCCCAGAGCGGTGTGGAACTGATGCACACCTGGCTTGCAGAGAGAGCTGAAAAAATTATGCCCGTAAAGTAAACGCACGTTCTGGAAAGAGGGCTCTTTCGGGCCCTCGATAAGCTGGCCGGTTAAAAAAGCAGTGCGACCTTCAGGCCGTATTGGGTCGTGTGATTATTCGGTTCAACATAAGCCTTCGTTTCAAGCACCCCGTGATTATACTGCTCGATGGTATCCCAATCGGAAGAATTTATTTTCCAATAGCGCAAAAACGGTTCAATGAAAAGAGAGCAGGCATGAAATTTTTTGGTTGCCTTCAGTGAAACGTGTAAACCATAACCATCATGTTGTCGATTTTCCAGGTCATCCGAATAGGTATATCCCTCGTTGTTGGCATCGGTCAACTCACTTTCCTGCATTCCAGTTAAAAAATAATCGTACTCGACCTTTCCTCCAATTCCCCATCCATGGGAGTTGAGGGACGAAAGTTCAAGAACGACCGGAATGAACGAGTAATTTGACTCGCGGTCATAGGAAGGGTTGCTGCCGCCTGAAGTAACCCTGCCGCCGCCGTTGTCATGCAACTGCCGGTATCCAAATCCGGAGGAAAGCGTTACAACGGACTTTTCGCTGCTGTAAACCTCTTTTCCAAGCAACGCCCTTGCCTCGATTATGGTATCATCAATATCCTTTATAGTACCATCCTTAGAGCTATAGTCAACACTCCCTCTTGCCGCCTCAGCTTCAATCCTTAAGAAATCAACCACACCGATGCCCTGTGGCGCCCGACGGGTTACTGCTCCCGAAATCCCGACCATCATGCCGGAAATTTTCATCACACCCGGTTCTTCATAAGTATAGTGAGAGAGTTCAGGGCCGATTTCAAATTGAGTAATCTTACGGGAAGTATCAGCCTGAAGAAGGGAGAGGGGCTGAGCCTGTAAACAAAGAAGACAGGCAAGGGTTTTTGTTGCACGAATAAGCATCGAAGTTTATCATTTGCCAATGAAGGCAGTTAATAAGCAAAAGAGCAGAAGGAGTATTTGAAGTAATTTAGGAATTCCAAGACTAACTATTCATAATTAAATTACTCTTTGCAGCCAGCTTCTGAAATGAGTAATTACCTGGCTTTGCTGTATATTCTCTTTTTTTAACCACCGCCATGCTTTAACGAAGTAAAGACGATTGAAAAACGAATGAAGGAAACATTATTAAATCTGCTCGAACAGCGCATTCTTGTGCTTGACGGTGCGATGGGTACCATGATCCAGCGCCATAAATTACAAGAAGCAGACTACCGGGGCACAAGGTTTGCCGCACACTCGCATCCGCTCATCGGGAACAATGATATTCTTGTGCTTACCCGGCCGGATATCATTTATGGCCTTCATTGCGACTTTCTTGAAGCAGGTTCCGATATTATCGAATCCAACACTTTTAATGCCAATCCGATTTCACAGGCCGACTACAATGCTTCAGACCTTGTAAAAGAGCTGAATGTTGAAGCGGCTCGCCTGGCTCGAAGAGCGGCGGATGAGTATACGGCCCGCACCCCTGACAAGCCTCGCTTTGTTGCAGGCTCCATTGGCCCGACCAGCAAGACGCTTTCCCTCTCGCCGGATGTCAACAATCCCGGTTTCAGGTCTGTTACTTTTCAGGA
>CAIPKT010000176.1 GCA_903865705.1 uncultured Chlorobiaceae bacterium
ACGCGGCTTATCCAGCGGTAGAAAGAGATATACTGATGGTGCGGCGTGTTCTCCTTGTCGAAGAGCAGACGCATCGGGTCACCCTGTATGCCAAGGCGCGGCTGAACGCCGATAAAGATATTGCCCAGCGTGATGCCGCCGATAAAGAGCCTGTCGGGCTTGATCGGGGCAATCTCTCCGGGGAACCCGTTCCAGCGACCTTCAATCCGCTCGCGTTCCCTACCGCTGGTGAGCGTGTTGTACATCTCGCGGTCAATGGAAAAATTGTCCTGCTCATGCGCCTGAATTTCGTAATCGGTAGCACGATCGAGCATGGCAAGCAGCTCTTCCGGCGATTCAGGCAGCTCGCCAATATCATACCCCTCGGCGCGAAGCGACTTGAGGATGTTGTAGAGACTTTTCGGTACATCAAGCAGGGCGGCACTTGCCTTTTTGCCCATGCCCGGAGGATAGTCATAAACTACCAGGGCGACCTTTTTATCCTTGTTCGGAATCTGGCGCAGGTCTGAAAACTTTTTGGCAAACCCGGCAAGCCTTTCCAGACGATCCGGAACGGTCTGCAGGCGTCCGTCCTTGATGGCCCCAAGCACGACAGGGCAGACGGCGCCGTCCATTTCAGGCAGCGAATAGGTCATGGCCGACTGCAGCGGTATTACCCCCTGCGACTTCCACGAAGCAAAATCCTGTATAAAGAGCGGCTGTGAAACAACATAAGGAGCGTTTATCTTGCCCAGAATTTCGTCGCGCGCAGCCGATGAGGCGCCCGGTGTGGTTGCGCCCGCAGGGCCGCCCACAAAGCCGAAGCCCATCATGTTGATAAGCATGTCAATATTGTTGTGCGTAAACCACTCTCTTGCGGCAACGTGCCCCTCAACGCCCATCACAAACACCGGCAGGGGATTGAGCCCCTTGGCCTCGATGGCGCGGATGGCATTGTCGATATACTCCTTTTCCTGCAGCAGGTGCTTGCGGAAGAAGAGCATCCCGATGTTGCGCTGTTTTGCAGAGTTTTTATTGCGCTTGTGCAGCCATTTTTCGTAATGGTGCAGATCTTTCTGGTATTCCGGAGCGTCAGGGTGGTAGAAGCCCATCGTTGGGATTTCATGAACCTTTTCAACCTTGACCTCAACCTCAAAGTATTCGGCGATAATATAGTTGAACATCGATGCCAGGTTATCCGTGGTCGGATTCATCCAGTAGGTATAGACCTGCATCCAGTTCTTGAAATCCTTAGCCTTTTTAGGGATCAGCGGCAGCATGGTGCGCATTATTTTCAGCAGCTTCATGTAGCCGTAAAGCGCATCCTCATCGCGCCCCTTCACCAGCATTTTTGCAACTTTCTTGACAATATCGGGCATTCCGCCGCCGTCACCCGAAACCACATAACTGCCCACTTTGGTCATCTGCATCACTTCAGGCATCGACTCGTATGCAAAAACAACCTTTGCCTTCGACTGGTCAACCTGCTCCTGCAGCCAGTCGGCCTGCACCTTGAACTGAATCAGGGTGGTAAAAATACAATCGGCATTGCGGATAGCTTCGGCTGCCTCAGGGTTCTGATGCTCAAGATCCTGATCGGTCCATTGGGTCAATTCAGCGTGCTCAGCAATCTTGGACGTTACCTCGCGCCATACCCGCTGGTTACATTGCTCCATCCCGACAATAGCGGCAATTCTGATTTTTTCGTGCATAGAATTACTATAAGGTGTGCGTTTGTTGTGGTTTTAACAGGATTGCAAAATGTAATAAAATCCCCTGATGTAAACTAACGATTAAAAAAAGAGCCAGCCCCTCGTGAAAGTGGCTGGCTCTGGTTGTAACGAGTTATTGCTGTATGGCTTCTTTGTTAGAAGGTGAAATCCACTCCTGCAACAAAGCTGCGTCCAGGAGAGCGGAAGTGGGCGACTTCTTCATACTGCGTGTTGTTGATGTTGCGGCACTGGAGGTTAAGAACAGCACTTTCACCTGCATGGTATTTTACTCCGGCATCCATCAAGATGAAGTCACCGGGGTAACCAGCACCTGTGCGATTGGTCTCCGAGCTGATGTTCTTATACTTACCGATATACCGCGCGTTCGTGTTGAGGCTCAGGCTCTTTGTCGCTTTCCATGTCGCGCCTGCTGATGCTGAGTGCTCAGGCCTGTATGGCAACCCTGTAGGGTCAGGGTTAGCGTCGACTATGGGGTTTCCAAAGGCATACGATTTGTTCTTGGCGTTCATATAGCTATACGCCAGGTTGATGGTGATCGGATCGACAGGTCTGATATTCAAACTCGTCTCGATACCCCAGATTCGTGCTTTGGAGATGTTCTGGTATTGCCATATAGGGAGGGTAAGAGCATCGGTACCAATCTGTGTAGATTCGATCAAGTCATTGTAGTCGTTGATAAATCCTGACACGTCAAGAGAGACTCTGTCACCGAACTGCTTGAAAACGCCCAGTTCATAGGCTGTCATGGTCTCTTTGTCGAGAGTCCCGTTTGGTGTTAAACTACCATATCCCCCTGCATCCGTAACGAAGTGTTCGTAGATCGTTGGAGCACGGAAGCTCCTGCCCCAAGATGCACGAAAGCTCATGTCGTCCATAGCCTTGTAGTTCAGGGCGATACGAGGGCTCAAAGCATCAACCGACTTATTCTGGATTGTCCCTGAATAAGTGGTCAGGGTAGGAACAAACCCTACCAAAGTGTAGTGTGAGTATGCAAATGTATCAGCATCAATGCCAGTCCAGTCGTAACGCAACGATGCGAGCGCTGTCAGCTTTTCGGTGATTTTCCACTCGTCCTGAATGAAACCGGATACCGCTTTTTCCGGCTTGTCGTTGAATGAGCTATTCGTTGAGAAGAGTGACGATGAAGTCACTGTGGTGAGGTTCGCGTCCACTCCTGCAAGCAAACGGTGGTGATCATTGAGTCTCCAGTCGAGTTTTGTACCCGCACCTACTCTGTCTGCATAGGTTTCATTGAAGGTTGAAATAGTTGGGTACTCATTGCGGGTGCCGTTGTGTGTATAGTAAACCTTGGTGTCAAGGGATACGTTGTCGCTGAAGAGCTTGACGTAGTTCAACCCAACGAGCGCATTTTTCCTTTCGGTTGTCGCAACGCTATACTTAGCGGAATAGGAATCATATGAGTGAGCCTCACCACCAGCAACAGGCCACTGATACTGATAGCCTCCTAACGTCTCGTTGTAGAAGCTGGATAGCAGCAGGTACTGTGTAGCATCAATCTCGTACCTGGCTTTTAACTTGACGTCGTTCAAGCCAATGTTGGTGTTCGCTTTGTAGCCATCGTCGGAAGAATGCGTATAGAGGAGGCTGTAATTCCATTTACCGCTCTTGTTGCCAAGTCCTACGTAGGTGTTCCAGAACCAGGGGGTTCCAATTGAAGAGGCAGTAGTGCCGGCGGGCTTGCGGTAGTCGCTCTGGTCACTAGACGGTGTTGCATCATAAAAACCACCGCTCATACCTGCTTTTACTTCAAGTTTTTCAGGAAGATGCCCTAAAACATTCACAACGCCGCCCATGGCGCCTGATCCGTAGAGTGTTGCCGCAGCACCTTTCAGTACCTCGATCTTATCGACGGCGTTCAGGTTCACCGTCTGCCAGACGATTTCACCGGATTGCGGGGCGTTGATCGGGAATCCATCGTAAAACGCATTGACACGGGCTCCGATACCGCCGCCTTGATAGGTGTTGGAACCGCGGATCTGTAGAGTGGATGTTGTCTGACCGCCAGCGCGTGTCACGTTGACGCCGGGGATCGACTCGAGTATCTTGTCAAGTGTCGGATTGGCATCCTGCTTGATTCTTTCCTGCGAGACCACGTTCACGGTCACGGGGACATCAAGCCGATTCTGTTTGTAGGTTGATGCGCCGACAATGACTTCGGAGGCCATGATGGTGGTTTGGCCGAGCTGCAGGCTTACGCTGGCTGTCTCGCCGGTGCCTACGGTGACTGTCTGGGTTGTCGGGGCGTAACCGACGATGGATACGGAAATTTTCTGTGATTTTGCGGGGACGTTCTGGAGGACGAAGTTGCCGTTCATGTCGGTCGCCGTGCCGATGGTGGTACCGGCAATGGTGACAGAAGCACCGTAAACGCCTTCTCCGTCTGACTTGTCAATAATTCTGCCTCTTACTGTACCGGTATCAGCTCCGTAAGAGGTGAGGGGTACCAGTGATGCCGTGAGGCAAAAT
>CAIPKT010000177.1 GCA_903865705.1 uncultured Chlorobiaceae bacterium
CCGTCATTGAACGGGCATCGGCACGGGAAACTGCGGCACGAGTTGCTGCAGGAACCCTGGCACGAGTTTTTCTCAAGGCGCTCGGTATTGAAATCGGCAGCTACATTTCAGCCATTGGTGCGGTTGCAGAATCATCTCCGGGTGAGCAGCTCGCAGGACTCCTCAGTGAAGGAGCTGAAGCTGTCGCAAAACAGGCCGACCTTTCGCCGGTACGCATGCTCGGAAAAGATACCGAATCAAAAGCACTGGCGGCAATTGATGCTGCCAGTGAACGGGGAGACACCCTGGGAGGAATCATCGAAATTTTCATTACGGGTGTCCCTTCCGGTTTCGGCAGCTATGTACAGCATGACCGACGTCTTGATGCCGCACTTGCAGCAGCAATCATCTCCATTCAGGCCATCAAAGGTGTCGAGATAGGAACCGCTTTCGAAAACGCGGGGAAGCCCGGTTCCGAGGTGCACGATGAGCTTTACCTCTCTCAGGAAGAGGGTGTCATCCGAAAAACAAACCGTGCCGGCGGCCTCGAAGGAAGCATGTCGAGCGGCCAGACCATACATCTGCGGGCAGCCATGAAACCAATTTCGTCACTGCTCACTCCCCTGCAATCCTTTGATGTTGAAACCCTGAAACCAACCCCTTCACGCTTTGAGAGGAGCGACACCTGCGCAGTACCCGCTGCCGGTGTGGTAGCAGAAGCTGTTGTGGCACCGGTCATCGCCAACGCACTGCTTGAAAAGCTCGGTGGCGATTATCTGGAGGAAATCCGCCAGCGCCTTGATCTTTACCGTGAGAACCTCCGCAACACCTTTCGAGCCTGATAAGCAAGAGCCCTTCTCCTTTGCTGGAGCCAGCTTAACGAGCAGTGACCACTTCCTGATTCATTAATAGAGAGGGCTTCAGCTCTTCGGTGTTGTTATCCTGAAGTCAAAATACATAAACAAACTTCTCCCGTATTTTTGTGATCGGGCTAATATTGTGTAACTAAGACATGATGTCTATAGTGTTCATAATGTTATTTCCGGACTATTTTAATGAACTCCGCATTCCGCTATATCGGAAGCAATGCCAGGGAAGCCTGGATCATCACTACGTTTATAACCTTCTCATTAGTTGCAGGATTCAGGGCTTTTGCTTTACCAGCAGATGGAATAATAACTGCCGGAGAGGCAATAATCAGTGCACCATCGGCCAGTGCAATGCATATTGACCAGACAAGCAACCATGCCATCATCAACTGGGGCTCTTTCGGTATCGGCAGGTATGAAGCCGTCAGCGTTGCTCAGCCTGACAAGCAATCCATTCTGCTGAACCGGGTATCAGGGAACAATCCTTCTGAAATATTCGGTACACTGACAGCAAATGGCCGTATTTTTCTGGTCAATCCTGACGGAATCCTTTTTGCCCCCGGTGCCAACGTAAACGTTGGTGGACTAGTGGCCTCCACTCTGGCAATCAGCGACATCGACTTCCTTTCGAAAAAATATACCTTCTTCCAGAACGGCGCTACAGGTTCGGTGCTGAACCAAGGCACCTTGACCGGAGGATTTATAACTTTGCTCGGTAACAATGTCAGGAATAGCGGTAACATTATTACCACCAGAGGCACAACCGGGATGGCCAGCGGAGAGAGAGTTACCCTCGACGTTGACGCTTGCGGCATGGTAGCAATAAAAGTTGAGCAGACAGCATATAACGCTCAGATCATGAACAGCGGAATAATTGAGGCCGATGGCGGCACGGTGATAATAAGCGCCCCGGCAGCCGACATGTTGCTTGCCTCAGTCGTCAATAACAGCGGCAAGATACGTGCATCCAGCATGGCTGAACGCGATGGTTCTATTGTGATCGAAGGCGGCACCATTATCAACACCGGCACCTTCACCGCTTCCAACATCAATGCAAGAATGAACAACCTTGTTGATGCGGGTACTTGGAATGCCAACACCAGTTCAAGGGGTGGCCATATACAAATCGATGCGACGGGCAACATTGAGCAAACAGCCGCAAGCTCCATGACAACCGATGGAACCGAAGGCGGCCAGATCTACGTCAATGCCGGAAAAGGCCTCTACCTCTCAGGAACATTCAGCGCAAACGGCAGTTCTGGACGGGGTGGAGAAATTGCCATCTCTGGGCCGCAAACATTTCTTGCCGGAAGCCAGATAGCGGCAGAAGGTCAGAACGGCGGTGGAAGCATCCTCATTGGTGGTGACTGGCAAGGCAAGAAGAGCATTCTGCCAAACGCTGCAACTACTCTGGTGACGAAAAGCAGCATACTGAAAGCCAACGCTCTTGACAGTGGCAACGGCGGTACAGTGGTGATCTGGTCGGAAAACTCCACTACCTTTGCAGGAACTATTGAGGCCAAAGGAGGACCGAATCTTGGTAACGGAGGAAAGGTTGAGGTATCCAGTCATGAAAAGCTCACCTTCTCTGGCCAGGTCGTGTCGGGCGCACCCCATGGCGATAACGGCCTTCTGTTGCTTGATCCGCAGAACATCATTATTGATGCCAATACTGCCGTTCCTTTTTTCTCGCTCATTACCCTGCCTGACACCAACCCCGCTGCAAATGACCAGCATGGTTCCGGCAATATTCTGGAACTGAGCAACGGCAATATTATTGTTGCCAGCCCTCTCGACGATTTTGTAGCAACTGACGCAGGAGCTGTAAGGCTCTACAAACCGGATGGCACCTTGCTTTCAATGCTTTCCGGCTCAACCGCCAATGACCAGGTTGGTGAAACAGTGACCGCTCTGAGCGATAGAAACAGTGCCGTTACCTTGACAGGCAAATGGTCGAATGCTGGCCAAGCCAAAGCAGGTGCAGTCACCTGGATCAATGGAATCCAAGGTATCAGCGGGATCGTTTCCGAAACCAACAGTCTGGTTGGCTCTGCAGCCAATGACGGTGCTTCATCCGGTGTGATTGCACTCACGAACAACAATTACGTCGTAAGTTCTCCGAACTGGGACAATGGTGCCGTTCTTGAAGCTGGTGCAGTCACATGGGGGAATGGAAATGGAGGTACAGTCGGGGTAACAGGCACAACAATAAGCCTGACCGGCTCCAGCAAAAACGATCAAGTTGGCACCGTAACCGCTCTTTCCAACGGTAATTATGTTGTTTCTTCCTTATTGTGGGACAAAGGGAGCGTAACCAATGTCGGAGCGGTCACCTGGGCAGATGGTTTTAATAGAACAGTCGGATCAATAAGCGCTGCAAACAGTCTGGTCGGCACCATATCAGGCGACCGCGTAGGAAGCGTGACAGCCCTGACAAACGGAAATTACACGGTAAGCTCGCCGGACTGGGACAATGTCAAACTCACCAATGCCGGTATGGTGACCCTGGTGAACGGAGCTACCGGTGCGGTCGGGACAGTCAACGTAGCGAAGAGCCTGGTTGGTTCCAATAAAGATGACAAAGTTGGAGGAGAGGTAACTGCTTTGGCCAATGGATGTTATGTTGTTGTTTCATCAAGCTGGGACAATGACACGACTGTTGACGCTGGAGCGGCTACGTGGGGGAATCAAGTGAACGGCGCAGTGGGCACGATAAGCACCTTGAACAGCATAGTCGGTTCCGTAACTGGTGACCTCGCTTCAGCTCACGTTACAGCACTGACCAATGGCCACTTCGTGCTCAACTCGCCTGACTGGGACAATGGTGCAGTTATCGATGCCGGTGCCGTGTCATGGGGAAGCGGACTTGGTAGTACTTTCGGAGCAATAAGCACAACCAACAGTCTGGTCGGCTCTACAACAAAGGATGGCTTGGCATCTACCATCAAAGCACTGACCAATGGTAATTTTGTAGTCGCTTCGCCAAATTGGGACAACGGATTGGCCGACGACGTCGGAGCTGTGAGTTGGGGAAATGGTCTTGGGGGCACTGTCGGAGCAATAAGCATTGCTAACAGTCTGGTCGGCTCTACAACAAATGATGGTGCCCGATTTAACATAACACCACTCACAAATGGCAGTTACGTCGTGGGATCGCCATTGTGGGATAATGGTTCAGCCAGCGATGCGGGGGCAATAATCTGGGGCAATGGAGTCGGAGGAACCATCGGAGTGATAAGCGCCGCCAACAGTCTCGTGGGATCAACAAAAAATGATTACGCAGGATCGGATGCATCGGGGCAGAACAAGATAACTGCCTTAACGAATGGCAATTACGTTGTTTCATCAACAGGATGGGACAAGGGTAGTGCGGCTAATGCCGGTGCGGTGACCTGGGGAGATGGTCTGGGCGGCACTGTCGGGGCGATAAGCGCAGAGAACAGTCTGACAGGGTCAAAAGCAGGCGATCAGGTAGGGAGCGTGACGGCCCTGCCAGACGGCAGCTACGTTGTTGCCTCACCCTTATGGAACTATGGTTCACTCACCAACGCAGGCGCAATAACCTGGTTAAGTGGACTCCGCCGCACGGCCGGGGAGATAAGTTCTTCGAACAGCCTGCCGGGTTCCAATAAAGAGGATCAACTGGGCATCGGCGGCATTACACCGCTCACGGCAGGCAATATGAACGGAAGTTTCATCGTCAGCTCTTATAACTGGTCAAACAAAACGGGCAAAGTCGATATCCTTACGCCGATCCGTGTACAGGAATCGGTGCAGCAGGAGTACTCTTTCAATCCAGGCACGGACAACACCTTCAATCCTTCCCTGATAACCGCACTGCTCAATGCCGGGGAGCATGTTATCCTTAAAGCCAATAACGACATCACCCTTAATTCAGCTATCGTTGCCAATAACCCGCTTGGCAATGGCGGCAATCTTGAGCTTAATGCCGGAAGAAGCATTCTGGTCAACGCCAATATCACGACAGACAACGGCAACCTGACCATAGTTGCCAACGACAGGAAGGCAAACGGAGTTGTTGATGCCGGGCGTTTGGAAGGCAACGCCGAAATTACCATGGCTCCAGGCACAGCTATTGACGCGGGCTCGGGTAACGTGAACATTGAGTTACGAGACGGAACAGGCAAGAGTAACAAGCAGAGCGCTGACATAACCCTGCGTACCATCACGGCAGGCACCATCAACGCCGTGAACTCAGGGCCAACAGCCGGCTCAGGCATTACCCTTGATTCAGGAACCCTCACTGCAAGCGCCTCCAGCGGCAACAGCATTGTTCTGGCTGGCCAAAATTTCATCAACCCCGCAGGATCAACACTCGCCACCGCTGGAACAGCACGATGGATAGTCTATTCGGGTAATTCTGATGCAACTGTCAAGGGCGGACTGACATCAGACTTTCGTCACTATGACGCCAACTACAGTAGTTATCCGCCTCAGGACGTGAGCGAATCCGGAAACGGTTTTATCTACATCAATATTCCGGGCCTGACTGGGCAAACTCTGACCTGGCTGACTGATGCACAGAACAGTGGACAAAAAATGGTTACCGACAAAACCATTTACAGCTTTGCTCGAGCAATCAGCGCCGCCAGCCGGAGCAATACCATCCAGAAAAAATCCGTTCATCAATCGGGAAAAAGGTCAGAAAAAAGTGGATTTATTGCTGGCAATACCATTGAGGTAATGCAAGCAGCGGAGGCATTTTTCATTTTCCCGCTCCCTGTCAATTTTTTCAGTCATAGCAATCCTGATGCCATTTTCTCCCTTGAAGTGCAGTCGGTCAATGGCTCATCAATGCCATTCTGGATGTCATTTGACCCAAATCAAAACGTTATTAGCGGAATGCCTCCAAATGATGCGCAAGGAGTGTACCGGATTGAACTTGTCGCCAAAGACCAGTTTGGTAACCATGCCCGGTCGGTACTGCTGATTAAAATCGGATAACGACTTCCATAAAATTATATTTGACAGTTGTAACCTTGGTAAGTTTTCAACTGTCCAAAAAATTTATGGGGGTCCACGATGTCCAGAATACTCAAAATACTTTTGTTCGCCTCAGTGGTTACTGCTAACACCGCTTTTGCGGATGATATTCCTGATGCCGGCCGAATGCTAAAGGAAAGTACTCCCCCACCATCGCTGGTCCCGCAAAAGGAGCCGCCAACTTTTCAGAATCCGGTGACACCAAAAGAGCATGCCGCAGGCAGCACTCTGGTCAAGGTTACAGGGTTTACCTTTGTGGGCAATACGCTCTTTTCAAGTGATGAGCTTTCACAACTTATGTCCAACTGCATCGGCAAAGAGATGACGTTTGCTGGACTGAGTGAGGCAACTGCAGCAATAACAAATGCTTATAAAAAGAAAGGATATTTCCTTGCATCGCTCTTTTTCCCTCCGCAAACAGTAAAATCAGGGATGCCCCTTGTTATTGAAATCGTTGAAGGCGTATTGGAAAATATTCATGTTGAAACCAGACCGGTCAAGACAAGAACACGAAAGTCTATCTTCGAAGCCTATGCCAACCAGGTGCCCATCGATCAACCTCTTAATGAGGCTTCCCTTACCTCCACGGTCATGAAAACCAATGAGCTCCCGAATATCTCTTCCCGGATTCTGCTGGAACCCGGCTCCAGACCCGGCACAACAAAAGCAACCCTTGAAGTCACCGAAGGCAAGTCTTACAGCTTTTTATTTGACATTGACAACTATGGGAACCATGCAACCGGAGAGAATCACGTTGGTTGCACAATGGATCTCTATTCTCCCCTGCATCTTGGAGATCAATTCAGCCTGCGATTGCAGACATCAACTACCGGTGATTTCCAGAATATACAGTCTGGCTATACCATACCGGTGAGCGTCTCAGGTACCAGGATTGGATTGAACTATAGCTATGTGGACTATCAGTTGGGAGGATTATTTGAACCATTAAATGCTGATGGTAATGGCCATAACCTGACTCTTGCCATTACCCAGCCGCTCATACGCCAGAGAGATCTGATGGTGAACGCAACCATTGCTGCTGAAGGCAGCATTCTTAATGACCGGATTGAGAGTATACCGCTCGTAAATCAGCGTCATACAGAATCCTGGCAGGCAGGCCTTACCGCCATCAAAAGGGACAGAATTCTCGGGGGCGGTTCAACCTTACTTTCGGTTGGTTTTATCGGAGGACGACTGGGTATTGATGATTCCGAAACGCTTTCTATAGACCAATCGTCAACCGGGCTGCATACTAACGGTGATTATTCAAAACTGACCATGACTTTTGCCCGGAACCAGACCATCGCCGGTGGATTATCTTTTTATGCAGGAGCCTATGGTCAGTGGAGCAATACAAACCTGACCAGCTCGGAACAACTCTCTCTCGGCGGGCCCAGTGCGGTGCGTGCGTGGCAAAGAGGTGAATCATACAGCGACAAAGGTGTTGTTGCAACAACGGAGCTGCGCTACTTGCTAAGCTCTCTCGGAGAACTCCCTGGTACGCTTCAGATAACTGCTTTTGTTGATCATGGCTACGCACTTCTTCATGCCAAACCCACCACGGACACCGCCAACAACACCCGCAATCTTACCGGAGCAGGGTTTGGCATAAAATGGTTCAACGTCAGCAACTATATTCTCCAGACAACATGCGCCTGGAAGGTCGCAGGAGAGAGCGACCCGACCGACACCCCAATGATTTTTTTTCAGGCAGTAAAGCGGTTTTGAAGTCAAAAGAGATAAGTTGTAAAATTTGCGTGACTCTTCTGTTTTCCGTATAATTGCTGTAGTACTTTTTTTACTTCAACAGTTAGTTACCCCCCTTTTCCCAAAAACAGAACATGGAGGCAATCATGAAACAACTGAAAACGCTACTTTTGCTTGTCATCTTCTCGCTCCCTTCTCTTGCTTTCGCCGATCTTACCGGCAGGTGGAGTTGTAATGACGGAGGAAGCTATTACCTGAGGCAGCTCGGAAAAGAGGTATTCTGGCTTGGAGAGCGCTCTCCAACGAATGCAACATGGTCAAATGTTGCATCAGGCCATATCGACGGGAATCAGATTATTCTCCGCTGGGCTGATGTACCCAAAGGCTCAATAATGTCTGAGGGAATTCTGATTCTTCGTCTGGATACCCCGAACAGAGCTACCGCTACCTATAAAACCGGCGGCTTTGGCGGTTCAGTCTGGACGCGGCCATAACACCCAAACATTGCGGAGCGGCTTGACAAAAACCGTTCCGCAATTTCAAAAAAAGCACTCCCCTTTTTGCCTGTCCGCATAATTCTTCGTTTTCAACTCATTATTATTTTTATTCTACAAAAAAGATCACCCGCTGAGGGTTCAGCAGTTTTTTTTAAATCCAATTGTACTCGACAATGCCATCAACATGCAAGACTCTCTCTGTTTTTGTTACCGGTGATGTTACGATTGACTGGAATATTGCACCTATATCGAACGAATCAAATGATAAATACCTCACCCTGGTTTCAGAAAATATTCCCCGTTTACTCAAGAAGGCGGGCTATACCATTGTAAAGCTCTCCCAATAAACTGTAAAGGCATATCATCACCTCACGCCCTCTTTACCAAACAGGCTTCTGACCGAAAGAGCGGTGAGCGGTACCAAAAACCCGCATATTCGCGAAACAGCAAATTTTTGTGTACACTTTGCAGTGTTACACAGAAATCGGCAATAAGAATATTCAGACAATGATGCGCATTTCAAGAAAAATAGAGATTGATTACGGCCATACACTTCCGAACAGCTTTTCATTCTGCAACCAGTTACATGGTCACCGAGGGGTGGTTGTTGCCACAGTCGAAGGAAAGTTAATTGAGCACAAAGGTGACGGCGAAGAGGGAATGGTGATGGATTTTAAGTTCTTGAAGGAGATCATGGTGGAACACATTCATGAAAAGCTCGACCACGGCTTTGCCGTGTGGAAAGAGGATCATGAAGATCTCGACTTTATCTTGAAACGAAACTCACGGGTGTTGGTTACCGATGAACCACCGACCGCAGAATCTCTTGCAAAGTGGGCCTTCAATCAAATCCAGCATCATCTGCCTGCAGGGGTGACGCTTATACAAATCCGATGGTATGAGACACCGAACAACTGGGCCGACTATGATGGTTAATCAACGATCACAAAAAATATCACCTGATTTCAGCCCCAACACTGCTATAATAGTCAAAAATATAAAGACGCCCTTAGAAGAAGCCCAAGGCTAAAAAGAGCATTTCCACTTCTCGTTCTTTTTCTTTAGGTTGATTTGCCATGTTATTATCACGCTTGCCCAACATCAAAAAGAGAGGGCGTCTACAATGCGAATCCATGACTTTGATCCTGAGAACAGACCAAGGGAGCGCTTTCTGCAAAGCGGACCCGCAGCACTCAGCCCGGCTGAACTTCTTGCCATTATCCTGCGTACCGGAACCAAAAACCTCAATATCGTTGACACCTGCAATGAACTCATTTCCCGATACGGCCTTGAAAAAATGGTCGACATAACGCTCGGCGAACTCCAGGAAGTAAAAGGAATCGGGCCGGCCAAAGCAATGCAGATCGTCGCAGTTTTTGAACTGAACAAACGCCTCCATTATAGCCGCAACGTCAAAAAAAAAATACAGGCGGCAAGTGACATTTTTGAATACATGACCGGCCGGATTCCGGATGAAACAAAGGAGCACCTCTATGTGCTGCATCTGAACACCAAAAACCAGATTATCAAAACAGAGCTTGTCTCTGTTGGCACACTCAACGCAGCGCTCATTCACCCAAGGGAAGTTTTCAAATCGGCCATAAAAGAGAGCTCTCACGCCATTATCCTGGTGCACAACCATCCTTCGGGCGATGTTGAACCAAGCAATGCCGACAAACAGGTAACCGCCCTTCTTAAACAGGCAAGTGCGGTGATACAGATAGAACTGCTGGATCACATCATTATCGGCACAACTGGATGGTTCAGCTTTCGGGAAAGCTCACTTCTCTGATACTCTGCTTCAATCAGCCGAAAGACAACTGGCCAGGCTGACCATATGATGAGTCGTTCAGTGAAATTTCACGAACATTCTTTGCCTGCAACCCTTTCTGCGTTTTGTCAAGCTCAAAATCAACCTGGGCATCCTGATTCAGTACCTTGAAGTTCTGCTCCGACTTGATTGCAGAAAAATGAACAAAAATATCCTCGCCCCCTTCCGGATTAAGAAGAAAACCGTAGCCTTTTTTGCCATCAAACCATTTAACTTTGCTTATTGCCATGATAAGCACTAAAATTAACCCGTTTTTGAAGATGTATAATGCGACCATGATGAGTACACACTTACAATTTAACTATACAGTTAATATATATATTTATTTCACATTTAATACGCTTTCGCATATATAAACACAATATTATTGCGTCATTCGAAAAACGAATGAATTAAAGAGAAGTTCTTACATAGAGAGGCAATAAAAATAGTTAGCCATCAAAAAAATGAAACAGGTCATCATAATCACCGGTGCCGGCAAAGGAATCGGCAAAGCCATTGCTCTCGATTTTGCAAGGGCTACCGGAACACAAGCGGGATTCGATCCTGTTCTCATCCTTGTATCAAGAACTCTTGCTGATCTGGAGTCTGTTGCTGCCGAATGCCGATCTTATGGAGCTGAGGCTGATATATTTCAGGCGAACATCGCCGATACCCTCCAGATTGATCTGCTCGTCAGTTCCACACTTGAACGATATGGCACGATAGACTGTCTGGTCAACAATGCCGGTGTCGGAAGGTTCAAACCACTGGCCGAGTTAACAGAAGAGGATTTTGACTATACCATGTCGATCAACCTCAAGGGTACTTTTTTTCTCACACAGAGGGTTTTTGCTGTTATGGAAGAGAAGAGATCAGGCCATATTTTCTTTATCACCTCCATTGCTGCTGAAACAGCTTTCAAGAGCTCCTCGGTTTATTGCATGTCGAAGTTTGGTCAAAAAGGGCTGGTTGAGGCGATACGGCTCTACGCAAAAACATGCAATGTCCGTATTACCAATGTCATGCCCGGCGCGGTTTGCACGCCTATGTGGGGTGAGGTTCCTGATAACATGAAATCCCTCATGATGATGCCTGAAGATATTTCCCGGCCTGTAGTCAATGCCTATTTTATGCCACAGCGAACATCAGTGGAAGAACTTGTGCTCAGGCCGGTTAGCGGAGATATTCCCGATTAAACAAAGCCTGCACTCTTGTGGGAAAGCATCATTTTTTCCTGTATTTTCACCATCCTTCGTTTTAAAAAACTTTTGAGCATACGCAACCATGAGTCTGAAAGAAAAAATAGATCTGGATCTGAAAAATTCAATGAAAAGCGGCGACAAGACCCGTCTGAACGCTATTCGTTCCATCAGGGCATCGCTGCTTGAAAAAGAGGTATCCATCCGCGTTGGCGGCAAGGGAGTACTGAATGATGAACAGGAGGTCGAAGTGCTGGTCAGTCTTGCTAAAAAACGCAGGGATGCCATCGAGCAGTTTACAGCCGGGAACCGTCCCGACTTGGCAGCAACCGAACTTGCTGAACTTAACGTTATCGAGGAGTATCTGCCGGAACCGGTTTCCGACGATGACCTGAGGGCCATTGTGGAAGATATTGTGGCAAAAACAGGTGCGACGTCAATGAAAGATATCGGCAAGGTGATGGGCCAGGCCATGAAAGCGCTCAAGGGCAAAGCTGATGGCACCAAAGTTCAGGAAATTGTCAAGTCACTGCTTTCAGCATAATCATTTCCCTTTACCATCATGCTTGATATTAACTATATACGCCAGAATCGGGATGAGGTTGTCGCCATGCTGCATCTGCGCCAGCTTGCCTCGGAAGAGCCAAAAATCAAACAACTTCTTGATCTTGAAGAAATACGCAAGACGCTCGTAAGGGAATCTGATGATCTGAAAGCACTGCGCAACAAGCGGTCAAAAGATCTTGCTGCCTTGAAAAAAAAAGGCGATAAGTCCTTTGAAAACGAGCTAAAGACCATCATGAAAATAGCCGATTTTGAAGGAGCAAGGATTGCCAAAATAGACACTCTGCTCAACGGCTCAGAAGGTGTTGAAAAGAATATTGAGTCCATTCTTCTAGGGCTTCCCAACAAGCTGCATTCATCCGTTCCTGTCGGGCGTTCCGCTGACGACAACCAGATTTTCAAGGAGCCGGTAACCTTCACCCACGATCTTGATTTTCCGGTCAAAAACCACCTTGAGCTGGGTAAGTCTCTCCGTATTCTTGATTTTGAAAGGGGTGCAAAGGTTTGCGGAGCAGGATTTCCGGTCTACATGGGCAAAGGAGCACGCCTTGAACGCGCACTGATCAATTTTATGCTCGATTGCCATACGGAGCGTCACGGCTATACAGAGGTCTTTCCGCCATTCTTTGTCAATCAGGAGTCACTCAGGGGAACCGGGCAGTGGCCGAAATTTGCCGATCAGGTTTACCATATGGAAGAGGATGACCTCTACGCCATTCCAACGGCTGAGGTTCCGATTACCAATCTGCACAGAGGAGAAATGCTGGATGCAAAGGCGCTGCCAATCTCCTATGCAGCCTATTCAGCCTGTTTCCGGCGCGAAGCAGGAAGTTACGGCAAGGACACGAGGGGCTTTCTCAGAGTGCACCAGTTCAACAAGGTGGAGATGGTGAGGTTTACCCGGCCCGAAGAGTCGTACGAAGCGCTTGAGATGATTCGTGAGAACGCAGAGGCAATTCTCATAGCCCTGAAAATTCCTTATCGGGTACTTTTGCTCTGCAGCGGCGACATCAGTGCCAACGCAACCAAATGTTATGACATAGAGGTCTGGTCACCGGCTGAACAAAAATATCTTGAAGCTTCAAGTTGCTCAAACTTTGAAGATTATCAGGCGCGGCGGGCAAACATCCGCTTCAAGCCTGACAGCAACTCAAAACCGGAGTTCGTGCATACCCTGAATGGCTCAGGCCTGGCAACATCGCGGCTTATGGTCTCCCTGCTGGAGCATTACCAGACTGCGGAAGGCTCTGTCATGGTTCCAGAGGTATTGCGACACTATACACGGTTTGACGAGATTACTCAGGCTGCCGAGTGAGCAGTCAAAGCCCTCCCGTCCAAAAAATCCCTGACCATACGGCTTACCTTTTCAACATCAATAAGAAAAGCGTCATGCCCGTATGGTTCGTCAAGGTAAAGAATATTTGATTTCGGCATAAACCGGGCAAGCTCCTCCTGCTCCTCTTTCGGGTAGAGAATATCGGAATTGATGGAGAGTATCTCTACAGGAAGGTGCATGGAGCGCAAGACATCTTCATAGGCTCCCCTGCCCCGCCCGAGATCGTGCATATCCATCGCTTTGGTGAGGGTGATATAGGTGTTGGCATCAAAACGCTCGACCAGCTTCCGGCCCTGATGGTGCAGATAGCTTTCAGCCTTAAATGTTTTTGTGCCTTCTTGAAACTCACGCCCAAACCGTATCTGGAAATTTTCGAAGCTCCGGTAGCTGCACATAGCCATCATTCTTGCTGCTGCCAGACCTCTTGCTGGAGGATGACCAAACGTGTACCATCCATCATTCCAGTCCCGGTCGGCATAGATCGCTTGCCGTTGTGCTTCACTCTGCGCTATGCACCATGCAGAATGACGACCGGAAGCACCCATCGGCATCAAAGCCTGCACAACATCGGGATAAAGAGCGCCCCACTCAAGAACCTGCATACCGCCAAGAGAGGCACCCACGGCCAGTTTGACCCGGTTAATGCCAAGCCCGGCAAGCAAAAGACGCTGTACCTCGACCATATCCCTGATGGTGATCAAGGGGAAATCAGGGCCGTAATGACTGCCTGTAAGCGGATTGAGAGAGACCGGGCCTGTTGTACCGTAGCAGCTTCCAAGCACATTACTGCAGATGATGAAATCCACGCTTTCATCGAAAGCACCTCCTTGAGAAAACATGCCTTCCCACCAGCCGTCCGCATCGGCAGAACCTGTAAGAGCCTGGCAGATGAGCACTACATTGTCTTTTCGGGCATTCAGCTTCCCCCAAGTCCTGTAGGCCACTCGCACAGAGGGGAGGAAGCCGCCAAGCTCGGTCGTAAAGGGTTCGCTTAAGTCAAAATAGTGGGTTTTTTCGGAAATCAGCTCCGTATATGCTCTCATGCGCTTCATGTCGTTTTTGTAATAGCTTGTTCAAAATCAGCCCTGATATCGTCGAGATGTTCAATCACTCTGCAAAACACCAGCCATACCGGCAATAACGTCGGCAGACTTCCGTTCAGTTAAAGCGAACTGCTGCCGGTTTGATAAATGCAAACCGCCAAAGCTCCATATAAGCAGGGATAGCCCTTCAATAAATAAAGAGTTACAGGAATATATCTGAAAAGAGGTATGAACCCGACAGAGAGGCATGCATACCATCATCATTCCCGGTCATTATTCCGGGATGGAATTGGCACCGCTCATTACAGCAATGACGGTTGCCAAGGCTTCTCAGGGCCAGTCCCTCCACCTTTCTGGATGATAGCTTGAAATCTTGAAAAGAACATTTTGTATAACCAATCTACAACAGGGAATAGTATTTTACAAACAGCCTGAAGGGCCCAATGTATTTAAATAGTTTTTAATTATTACCCATGATCACAGCACGAGAACTGGCATTGCATGTTCTGCAGTCACTTGAAACAGGAAAACAGCGCTCCGACCAGGTGCTTCACCGGACGCTGCAGCACTCTGCATTGAACCGCATTGACCGGGCACTCTCCACAGGACTGGTTAACGGAGTTCTGCGCTATCGGTTTCAGCTTGATTTTATCATCAGTCGTTTCTACCATCATGACCTTGTGAAAGCCGCACCGGTCTTGAAAAACATACTTCGCCTCGGAGTCTATCAGATTCTTTTCCTCAACAAGGTGCCCGACTGGGCCGCTGTTAACGAATGCGTTAAACTTGCCAGAAAATACAAGGGTGAGCGAATGTCGAAACTGGTCAATGGAGTTTTGAGAAAAATCACTCCAGAAAGCGTAACCCTTGACGAGTGGCTGAAAGATAAAAAACCTGAAGAACAGCTTGCGGTAAAGTACTCGCACCCGCAGTGGCTTGTCGAACGCTGGATCGGGGCTTACGGCAGAGAAAAAAGTGAAGCTA
The DNA here is from genome assembly GCA_903865705.1 of uncultured Chlorobiaceae bacterium. Classification (GTDB taxonomy): domain Bacteria; phylum Bacteroidota; class Chlorobiia; order Chlorobiales; family Chlorobiaceae; genus Chlorobium. The sequence continues at coordinate 14,996 of CAIPKT010000177.1, forward strand.
TTCTTATCTACAACAATCAGTTTCCCTTTTTTGGATTCAGAATAAACCGTTTGAAAACATCCTCTGCAAGACTGTTTTACGATGAGGCAATAAAGGCAACGATGCATGAAGAGTGCGGCATTGAAAACTTCTTTCTTTCAAAAGATTTCAGCACCTTTGAACCTGCGTTGACCGATGGACGCCTCACTGTTCAGAACCCGGCACAAGGGCTTGCCTGCTTGCTGCTGAATCCGGCAATTGGAAGCAACGTACTCGATTTGTGCGCAGCTCCAGGCGGAAAAGCCACCTTTATGGCTGAGCTGATGGAAAACAGTGGCCATATTACCGCTGTCGATCGCTATGAGCAAAAACTGGCAAAAATAGATGGTCATGCCAAAGCGCTTGGCATCACCATCATCGAAACTGTAGCGGAGGATGCCCGAAGCTTTGCGCCTGAAATTCCGCCTCAGGCCATTCTGCTTGATGCTCCTTGTACGGGTACCGGAGTGCTTGGCCGACGCGCAGAACTGCGATGGAAACTGAACCCTGATACACTTGGTGAACTCCAGATACTGCAGGCGGAGCTGCTCGATCATGCGGCGGAACTGCTTGACGAGGGTGGGATTCTGGTTTATGCAACCTGTTCCATCGAGCCTGAGGAAAACAGCCTGCAGATAGAGGCATTTTTGCAGAGGCACCCTGATTTTATTGCCGATCCCGTTGGCGGGCGCGTCCCGGAACAGTTCCGCAATGGCAAAGAAAGCAATGGTGCTATTCTTACCCTTCCAGGTGAGTATCCGGGTTTTGATGGCGGTTTTTGCCAGCGAATGCGCAAAATCTGAGAAAAGCAACATGAATGCGCTGCAACATCACCTTCAGAGTGCTCTTGAAAGCTTCCTGAACTATATGCTCATTGAGCGAAACTTTTCAGCGAATACCAGAGAGTCGTACAACAACGATCTCGAACGCTATCTGCTCTTCATGCAGCACCGTTCCAGGTCACTGGAGGTTATCACCAGCCACCATATAGAGGAGTTTATGGGCGAGTTGTACAGTATAGGTCTTGAAGCAAGCTCAATTGCACGCAACATTTCCGCTATCCGCTCTTTTCATAAATTCCTGGTGCTCGAACGTGTTCTTGGTTCAAACCCGGCAGAAAACATCCATCAACCAAAAAAGGCGCAATACCTTCCGAGCGTCCTGACGGTTGATGAAACCATGCGACTGCTTGCTGCCCCTCAGGCCCAGAACCCAGCCGGCAAATATGACCTGCGAGACAAGGCTATGCTTGAGCTCCTTTACGCAACGGGTGTCAGAGTCAGTGAACTCATAAACATTCGGCAGCAGAATCTTTATCTTGATGCAGGGTTTGTAAGAATATTCGGCAAGGGATCCAAGGAGAGGCTCGTGCCCGTCGGCAGTTCAGCCATTGCATGGGTCAAGCGATATCAGACGGAACTCCGGCTATCTATGGTGCAGCTCAACTCCGATGACTACCTCTTTCTCAACGCGCGTGGCATTAAACTGTCGCGCATGGGCCTTTTCACCCTGGTGCAAAAATATGCCGGCATGGCAGGAATCGAAAAAAATATCAGCCCCCATACATTCCGCCATACCTTTGCCACCCATTTACTCGAAGGTGGCGCCGATCTTCGCGCAGTCCAGGAAATGCTCGGACACCGCTCAATCGTCACGACCCAAATCTACACGCACATCGACCGTTCATTTATCAAAGAGGTACACAAAACCTTTCATCCGAGGGGGTGAACGGGTTTATGCTCAGTATCCCTTTGTCTCAATAATAAGCCGCTTCTTGTCATGGCTCTCCATCTCTATTTTCAGAGCTGAAAGAGTCATATTCACGTCAACAAGGAAAAAAAGCAATGAAAAACTCAAACAAAGCATACTGAAAATAAATATTGCCGACAACAGCATTGGCAGGTCGATATTGACAAGTGCGCTGAGAAAAAGCATCATAATCAGCAATGAGGCCCCAAGACAGGTCATACAGGCAAGCAGAATGGCAATTCGGACATAGCGAGCCCGTTTCCAGAGAATAGCAACCTCCTTGTTTATTCTGATGATATACGCTTCGGGATAGGATTCCAGATTATCAAGCAGCGATCGTGAACGATCGATAATACGACCAAGCCTGTTGGTCATGGTTAAAAGCAAAAGGCCGAGGCCGGAGATGAGAATCATTGGACCGATTGCGGTCTGAAGAATAGGAACAAGCTCTTTGAACGAAGTAACTGACATAGCATCCTGGTTGGTAACATAAAAAAAACGATCGTCATCATCATCACTTTGGCCCGTTGGCCGTAGATAACCATCTCTTATAAAAACATTGTGAAAATAGTAATTAACATCAAATCTGCAACCCGCAGGTAATCAGTTTTGCAGTATTGTAACAATCCGTCTGACGCACATCAACTCGGCAAACTCATGGGCCAAACGAGATAATATCACCCGACTTTGGAATCGTCGCCTTCAAACCCAGACGTCCTTCAAGAGCATCCCGGAAAATTTTTTTGACCGGGACGTCACCATGAACAACAAAAACCTCGGGTTTATTTTCAAATCCGCTGATCCAGCGCAGCAGGTCTTTCTGGTCGCCGTGCGCCGATAAGCCGCCAATGGTGTGGACGGTTGCCTTAACCGGATAACTTCTACCCTGTATAACTACCTCCCTGTCACCATTGACCAGTGAACGACCAAGTGTTCCTTCCGCCTGAAAGCCTGTCATGATAAGGCTGCATTCCGGCCGCTGTATATGGTGCTTCAAATGGTGCAGAATCCTGCCCCCATTGCACATCCCGCTTCCGGCGATGATGATAGCCCCGCTTTTAATGGCATTGATTGCCTGCGACTGCTCAACCGTAGGAGTAAAATGGAGGTTTTTCAGACGAGGCATTATCTTTCTATCGTATCGGAATGCAACCGCCTCCTTATCATAGAGCTCGTCATAATCCCAGTAGATTCGACTGGCTTCGATAGCCATCGGACTGTCAAGATAAACCTGCCAACGGTCAAGACCCCACTCTTCATAATACTGACCAAAGAGGTAGAGAAGCTCCTGACTTCGACCTATCGAAAAGGCCGGGATAATAATATTACCATGCCCGGTGCTCGCCGATCGGATAATACCCCCTATTTCGGCAAGGGTAAGCTCAAGTTCCCGGTGCAGACGGTCTCCATAGGTACTCTCAACAATTACCGCATCAGCCTGTGCGATAGTTTCCGGATCGTTGAGGATCGGACTGCCATACTGGCCAACATCACCACTGAACACCAGTTTTCTGGTAACGACATCCTCTTTCATCCATACCTCAACCAGCGCTGAGCCAAGAATATGGCCGGCATCGCTGAATCGAATGGTTATACCAGGCAAAATTTCCTGTTTTTCATGATAAGGCAAGCCGGTGAAGGTATTCAGCGCCCTTAAGGCATCCTCACGGGTATAGAGAGGTTCTGCATGTTGATCACGCCGCGTCAGAGGGTGCTTGCGACGAAACTCCGCATCACGCTCGGCAAGAGAAGCTGAATCAAGCAGCAATATCCTGCAAAGATCAACTGTTGCCTGCTGCGTGTAAACCGCTCCCCTGTACCCATGTTTGATAAGATAAGGAAGACGTCCGGAGTGATCGATATGGCCGTGAGTCAATATGACGGCATCAATGGAGGCCGGGTCAAAAGGAAAAGGCTCTTTATTGAGCGCCTCATCTTCGGGTGAACCCTGTATAAGACCACAGTCCACCAAAACCGTATACCCCTTCACTCTGAGAATATGGCATGAACCAGTCACCCTCTCCGTTGCACCGTAAAACTGAAGTTCCATAATATTTACAATGATATTACGACCAAACCATCACCAAAATTGAACAAAAAAAAGCGGGGAATAAATTCCCCGCCAGAAATAATCGTGACGCCCGGATTAACCCTTGCGCTTCTTTTTGTTGCCAGTAAAGAAAGAGGTCTCTTTTTCTGCTGGTTTGAAAGGTTTTTTAAAACTCTTTTTCGGGCCGTAGGCTGACTCGCGTTCCTGATCTTCCATTTTGCTTAAACGCAGCTGACGACCACAGACCCTGACCGTTCTGAGTTCATGAAACACATTATCCGGCATGCCCTGCGGCAGTTCGACCGTACTGTAGCTTTCATTGATTGAAATATGGCCAACCGATTCAGGATCAAGACCAACCTCGTTCAGGATAGCGCCTAGAATATTGCCCGCTTTGACACCATGCTCACTGCCAACTTCAAGACGATACCTCTCTTTACCTTCATCACCATAGGTCTCGCCTTTGGTTCTTTTCTTGACCGGTCCGCGATCTCTGTCGGAACTGCGTGATCTCTCTGAACCGCGATCTCTGTCTGAACCACGATCCCTGTCTGAACCGCGATCTCTGTCTGAGCCACGATCCTCATAAGACTTTTTTTCAGGCTTGTTGGATAACAAAAGCGGAGTCTCTCCCTGAACCATAGAAGCAAGTGCGGCGGCGGCTTCAATTGCCGGTACATTATGCTCATGACAGTACTGCTCGATAAGCGTGGTAAAAAATCCAAGATCATCAGCAGCAATCGTATCGGTAATCCGCTGGTTGAACTTTGCGATCCTCTTGTTGTTGATGACTTCAGTTGTCGGAAGCTCCATCAGCTCAATGCGGCTGTGTGTTGCCCGTTCAATTGAGTAAAGCATGTTTTTCTCTCTCGGAGCGACAAACAGAATAGCATCGCCGGCACGTCCTGCGCGTCCGGTACGTCCGATGCGGTGCACGTATGATTCGGTATCGGATGGAATATCGTAATTGATCACATGGCTGATGCGTTCAACATCAAGACCTCGTGCTGCAACATCGGTGGCAATAACAATGCTTAACGCTCCGTTTTTAAGCTGTTCAACCGTTCGTTCACGCTGACTCTGAGGCATATCGCCGTTAAGAGCGGCAGCGCCATATCCCCTGGCCTGCAGCTTTTCGGCAAGCTCAAGCGTCATGGTTTTGGTGCGTACAAAAATGAGCATTCCGTCAAAAGGCTCTACTTCAAGGATTCTCGTCAGAATGTCGATTTTGTGACTTCCACCGACAATCCAGTAGCGCTGACGGATGGTGTCAACCGTTGTGGTCTTTGTCTGTATAGTAACTTCAGCAGGGTTATTCAGATACTTTTGTGCAATACGGCGAATCACCGTCGGCATGGTTGCCGAGAAAAGTGCGACCTGGCGGCCTTTCGGGGTCTGGTCAAGGATCCACTCGACATCGTCGATAAATCCCATGCGGAGCATTTCATCTGCCTCATCAAGCACCAGGCATTTCAGCGAGGTAAGATTGAGCGATCCGCGACGCATATGGTCCATGACACGGCCAGGTGTACCGACAACAACATGCACACCGCGTCTCAGCATCCGAAGCTGAATACCGTAATCCTGTCCGCCATAAATAGGGACGACATGAAAACCCTTGAGATGTTCGGCATAACGCTGAAATGCCTCAGCGACCTGTATCGCCAACTCTCTTGTCGGAGCCAGCACAAGAGCCTGCGGTTCAGCATGATCAAGATCGATATTGGAGAGAATCGGCAGGGCAAAAGCGGCAGTTTTTCCTGTGCCGGTCTGTGCCTGCCCGAGGACGTCACGTCCATTGAGAATCAGGGGAATTGTGAGGGCCTGAATGGGAGTAGGGTTCTCATAACCAACATCGGCAAGCGCCCTCATTAAGGGTTCTGCAAGCTGTAGGCCGAGAAAATCCTGCGGCAATAATTGCTGTTCTTTCATTGTGTTTTCCTGTTCCGAAACATTGATAAAAAAGGGCCTCATAGGAGGCGGGAGTGGCAGCAATGCAGGAAAGAAAAAAATGAAGAAGAGTTCTCATCGACCGAAAACATTATGGCAACTTCAGACAATGCTGAGTGCCATCGTATCGTCACAAACGCTGGAAACTATAAGGTCACGACAACCATTGAATTCCCCTGCGTTCTTTCTTAGCATATTCACCACGCATTAAAAAACGTCGTATAGTACAATTTTATTTAGCAAAAAACGAATTTTTTCTTTACAGCCAAAAAGGGTCTCCCTCACAACGATGCCGTTAACTTTTTTATTACCTTACAAAACTTTATAAGAACGATTACAGAATATGAATACATCCGCCCTCTCTTTCTACACACTGCTCTCCCCTATGCTTTTTGGAGCGGCAAGACTCTTCAGCGCTCTCTACCCCAAGCTCAGAACTTTTTTTCGGGTAAGGAAATGGCTGTTCGAAGAGCTGGAACACGAAATTCAAAAGCTCCCTGCTTCCTCTTTCAGATTATGGGTTCATGCGGCCTCAGTTGGAGAATTTGAACAGGCTCGTCCAGTCATTGCTGCACTTAAAGAGAAGCACCCGGGGATTGCCGTTTTTGTCTCTTTTCTGTCCGATTCAGGCTATAATGCCCGAAAAAACTTCCCGGACGCTTCCGCTGTCTTCTATCTGCCCTCAGACACTCCCGAAAATGCAAAACGACTGATTTCACTGATAAGACCGGATGTTCTCCTTCTCATGCGCTATGACTTTTGGCCGAACCATATCCTTGAAGCAAAGAAACGCGAAGTAAAGCTGATCCTTGCCGCTGCGGTATTGCAGCAGGGCAGCCCGTACTTCCAGCCCGTGCTGAAAGGATTTTACCGGAGCATTTTTCACCTTTTCGACCGAATCTTTACGGTCTCAAAACAGGATACGCTTGCGTTCCAGCAGATATTCAGTTACCCACATGCACAAACCGCAGGCGACCCAAGGTTTGACCAGGTCTTTTTGAGGAGCAGGAAATCCGGGAGGGTTGATCACCTTAAACCGATGTTTGAACACCGTACTGTACTGGTTGCAGGAAGTGTGTGGGAGAAAGATGAGGCGATCCTTCTTGCTGCATGGAAAGAGCTTGATAAACGACCATCACTTGTTCTGGTACCGCATGAGGTCAACCCCGAAAACATGGCACGGCTCTATAGATATCTGAAAGAGCGATCACTTGATTTTATGCCGGTATCAGCCCTGAACGAAACATTTGATCCTGAAAGACAGATCCTCATTATCGACCAGACCGGCTACTTGGCGGAACTCTATTCTCTGGCATCAATCGCCTATGTAGGAGGAGGCTTTGGCGTCAATGTGCATAACACCCTTGAACCGGCAGTCCACGGCATTCCGGTACTTTTCGGACCACGCTACCACAACTCCCCAGAAGCAGAAGGTCTTGCTGCGGCTGGCGGCGCTACTGTCATCCATGATCAGCAGGAGCTTTTCACAGTCCTGAAAACCTTGACAACCGATTCCGCGCAAAGAAAGAACAGAGGAATGAAGGCGAAAGCATTCGTTCAAGGAAGTACCGGAGCAACGGCAGCAATAGCCAAAAGCATAGAAGATTACTATAATTCACAAAGAGCTCGCTGACCTGAACCCGTCAATAATGATTTATGGGTTTTCAGGTCAATACACAAGACAGGAGGTTCGGTTTGTTGCAAGAGGTTTTTTGGGGCAAGCTTGTTCGGTTAATCGTCAAATCTTGCGGGAAAGACCAATCTGAATGCTTCTTGCATTAAACGTTGCCAGACCCGGATCGCCCGATCCATTCAAGCTCCACTCATCTCGCTGCTGATATTTTTCAATTTTTAGATCAACCAGCCAATCAGGATTCAACTGCTTGCTTATTTTCAAGCCCAACGTAACGGCGCCAAAAGCTGAAAGGCGCTGATCTTCAGTATAATAAGGCCTGGTAGTCGGTGGTTGCGGTGTTTCGCCGTCTACACTGAACCGCTCCTCAGCAACCGCAAAATAAAAGTCAGCCTCGCTTTGGGTGTAAAGGCGAAGCAATGGGGTAAGCGTCCATCCATGGCGGAGCGGCTGAGCATATTCGGCATCAAGGGTATGCGCCCGGATACCAAAGGTGTCGGAGTAATAGCGATACGAAAGCCTTGCCGTACCGTCAGTGTCATCAAAATGATGGTTCCATCGGCCTAACGCCGTAAAGCTGTTACGATCCCGCGGTCTGTTGTCCGGGTCCTTGTAAGGATCGGTGAAATAACCGTTTCCGTTGGAGTAGCCCAGATTGAACTGAACAATATCATTTTTCGTAAGCACTCTTGTAACACCAACTAACCCAACGAAAACCTGCTTTTTCTCCTCAGCAAGTTGCTGTTTCGAAAGAACAATATTCGGCTTGTTGAGATCAATGGTATCATTATTAAAGCTGCCGCCAAGGGTAAACGTGGTATTTTTATCTTCGGTAGAGAGGCTCCCCTGAACTGAACAACTGCGGGAAACATAATCAGACTCGGTTGAATAGCTGGTCCCGGCAGTAACACTTCCCTGCGGAAAATATCGTGTAAGCTGGATATCGACGGAATACCGCAACTCCCCGGACGCGCCCGATTCGGCGTCATGTTCCGATTCGTTATTGCTTTCGCGCGCAGGAAAACCTGATGAGTGATAAGCTGGTGATGCCCCGGTAACAGAATCTTCCATGAACGAGACTCCTACAGACCACTCACCGGCAACAGGCATCAAAGCCTTGAGAGAGAGCGCATTAACGGCTATCCGATCCATGCTCGACAAGCTGGCTGTTTCCGGAGTGTCTGCTGACTGACTATCCTGATAATTAAGGTATTTCAGACTTACAACGCCCCGTTCCGGTGCAGCATCAGCATACGCAAACTGCATTGATGGCAATAGAAGCGCCGCGGAAAGAAGAGCTGCGCCAATAACACTTGACGGAGTTGGCGAAACAGATACCATGGCTTATACCGTTATAAAGGATTGATGTATACAAAAAAAACGACTGCGGCTTTACAATCAGAAAGACCCCTTCATGAAGGGGTTTTTCCAAAGCCTCAACCGGTGTCGACAAAATGCTAATCTACTTGATATGCAACTGAGTCATGACCAGCGAGGTGAGATCATGATCAGGTGTTACGTATAACGTAGCGCCCTTCTCGAGCACAACAGAGAAACCGTTTTTTTGGGCAATTGACATAATGGTCGTCAATATTTTCTGACGAATGGGCAAAAAGAGCGCCTGTTTTTTCTTTTCAAGAGCACCGGTGTTGACCAGTTGGTATTTCTGATAGGCTTGAGCCTTAACTGAAAGCTCTTTTTCCTTTTGCGCTCTTATTGCTTTGGTGAGAGAACCCTTTTGTTGCTCATAGGACGCAATTGAGTTCTTCAAATCCAGGTTCATGCGCTCAATCTCTTTTCGGAGAGGAATAGCCGCAGCCTGCAAGCTTGTTTCCGCTTGCCTGGTTTCAGGCATTCTTTGCAGGATTTTTCCAGAATCTACTATACCAACCCTTTCGGCTCCCTGTGCCGAAAAAACCGGAAGAGAAACCAACAATAGACTGAGCGCTATAGGCATAACGAGTTGATGCGAGACAGCAATAAATTTTCGCGAGTAATACATTATTTTCAAGGTTTACGTTATTATATCATTGCGTTAAAACCGCATAATATTCAACATTTAATACGTACCCTACCTATTTTTCTTTCAACTATTTTATTAGCTCTTTAAAATATTGAGGGGGCGCAGTGGAAATGATGTAAAAGTATCTTGGAAAAAGCGATAGCGGTAACAAATGCAACAAACAGGGGCGCACTGAAATTTCAAGGAATCACGATCTTGTTTTCATTTTTTGGTTGAGATATTTTTTGAGCCGGCAGGGCACGTTTATGATATCTTTTCTCCCAGCCCTGTACTGAAAAAGCCTGAAAAGTTCTCTTGCCAGTTTTTACTCCTATAATTTTGATGTATTTTCCACGCGCAATCTTGGTCTTTGGATAGATCTCTGCTTTACTGATATCAACGTGCCAGATAGCTTTGCGAAAATCCTTTACAACAAGAAGATGGTTCCGCATGTTGACCTCGATAACCCTTCCTCCAAGCAATCCTTTGTCTGAATTCGTCCAGCGGTGTTCATTGGCGTATATCAGGTTGTTATAAACACGGATATTCTCAATGAGATAACGGTGAATATATTCACCAATATCGACCATGTTCAGACCTGCACTGAGCAAAAGGCTTGCTGTCAGAGAAGCCGAAATAACCCATTTTGCGGAATAACGGTAACCCTTTTTTGTGTGCCTGACTCCGAAAAATGCTACCAGAGTAAACAGCACCAGGGCAGCAAGCCATATATAGGGGATACTTGAAAAAATATCGGCTATGATTGGGCGCTGGACAAAAAGCTGGTTAATATAAACGTGATCTTCAATGAAATCGTTGTCCAGAAAAACATAAATGGCTGTTGCCATAGATACTGCACCAGTAAGTACCGAGATTGCAGCAAGCAGCCAAAAGCCGACGCGCTTGGCAACAAAATGCCAGCGCGGAATCGGCACCACGTGTCTTTTATCAATTTCTTCCAGTATGGATTCTGATCTCTCCTTTTGCATATTCTTGACTGCTAACTCTTTTCCAAATAAATCTTTATTTTTTTCTTGGCCCTATTGATCAGTGTGGCGACTGTGCCTTGAGGAATCTGCATAATATCAGATATCTCTTCATAGGATTTCTCTTCAAAAAACTTCAGAATAATGACATCACGGTACTTCGGCTCAAGTTGCCCAACGGCTTTCGATATTTCCGAAGCGGTATACCCTTGGTTCTTCTGTTCGATGAAGGCCGCATCATCAACAATATTTTCAAAAAGAAAATAATTCTCACTCTTTGTTAGTACGCTCGGCCTTATCCTTTCCTTTCGAAAATAACTGACTATTTCATTATGTGCGATTCTGTAGATCCATGATGAAAACTGAAGAGAGTGATCATAATCATTGAGATGAACAAAAGTTTTGACAAAAATCTCCTGTAGCAGATCCTGTGCAGCAGCAGAATCCTTGCATCCCAGACGAAAGATATATCTCAAAAGAGGCGCTTCATATCGATGAACAATAGCTGTAAAAGCCTGTTTATTTTTGATCGTTTCAGTAACAAGATCCTGATCGGTGAACTGCTGTTCTTCTCGATATACTGGATTATCGGCCATATCTATTTAAAGATCATGTCGGTCGCTGTTTTAATATGAAAACGTGATTCTAACTCCCTGTCCGACTTTCTTCTCTCAAAAGTTCTTTAACTTTATTGTATCTGGTTAGCATTTTTAACTATGTCCTCATAGCTCTGGGGTTTGATTTGGTTCGCACCTTCAAACTACGAGCTATGGGTGTTTTTTACGCTAACCCTGGGTGATTCTTATTTTCAGTTTTTGGTTTATTCTTGTTTTCCGATCACACTTGATCCATGTAACACCTTTTAGAAGCCCGTACAGTTCCACAGGCAAATAGACGCTTCCGCTTAACAGTGCAAACCATTCCGCCCATCGTTTTGCAAACCAGAGACCGTAAGACTCAAGCAAAACGCATGAAGGAATGGAGCAATGCAAAGAGTGCAAGAAGACGTATGCGGCCATCCGTCAGGTTACTGGCGGACTCAATAAAGATCCCTGGAATGTTTTTAGCCAAAGCCATTCCCGTTAAACTACAAGGTAACTGGCAATACCTGATTGATTTTTCGCCAATAATTTTAGGAGTCGTCTGAAAAAAGAAGGGCTTTTTTCATTTAATCAAACCGTGGCTTTACCCCTTTGATATCATGAAAAGAGACGACCCCGAGCAGGTAATCGTTGCCATCAGTTATTGGAATCGCCCGGAATGAATAACGGAAAAACATATCGACAGCATCATGAAGCGTATCGTCCTGGTTAAGCGTAATGAGACTGTCTGTCATGATTTCACCAAGAGACTGCTCTGGATCGGCCGCAATCAACTCCCTGATATCGACAACACCCTGCAGCATATTATCCGCATCGACAACATAAACATACATAATGACATCCATGTCACCGGCAACAGCACGGAAATTATCGATAACATCCTTGACAATCGTCTCAACAGGACGTTTGATAACTTTTTGTGTGGAATAGAGCATGATGTTTTCATCATTCTGCTCAATGATCTGCTGTACCCTCTGCTTGCTTTCATAATCAACAAACTCAATAATCTCATCAGCATCAGATGCTGGCAATATCGAGAGTATTTCGGCAACCTGTGCAGGACTCATTTCATTGATCAATCCGGCTGCCTTCTCTTTTTGCATTGACCGGATAAGTTCCCGCTGAACCCTTGGCTCAACCTCTTCGAGGGTATCTGATGCCAGTTCCGGCTCAATCTCGTTAAACACCGCCAAGCGTTGATTGCCCTCCAGTTCTTCAAGAATATCAGCAAGATCCACTGGATGGATATCATTAATATTTTCCTTGAGCACGTTGAGCTTGACGTTACCTTCAAAACTTCCGATGGTTTCGGGAAGCGGCTGAACATAAAGCCATGAAATACTGGAACCCTCCTTGTACCGTGCAAGGTAATTTGCAAGCTTTTTAAAACCCATCCTTCTCAGAATGCGAAAACGGTTAAAATCAACTTCGCTGACAAATAGTTTTTCGTTCTGAAAGAGCAGTTTGACATCATAAACTACCTCAACCTCATGACCATCCATATCAAGAATTTTCTTATCGAGGATATAGTCTTTAAGAAAAATGTGGTTGTCGAGCGGGTTCAATTCATAACCCTCAGCGCTGGTAATGTCCGAAACAATTTCAGTGTTTGAAATCAGAGTAATTTTTTCCCAGGGAATCAAAAGACGAGGGTCACCATAGGGACGGTGAACCAGTATATGGGTTACCTCGGGAATTTTACCCGCGTTCTCCTGTATGACAACATCTTTAAGCTTGCCAATTGAATTCGATTTCAGGTAAATGCGGCGCCCGACAATCTCACTCAGAAAAAATTCACGATCCAGTACTGTAACCATTTGTATTTCCGTTTTATACAACCTTGATAACCGTGATGAATTTATAGATCATCAGCACCACCAGAAGAAAGAGATAAACCCGGAGTACAGCCAAAGAGATTTTGACCGCCCGCGACATTTCAACCGTTGGCTTGGAGTAGCGCTGGTTGATTTCACGGATCTTGCTGAAAAACTGATTGAAGGTCCTCATGGCCTGATATCCTCAATTACTGAAAAAGGTTGGGGAAAAGCGCACTGACGCCGTACAGCGTCGAGAGTATGATAATTGCCACAACAATCGTAGTGCTGACAATATTTTGCAATGGAGTATTGGCATACTCCCCCATTGTTTTTTTGTCATTGAGCAGAAGAATCAGAAACACCAGCGCAGCAGGCAGAAGCGTGACCGCAACAACCTGGACAAAGAGAGTAATCAGCACAAGCGGAGCTCCCGGTATGAGTGGAATAACACCGGCCGTAGCAAGGGTAATAAAAAAGGAGATATAAAACCAGGGAGCTTCCTTCACCTTGGTATTGAGAGAGTGCGCCCATCCGAAGATTTCACCAAATGCCCAGGAGCTTGCCAGAGATATGCAGATTGCGCCGAGCAGACCGGCATTAAAGAGCCCTATGGCCATGAATGCACCAACATAGTGGTTCGTTTTCATCAGCATTTTGGCGGCGGTGGCAGCATCATCGATTGGTGCTCCATTCAGCAGCGTTCCAGTAACAATCACAATGAAAATCGCAACCGAAACCGTGATGATAGAGCCGATAAAGGTATCGAGCTTGCCCATTTTGATGTCTTTTTCCTGCAATCCCTTGTCAACAACTGAGCTTTGCTGGAAAAAGAGCATCCAGGGAGCAATGGTGGTTCCGATATTGGCCATGAGCAGAAAAAAAAGCTCATTGTTCAAGCCACCGGGAAGATTGGGAATAAGACCCTGACCGGCAATATCAGCAAGAGAAGGATTGACCATGAATGCCGCAGGAATATAGATCAGGTTCAGCAAGCAAAATCCGAGTGCAATCTTCTCCCAGGTCCAGTAGCGCCCGTTCAGCACAATGACGCTCATGAGCAAGACAACGAGAATCACGGTTAGCCAGGCAGGTACTCCAAAAATGCTTAACGCCGCAGTCATCCCTACAAATTCAGTGACAAGCGTCAGCCAGTCGACAATCATCAAATCGATGAGTGAAAACCATCCCCAGAATGCGCCAAAACTCTCAAAAATCGCCTCAGCATGTCCACGCTTGGTCACTGCTCCCAACCTCACGGTCATCTCCTGTACATAATAAGCTACGGGAATGAGAAGAAGCAAAAACCATATCAGATGATAACCATATTTGGCGCCTGTAGCGGCATAGGTAGTAATTCCACCGGCATCATTGTCGGCAATCATCACAACAAGGCCGGGACCGGCAATAGCCAGGTAAAGGCGAATCGATTTCCAGACTTTTTTAAACCGGAAGTAGAGGAGGGAAAAAAAATCCATATCCAATGAGTTGGACGTTTACAAAACCAGGGCATTGATATCAAGACAGAAAGGAGAGGCATCGAACTCATGGTCTTTTTCCAATACCTGGTCAGGAATGTTGTCTGCATTAAACTGTAGTAAAAGCAAATGCAACTCGCTGCAGACTCACCAGTCAATCCGGCGAAAATTTACCATTCTTTGCCCACTTTACAAAGACTATTTTCGAAGGTATAGTATGTTTAAATGTACATGAAGAAACGCGAAAATAGGGCAAAAACAGCGCTATCTTATTCAAAGAACTGATTAGGAAATTTCGAATAAAAAGTTTAGAGTTCATCATTAATTTTATTAACAATTGTGAATGATATTTCAAGAGCCATCTCCCTAAAAAAATCACTACCCATGGGACGTATTGCAAAAAAGTTGACTGATCTTATCGGCAACACCCCTCTTCTTGAACTTGGAAATTTTAATCGAGAACATGGAACAGAGGCTACTATTATAGCCAAACTTGAATACTTCAACCCGGGAGGGAGCGTCAAGGATCGCATCGGTTTTTCAATGATCGAAGATGCTGAAAAACAGGGATTACTTAATAAAGAGAGCATCATTATCGAGCCGACGAGCGGCAATACCGGTATTGCCCTTGCGTTCATTGCCGCGTCCAAAGGATACCGTTTGATTCTGGCCATGCCTGAAACCATGAGTATTGAACGCAGGAACCTCCTCAAGGCGCTCGGTGCTGAACTGATATTGACACCGGGGTCGGAAGGGATGCTCGGAGCAATCAGAACAGCCGATGAACTGCACGCAAAATATCCGAATTCCTTTATCCCTCAGCAGTTCCAAAACCCTGCGAATCCTGAAATCCACCGTACAACAACCGCACTTGAAATATGGAACGATACCGATGGTAACGTTGACATCTTTGTTAGCGGCGTTGGCACTGGCGGCACGATAACCGGTGTTGGAGAGGTACTCAAACAGCGAAACCCTGAGGTTAAAATTGTTGCTGTAGAGCCTTTCGACTCACAGGTTATTGCCGGTGGCAAACCCGGACCACACAAAATACAGGGCATTGGCGCCGGCTTTCTGCCCGATACACTCAACAAAGAGGTTATCGATGAAATTATTCCAGTCAAAAATGAAGATGCACTCCGCACAGGTCGTGAACTTGCCAAGACAGAAGGACTGATTGTCGGCATATCGTCAGGAGCAGCAGTATATGCCGCACTGCAACTTGCAAAACGCGAAGAGAATCAAGGAAAACGAATTGTCGTCATTCTGCCCGATACCGGTGAACGATATCTCTCGACACTGCTCTACCAGTTTGAAAATGAACCCGTCGTTATTTAAAAAACAGGCCGTTTTTGGTGCTCAATAGAAACAGTTCACCAATCACTTTTAAACCATTGCATGACCATGTCAAACGCACTTCAGGAACCTAACAGTCAATTACAGCGCAGTGTAACGACCACCGTAGCAAGAAATCTGGCGAATACAACCAAAACAGCTCCCCAGATGAACTCCATAACCCCGAGATGGCTGTTAAAGCTTCTCCCGTGGGTAAATGTCTCATCCGGCACCTACCGGGTAAACCGCACAAAAATTGAATTGCAGAAGCCAGAGCGCATCGGCATTGATTTTCACAGAGGCACAGCGTCATTCAGACCAGAATCACTGAAAAGCATTCCCCTTTTTGCTTCGTTTGATGAGGATATCATCAACAGCCTTGCAAGAAAGTTTGTGCTTGAAGAGGCGGAACTGGGCAACACCCTGATTCTTGAAGGTGAGGATCGCCATAAAATTTTCATCATTGCACACGGTCAGGTCGAAATTTTAAGCAAGGGCCTGCACGGAGAAGATCTTCGTATCGCCTTGCTTTCGGAGGGAGAGTTCTTCGGTGAAGAGGATCTTGTTTCCGACAAGCCGTCATCGGTCACCATCCGGACCATTACCCCCGGCTCCTATTTCTCACTCTCGAGTGTCGATATCGAAAAGCTCTTCAAGGAATCTCCTGCACTGAAGGAATCATTTCAGGCGTCGGTAGAAGATTACCTTAAAATACGCTCAACCGTCAACAAGCACGGTGAAAAGCACATTGACCTTATTGCCGGGTTCGCTGAAAATGTTGAAATCCCGGAAACCTATGTCGATTATTCCAACAAGCCCCGCGAATACTCGCTCCAGGCTATACAGACCGTTGTTCGGGTGCACACAAGGGTTTCAGACCTTTACAATGAGCCCTACAACCAGATAGAGCAGCAGATGCGCCTGACGATCGAGGGCGTCAAGGAGCGTCAGGAATGGGAATTCATCAACAACAGAGAGTTCGGCCTTCTTCATTCTGCCGATCCCGGACAGCGCATCAGCACTCGCTACGGCACACCGACACCTGATGATCTGGACGATCTGCTCACGAAAGTATGGAAAAAACCAGCCTTCTTTATCGCCCACCCGAAAGCCATTGCGGCCTTCGAGCGCGAATGCACCTGGCGCGGCGTGCCGCCTCCGACCATCAATCTCTTCGGAACACCTGTCCTGACCTGGCGTGGCGTGCCGCTTATTCCATGCGACAAGCTTGAAATCAACAAGAACAACAAATCGGTTCATGGCACAACCAATATTATTCTTGTTCGTGTTGGCGAAAATGAGCAAGGTGTGGTTGGACTGCATCAGGCAGGAATCCCCGGTGAGATCAGCCCAAGCCTTTCAGCACGCCTGATGGGACTCGACAAGCTGGGCGTCGCCTCATACCTGTTGACACTCTATTCGTCACTGGCTGTTCTGACCGATGATGCGCTTGCCATCCTTGAAAATGTTGAGGTAGGCTACTATCACGATTACGAACATCGCCAGACAACCCCTAAAACGAAATAGAACCGCGACAATAAACTACTATAGAGAGGCACTCTTCCGAAGAACTGAATTCAGGGAGCCTCTCTATGGATTACTCTTGTACTTATGCCACATAAAAATGAGCAACCCAGCATTCCGGGAATCGGGAGTGATATCATCAGTCCGGTGTTCATTGCACAGCTTGCAAGCCGCCTGTTCAACGAGCTTCCTGAGGCAGGAAGTGTTCCAAAATTTGAAACTGACGGCGCAGGGGCCCCATATTCTTTTGCTGAAACCATAAACGACAAACGGGCTCACGGCGACCCTGGCCGATTGGATACTGCAAATCATCTCCCGGGGCAGGAATTACCCCAGCATCCGGATCTTCCCTACTTTTCTGAAGAGCTTCCGGCTCAGCCAGAAAAAAAGCAAGAACCGCTTGGCCATCACGCCAACAAACTGACCGAGCAGCAGAACTATTCCGACAATAAAAACGGTTCATACGGGCTCGACCAGTTCATACAGCGTACCCTGCCGGCAAAACCGGATGACGCTGACAACATTGCCCCGTTTTTCACCACCCTGAACGGTGGTCTTCCGGCTGAAGACGAATTTCCCTTCAGTCTGCTCTTTGCCGCAGCACAGGATCCTGTTGCATCAACCGGCGCACTTCCGAAAATAATCCCTCCGGCAATTGCCCCTGACGCTTTTTCCACCAACCAGTTACGGGAGCAGAGTCCTGAACTGCCTGGCACGGCAGGTAGCCCTACAGAGGGTCAATGTTATGCAGAAAAGCTTTACAGGACGTTTGAGCAGGAACAGGGAAGCCCTGATTTGGAGAACGTTTTTCGTTCCCTTCGCGGCATTCCGAATCTTTCTTCGGGAGATAACTTTGGGCTCCCCTTCCCTGGAACCGTTGAGCGCTCTTCCAGCCCCCATCCTGAGCTCCCGGGAAAAGCACCGGCCCCAATACGGCCAACTGCAACACCGGCGAAGCCTGACAGCACCCTAATGCCGTTCAGTCTGCCGGATGTTCCTGCAGAGCCCTACTACTTTCTGCGTGAACCCAGCCAACCCGTTCACCAGGCTGAAGGGTTTGATGTCGCCACCATACGCAAGGACTTTCCGGTGCTGCATCAAAAGATTCACGGCAAACAGCTTGTCTGGTTCGACAATGCAGCTACAACGCAGAAACCGCTGAGCGTCATCAACGCTGTGGCGCAGTTCTATGCAACAGACAACTCGAACATCCATCGCGGGGCTCATACCCTCGCCGCCCGCGCAACCGACGCCTACGAAGGTGCCCGTGAAAAAATCAGGCAGTTCATTGGCGCAAGCTCCGCAACAGAAATCATCTATGTCCGGGGCACCACAGAAGGAATCAATCTGGTAGCACAGACATGGGGACGCAAGTTCCTCCAGCCGGGCGACGAAATTGTGCTTTCGATCCTTGAACACCACGCCAATATTGTTCCCTGGCAGATGGTTGCGCACGAAAGAGGAGCGCGCATCAAGGTGGTGCCGGTCAACGACCGTGGCGAAATTATCATGGAAGAGTACACCAAGCTGCTCGGGCCCCGCACAAAGTTTGTATCACTGACCCATGCTTCAAACGGCCTTGGAACCATACTTCCAATTAAGGAGATGATCCAGTTGGCAAAGCGGTTCGATGCCAAAGTGCTGATCGATGGCGCCCAGTCGGTTGCCCATATACCGGTCAATGTGCAGGATCTGGATGCCGATTTCTTTGTTTTTTCAGGCCATAAAATATTTGCCCCAACCGGTATCGGTGTGGTCTACGGAAAACGGGAACTGCTTGAGCTCATGCCGCCATGGCAGGGCGGCGGCAACATGATCCAGGACGTACGGTTTGAAGAGACAATCTACAACGAACCTCCTGCAAAATTCGAAGCCGGAACTCCATCAATTGGCGATGCCATAGGCCTTGGAGCAGCACTCGACTATGTGCGCAAAATCGGGCTCGATAACATTTCCCGTTATGAGCATGAGCTGACCGAGTACGGTACCGAACGCTTGATTGGGATTCCAGGACTGCGCATGATCGGAACTGCACGAAACAAGGTCGGAGTGCTCTCTTTTGTGTTGAGCAAACTCCCCAACGAAGAGGTAGGCAAACTGCTTGACCGCGAAGGAATTGCCGTCCGTACCGGCCACCACTGCTCCCAGCCGTCTTTACGCCGGTTCGGTGTTGAAGGAACGATACGGCCATCACTCGCCTTCTACAATACCAAAGAAGAGATTGACCGGCTTGCTGAGGTAATCAACCGCATCCAGCGCCGATAAGTCAGCGAAAAAATGAGATTTCATTGCTGTACCCCAAAACACAGGAAGCCATCCCTTTTGTGTCGGGATGGCTTCCTGTGTTTCAGATAAAGGGGTTCTCGTGAACCGGCAGGCCAAGTGAATGGGCAACCTCCTTATGGATCATATGTCCATTCCAGGTATTAAGTCCGCCTGAAAGTCCGGGCACCATTACCATGGCGCTATCAAGACCAAGGTCAGCAATTCTTCTGATGTAAGGAAGGGTAACTCCCGTAAGCCCGTCAGTGGATGTGCGGGGATATGCTGCCGGCATATTGGCAACACAGTAATGAACAATCCCCTCTTCTATAAAAACCGGATCTTCATGCGTGGTCGGATGTGATGTTTCAAAGCACCCTCCCTGATCGATGGCAATATCGACAATCACTGCCCCCGGCTTCATTTTTTGAAGCATGGATCGTGTCAACAGTTTTGGGGCACTCGCACCGGTAACCAGCACGGCACCGACAATCAGATCAACATCAGCAAGCATCTCCTCAAGATTCTGTTCATTGGCATAGAGGGTATGAACCTGCGGTGGCATGAGATTATCAAGTTCGCGCAATCTATCCTGATTGATTTCCATGATGGTAACCTCTGCTCCGAGACCTGCTGCAGCTCTTGCAGCATTTGTCCCTGCAGAACCACCTCCAAGAATCAGTACCTTTGCCGGAAGCACTCCGGGAAGGCCACCAAGCAGCTTACCTTCACCGCCCTGATGACGGGCAAGATAAAAGCCACCCATGATGATGCTCATTTTTCCGGCAACTTCGCTCATGGGAGCAAGCAACGGCAGATGGCCGCCATGCTCAACCGTCTCATAGGCAATCCCCGTTGTTTTAGCCTTGATCAAACGACGGGCAAGCTCAGGCGCACTGGCAAGATGCAGAAAGGTGAAAAGTATCTGACCCTCCCTTAAAAATTCAAACTCTACGGCAAGAGGCTCCTTGACCTTCACAATAAGATCATTTTTCCAGACCTCTGCGGCTGAAGCGGCAATAATCGCGCCGGAACGCCTGTACTTTTCATCGCTGAAGCCGCTTCCTTCGCCTGCTCCACGTTCAACAACAACATGGTGGCCACCGCTCACGAGATGGCGAACACCTGCAGGAGTACAGGACACCCTGTTCTCTTTAATTTTAATTTCCTTCGGAATACCAATATTCATGAACAAGGGGGATTAATAGCATTCAGCAACACCATCATCAATATCAGAAAATATATAAAGAACATCGTAAAAAACGACCGCCACTGATTGTTTCGGGTGCCTTACAAAGTGTCAATAAACCTTCAGGGCACCACCCGACAGTGAAACAACATCCCATATAAATGGTATCTTTATAGTATCCGCTTGCAAGTGCCATAAAGTTTGGTCTTTATGAGAGTGAACGGTACAATTTGCCGAAGAAATGAGGGTTCATTCAGAAAAAATATTCATGCATTTTAATGATAAATTATCACCTGCTTTTCTCAAACTGCTGATATTTCGTTTTCTGATTGTGCTTTCCTACCAGATGATGGCAATTGTTGTTGGCTGGCACATCTATGAACTGACGCGCGACACCCTTGCACTAGGCTTGATAGGACTGGCCGAGGTTATCCCTTACTTCTCCTGCGCACTCTTTGCCGGTTATGCGGTCGATCACTACTCCAGACGTCTGTTTGGAGTACTCGCCTCTTTGATGGTCTTTCTCAGCGCCCTGACGCTGACTGCCGTATCGGCAGGCTTGACAGGTGGAAACCCTTCATACTGGCTTTACGGCGCTATTGCCTTTAACGGGGTTGCCCGAGCCTTTATCAGCCCGTCATACAGCACTTTGTTTGCTATCATTCTGCCCCGTGAACAATATACCCGCGCATCCGGTATCGGCAGTTCCGTCTTCCAGCTTGGACTGGTAATCGGCCCGGCGTTGGGCGGGATTCTGGTTGGATTTGCAGGAAAAACGGCCGGATACGGTGCTGCGGCCATTCTGAGCCTGGGAGCTGCCTTGGCACTCTTTTCGCTCCGCATCAAGGAGCCACCCTCTGCTGAAAGCACACCCATCTTCCAGAGCATCGCCGGAGGATTCAAATTTGTATTCAGCAACCAGATTATCCTCGGCGCACTTTCACTCGATATGTTCGCCGTTCTCTTCGGTGGCGCGGTAGCCTTGCTGCCAGCCTTCATTCACGATGTTTTTCATTACGGACCAGAAGGGCTGGGCATCCTTCGTGCAGCTCCGGCAATAGGCGCCGTGATGACAGGACTCTTTCTGGCACGCCATCCAATTAATCTTCATGCCGGACGCTGGTTGCTTGGATCGGTAGCCGGATTTGGACTCTGCATTATAACTTTTGCCTTGTCCACAAACATCTGGCTTGCCGGTTTCCTGCTAATACTCTCCGGTGTTTGCGACGGTGTGTCGGTAGTCTTGCGCACAACTATCATGCAACTCGTGACACCCAACGAAATGCGTGGCCGGGTTTCCGCCATCAACGGCATTTTTATTGGCTCATCCAATGAACTGGGTGCTTTTGAATCAGGTATTGCTGCACGCCTGATGGGGCTGGTGCCATCAGTGATTTTCGGCGGAATAATGACGCTGGCGGTAGTTGCTGCCACAGCAAAGAAGGCTCCAAAACTGCGACGTCTTGAGCTGAATCAACTTTACTGATGCAACCCCATCGGCTTTCTGTGAAGCACCACTAATAATCGTCATTAAAATAGTGCATAGTTCCCCGCTGCCAAACCAAAACTAATTACATCCCTCCTTTGTTTATTGTAAGGTGTATAAACATGATAAAAATTCAATTATCAGAACAGCGGTTTATTGAATTGTTTATCTGGCAACATGTGATGTAATTGTTAGGACTTTAAAGAACCATAATTGGAGTGAAAATGAAAAAGACACTTCTTCTATCCATTCTTTTTGCAGGTCTTGCTATAGCTCCTGCATACGCAGCTCTTTATGTCAGCGGATCTGTTGGTCTTGGAATTGCGGGTGATTTCAAAGAGTCTGGCTATACTTATGGAGTTGATTCCGGTTTTGTCGTAAACGGTGCAGTTGGCTACGATTTTGACGAATTCAGGGTTGAAGGTGCCGTTGGGTATCAGGAAAATGATTATACCAATGACACTCTTGGCGCGTCACTCTTAACTGTTATGGCTAACGGCTATTACGATTTAAATGCAGGCTCAGGATTTAAGCCGTATGTTATGGCTGGTCTTGGTATAGCTCATATTAACGCCGATGATGATCCTGGTATTTCAGACCCTTGGCTTGACGATACCTATTTTGCCTGGCAACTCGGAGCAGGTGTAGGTTATGAGGTTTCTGAAAACATTACCATTGATGTTGGGTACCGTTATCTCAAGCCTGAAGGTATTGAATGTCCAATCGATTTAAATGACGTAAGCTGGGAGAGCCATAACATCCTTGCCGGAATCAGGTACAAGTTCTGATAAGCTGATATAGCCTATCAGCATAATGTGCATATTCGGGCGAACCCCGAAAGCGAATGCCGCTGAAGTTGAACACTTTTTTTCCTAAGCGTAAAAAGTGTTCAACTTCAGCAGTAAACCATCAGTAATTTTTTTGTGTTGCAGAGGTGTCTTCAGTACTTCATGATATACTGCGACTTCGGATCACGCAGAATGTTGATCCACGACCCGTAGGTGGGATTTGGCAACATAAACCATTTCCGGCCCCAATTTTTTTTGTTTTCACCGACCAGCCGGTCACGCTCCTGGGGTGTAATATTGGATTTCACATCCGGTAAAAAGTCACCAAAATCGTCCCCGAACAACATCACTATCCGGTATTTTTTCGAAACATATTCCCGCCGGCTCTTCTTCTCGGAAGTCCAGCCATCCCTTTCGCCCAGTAACAGGAGGTCTTCAGGCAGAACACCCGCCACACCGACTTTCGCAAGGTTTTCAATCGTACCCGCCTCCTGGCAATTATTTCCCGTTCCCGGATTGCCACCTTTCATGCATTCCCTGTTGGAAATAAAGATAACCCTGACATGTTTGCCTTTCATGGCATTGATGAACTCGACCGCCCCGGGAACAGCCGTTGCCGATTGCAGGGCAACCCACTCATTCCAAGTCACCGGACTCCACTCCCCACCTTCAAGAACAACCTTCCCCATATACCTGGAGTTATCCAGAACCGTTTCATCAATGTCCATCACAATGGCGGGAGGTAAAGAGGAACAGTCACCAACCTGTTCTTTAGCTGCCGTCCACTTTCGATCCCGAAGGGCGGCATCGATGTTCCTCAAAGCCGTATTGTAAGCTTGTGTTGTGTTGGCCTTATATTCCGCCGAAGCCTGCATCCACAGCAGACTGTTGAAATTATTATTCGCACCGTCGGCGGCCAATCCACTCCCGGTCGAAAGCAATAATAACACACCTGGACAAATTGAACGATAGAAATTTTTCATGGCAAGTACCTCCTGCTCAGTTTCTCATTGATTCTCTCTTCATTCTTGCTATACTTCAAAAAGATATTCATTTAAACGAAATAAATACTTCATGCTGAACAAACCCTTTCGAATTCTTGTCATCTTATTTGGGCTTTTGGGTGCCTTGCTCCCCTTGACTGCTTCTGCCGCACCTGCGCTCGATCCCCAAAACACGATCTATCTCGACCTGCCATCAGGACGAGTAGTCATCCAGATGCTTCCCAGTGTTGCCCCGCGCCATGTGGCTCGCATCAAAGAGTTGACCCGCAAAGGTTTTTATGACGACCTCACCTTTCACCGTGTCATACCGGGATTTATGGCCCAGACAGGAGACCCACTCGGAGACGGTTCCGGCGGTTCCGGCCAACAGCTTCAAGCTGAATTTTCGCGTGAACAGCATATCCGGGGCACCGTCTCCATGGCGCGCGCCTCTGAC
>CAIPKT010000178.1 GCA_903865705.1 uncultured Chlorobiaceae bacterium
GATCTCCCTGTCGACAAGGATTTCTCCAAGAAAGACATACGATCCGGCAGAGGGAACCTTCAGAAGGGTGTTTTTTCCGGTTTTTCCGATGCCGGCCTCTTCTGCCCACGTTTTTTCAAAAAGCGGATAGCTGTCAACCGTTATGCTTGCATGGATAGGCTCTTCCACAAGCAACTGTATCGCAGCAAGGAGCTGCTCAAGTTTTGTCCTGACAACCGTATGATAGTCGTCGATCAGCGCATATTTCGAAATCTTCGGGTAGCCAAAGCTATAGTTGACCGGATAATTATAGCTGATTGCAGCGGAGATGATGGTTTGCAAACCGGGGAAAAGAAGGGCTGGATCGGCCCGTTCCTCCATTCGGGTCTCCATATAGCTCATCTCTCCATGCCGCTGTTCCCGAATCATCGCGGTATAGTGCTGCATCGCAACCGGTTGCGGTACTGGAGAGGAAAACCCTATGGCTGCAAATCCGAGCCGCGCAGCTTCCTTGCGGATAAGCCGGGCAAGATTAATGGAAGAATCAGCCATTGCATGGTAATGGTTTGCGTCTGAGTGTTGTTTAAGCAACTATTAATTGTTAAAGTAAATATAACGGTTTGAAAGTGGACTTTACATTCGGTTTAACACCCTCTTTATCTTATGGAACGACGTGAGTTTATAAAAAAAATGATGTTGCGCACTGGTATTGGTGCTGGTGTTGCCGCAGCAGGAACCGCAGGGCTGGTTGGATATTATCAGCCAAGAAAGGAGTTTTATGGTAACGCGGAAGGCGCGGAGGGGAAGGAGAGGCTTGAGGTTTCAAAGAAGGTTGTGATTATTGGTGGGGGACTGGCAGGTATCAGTGCTTCGATGGAGTTGGCTCGCAGGGGTTTTGAGGTGACGCTTGTCGAGTCTTCTGATGCACTTGGGGGGAAGCTTACCGGCTGGGATCTTGACGCTCTTGGTGAGCGCTTTCCGGTAGAGCATGGTTTTCATGGCTTTTTTGACCAGTATTACAATCTTAATGAGCTGTTCGCCTATGCAGGCGTCAAGCAGGAGGTTTTCTCGGCCTCTCCCGGATATCCCGTGATTTTTAAAAACTCTCCTGAAGAGGTATTCGGTCAGACGCCGAAGCTGTTTCCCCTCAATGTCCTCTCGATTGTAGGGCAGTCAAGCCGGCTTGATATGATCTCTTTTCTGAAAAATTACAAAGGGCTGGTTTCGACGGGGGAGTTGTTCCGCTACGAGTACAAAAAGACGTTCAGCAAGTATGACTCCATTGATTTTATGACTTATTGCCGGAATGGTGAAGCACTTCCTGCATTTATTGATACCGTACTGCATCCATTTTCTGATGCTACCATGAACCGTATGGAGGTCTTGTCGGCGGCTGAGGCGCTCCGCTATTTTCATTTTTATTTTATGGGCAGTCCGGAAGGGCTTTCCTTCAAAATAACCAATCGCGACTGCATGACCGCTCTTATCGACCCTCTTGAGGCCAAGCTTAAGGAACTTGGGGTGAAGCTTCGCAAGGGGAGTACAGCAAGGAGCATCAAGATCGATGGCGAAAAAGTTTCCGGAGTTGTGGTGGATTCGCCGGAGAGTGGAAGTGCTCTCTTTTTGAGCGTTGATCCCGCATCGGTTCCGCAAAAGGGATATGTTTCATTTGTTACGGCTGATGGTGTGCCGGTTATGGTTGGCCGCAAAGGGAGCGGTTATGTTGCCTATGACGGGCGATGCACGCATATGGGGTGCCCGGTCAGCCCCGATGTACTTACTGGCGGATTTTACTGCCCATGCCATGCCGGTCGCTATGACGCAACAGGAAATCCGGTTAGCGGGCCGCCCAAGGCAGCGCTTGCGGGGCTGGCTGTTGTGCATCAGGGCGAAAAGCTTCTGGTGACGCGTGAAGGGGCCCCTGGAGTTGGAGATGGTGAGCTTCTTGCCTGTGATTATTGTATTGTGGCTTCCGATGTACGCGGTACCCGTACGCTGGTAAAAGCTTCGGAGCTGAAGCGTCCTGAGTTTGAATCGAAAGTTGCTTCGCTCGGCGAGGCTGATCCTTATGCGGTTTACCGTCTCTGGATCGACCGGCCGATTCATTCGGCGGAGTTCCCTTTCTATACCGTTTCGGGCTATACCTATACCGACTCCATCTCTTTATATTCGCATTTTCAGGAGCCCTTCATTTCGTGGGCCAAAACGCATGGAGGCACTGTTGTTGAACTGCATGCCTATGCCATTGCGCCAAAAGATATCAGGCCGGAAGAGGAGATCAAGGCGACGATGCTTCAGGAGCTCCATACCATGTTTCCTGAAACCCGTGAGGCAAAGGTTTTGCAGGAGCTCTTCATGCAACAGTCCAATTTTTCAAGGTGGGCTCCGGGTGATCATGCCCGTCGTCCTGAGATTGAAACGCCATACTCAAATCTTTTTCTTGCCGGCGACTGGGTAAAGGTTGACGCCCCGGTTTTTCTTATGGAGGCAGCAGCTTTTACCGGGCGCATGGCTGCAAACTTAATCTTCCGTCAGGAGTCGCTGAAGCCTGTTCCGCTTCCTATTGTGCCGATGCAAGGTTTGTTTGCCTGACTTATAAGCCCAGGCACTGCACGACGCAGTTGTGAAGCAGCGGTCGGAATTTGCGGATTTTAATGTTCTCGGACGAGGGGTAGACCCTGTTGCTGAGCAGAATGACCGCGAGCTCTTTTTCCGGATCAATCCAGATGCTTGTTCCGGTGTAGCCAAGATGGCCGTATGAGAAGTTGGAAAAATAATCTCCTGCCGAGGAGTGGCCGTCAGATGAGCGCACGTCCCATCCCACCGCTCTCGGATTGCCATTTCGCGCAAGAAATTTCCTGAGTGTTGCTGCACGGAAATAGGTGCGGCCGTTTAAGGTTCCGCTATGCATCAGCACGCGTACCATATCAACAAGGTCTCCGGTAGTTGAAAAAAGTCCTGCATGGCCGGCAACCCCACCGAGCAATGCAGCATTCTGGTCGTTGACAAGTGGTCGCTGAACCTTGAATCGCCAGAGAGTATCTTTTTCAACCGGGGCAATGCGCCAGACCAGTGATGGCGGCGGCGTGAACATGGTCGAATTCATGCCGAGCGGCGCAGCAAATCGCTGGTGAAAGTTTGCAGCAAGGGTTTGGCCAGTGATATTCTCAATGATTCTGCCAACAAGCATGAAGTTGAGATCGCTGTAAAGGGTTGTTGTTCCAGGCCGGGAGAGCAGGGTATCGGCCTCAATGGCACTGAAAAGCTCTTGAGGGGTATCGCAGCTTTTTGCATAAAACGTGTGGGCTCGTAACCCGGAGGTATGGCGCATGAGCTGCTCAATCGTCACCATTTCCTTGCCGTTCTTTGCAAAACCTGTCAGGTACCTCGATACAGGATCCTGCAACGAGAGTGAATCCCGTTCGACAAGCTGCATAGCAATACTGGTGGTGACGACAGCCTTGGTCAAAGAGGCAAGATCATACATCGTTGTCGTATCGGCAGGGCTGCTGTTGGAGTCATAGGTCATTCTGCCGAATGCCTTGTGAAAAACAACCTTGCCCTTGTACAAAACGGCAAGGCTTGCCCCGGGAAAAACAGTGTCGCTCACGGCTTTTTCCATAACGGCTTCAACCAGCCTGAAATCATGGACCAGGATATTAGCTGGAAGCGCAGTGCTTAATCCTGCAAGGAGCATGCCTGATACCAGAATGAAGCGGAGCAACGGTAGTAGCTTTATCGGCGTTTAAAAGAGACTGAACTTGACATAGCGACCCGGCTTTCTTTTCAGGTCAACGAGCACAGAATCAAGCGAGGCAAGCGTCCGTGAAAGGTTGTTATAGAGTATCGGATTCGAGGAAAGCTGTCCAATGGTACCTTTCTCGTTATTGAGTTTGGTAATCAGTAATTCGGTTTTCAATGCAGCCTCATTAAGCCGTTCAATGGTCTCCCCGGTATTTTTAGCCAGAGCCTTGTCATTAAGAAGCTTGGGAAGAAGCCCATCTCCATGTGAGGCTTTCTGTGTTACTTTCGAGAGTTCCGCGGTTGTTTTTTTCAGACTGCTGATGGTTTCGGCAAGTTCGTCACCCATTTTCTCATCTGAGATAAGCCTTCCAGCCATACCTTTGCCGTTGTTCAGGTTTTCAAGAAGCTCATTGATTTTGACAAAAGCGTTATTTGCGTTGGTCGTGAGGCTGGCCATGCCATCCTCCGATTCAAGGATAATAAAATCACCGCTGTTGACGGGAGCTGCTTTTCCTGTTTTGATATCAACATACTTGTCGCCCAGCACACCGAGGGACTTAATGGTAGCTTTGGCATCCTTTGTAACAAGGGGGGCAAACTCGTTTTTCAGCCTGAGAGTGGCAACGACGAAAAGCTCACCATTCCTTCTTTCAAACTCCATTTTTGAAACGGTTCCTATTTTTTTGCCTGACACCGAGACAAAGTTGTTTTCAGCAAGGCTCTGAACATCGTTCGAAAGAATTTTTATGGTTGTTACACCTGAAAACAGGTTGCTGTTTTTACCGATGACCAGTCCCATATAGGCAGCAAAACAGATGCCTAAAACAAAAAATATTCCAGTCTTCAGATCGCTCCATTTCAAAGCGTTCGGATTTTTCATACGGGTGAGAGTCTTAAGTAATGTTATAATTCAAGAATTTTATCAGAAAGAATCGATTGGATGAACTGATGCTTTGACTCATGAAGTTTTTCGGTCACATCGTCAAAAATGATTTCACCCTGGTAGAGTACAGCAACGGAGTCGGCAACGTTAAAAACGTCATCAATAATATGAGTAACAATAACGGCGCCAAGGTTGTTGTGATGGCGCAGCGAACTGATGAGCGAAAGAATTTTTTTTGAGCTGACCGGATCAAGCCCTGCGGTTGGTTCATCAAAGAGGATCATGTGAGGCTTGAAAATCAGTGCCCTGCCAATAGCAACCCTTCTGCGCATTCCGCCACTCAAGCTTTCAGGCAGTTGATCTTCATAGCCTTCAAGACCGGCAAACTGGATCTGCTCAGTAACTCTCCGGTTTACCTCTTCCTCCGGGAGATTCATGTTTTCACGAAGAAAAAAGCCAAGGTTCTGGCTGATGGTCAACGAGTCGAAGAGTGCATTTCCCTGAAAAACCATGCCCATCTTGCGCCGTATGCCATAGAGTGCGGACTCCTTCAACGGCGTTATATCGGTATCGTCAACAAGCACCTGCCCGCTGTTCGGCTTGATAAGACCGAGCATCAATTTCAGAATCGTACTTTTTCCAACACCGCTCGGGCCAAGAATTGCCTTGATGGTGTTATCACAGACGGTCAGGGATACCTTTTTGAGGATCTCCTTCTCACCATATTTCAAACTGACATTTCGTAATTCAATCATCCAGTTACATATTTTCCAGCACTATCTTAGAAACGTAGAAATTGGCAATCAGCACCAGACCTGATGAAACAACAATCCCTTTGATG
This sequence comes from uncultured Chlorobiaceae bacterium, assembly GCA_903865705.1. GTDB lineage: Bacteria > Bacteroidota > Chlorobiia > Chlorobiales > Chlorobiaceae > Chlorobium. Next base: position 5,448 of record CAIPKT010000178.1, read on the forward strand.
GTTGATCGCCCGACACCGGCTGTTCCACCCCTTGCAGAAAACCCGTTAAAACAGCTTACCAGCGTTATAATGATCGCAAATACAGGAGCTTTAAGGAACCCTACCACAAAGTCCTTTGCTACAAGCCGTGGATAGACGGCGTTCCAAAATATTCCAGGGTCTATTTTGTGGTAGTGGTCGGCCATGTATGCCGCGCTTTGCAGACCGGCAAAATCGGAGAGCGCGGTCAGCGGCAAAAACATAATAAGGGCGGCGAGAAGCCGGGGCATCACAAGTTTTGCAATGGGGTCTGTGCCGAAAGCGCGAAGTGCGTCAATCTGTTCTGAAATCTGCATGGCACCGAGTTCAGCGCCGTTTCTGGATCCGAAGCGGGCAGAGAGCATGAGGCCCATAAGAAGCGGTCCAAGTTCGCGGATAATCGAGAGCGCCGTTGAACGTCCAAGCATGGTTTTCGCTCCGAAGTCTTCCAGCAGATTGCCTACCTCAATGGCCAGAAGCGCACCAATAGAAATAGCGCTGACCAGCACAATGGGAATAGAGTCTGTGCCGCATATCGTGGCCTGATCGAGAACATCCCTCCAATAGCGGATCATTTTTGGAAAGGCCATAAATGCCTTGAGCGAAAAGAAGAAAAACTCCTGCATCGTGAGAAAAAAATCTTTCAGTTGCAGGACAAGCTTTTTTCCCAGTATAAGTATGACGGCTGAGGGCATAAATTGCATGCGATGAGATGCGATAACCGTGGATTCCCCTGTTTTCATGCGTGTAAAAGTCGGCTTTTCATTTTCGCTACCCATTCGCAAGGTATGGTCACCTTGCCAAAAAGATCTTCATCGCGCTCTTTCATTCCGTGAAAGTCGGAACCTCCTGAAAAGAGCAGAAAGTACTCATTGGCTATCTCACGGTAGTAATTCTGCCTGTAGGTGTCGTGAGATGGATGAACAATTTCAATTCCGTCAAGTCCAAACGTAATCAACTGCTTCAGTGTCTCGTCGGGCACATTCTGCGCAGGGTGCGCAAGGAAAGAGAGTCCGGAGGCTTTATTGATGAGCCTGATGACATCTGCCGGATGCGTCTCAATACTTTTGACGTAAGCAGGACTGTGTGAGCCGAGGTACTTGCTGAACGCCTCACTAAAACTTTTGACATACCCTCCGTCCTGAAGCACAGCGGCAATGTGAGGCCGCCCGACACTTCCGTTCTGGGCTTTGACGATGATCTGTTCAATACCGATCTTCACGCCCATTTTGGCCAGTTTACTCACCATGCGCTCAGCCCTTTCGGTCCGCAGGTGACGGCAGTGGTCGAGATATTCTTTCAGCTCGGAATGCTGATAATTAAAAAAATAACCAAGGATATGAATATCATAGCCCTTGTAGGTCGAGCTCATTTCTACACCAGGAATAAGCTCAATGCCTTTTTCTAAGGCTAATGGCTTTGCTTTGTCAATACCTAAAACAGAATCATGGTCAGTAATACTAATGGCCTTCAACCCGACGAGTGCTGCTTTTTCAACAATTTCTGCCGGTGTAAAGATCCCGTCTGAACATTTCGTATGTATGTGTAAGTCTGCTTTTTCAAAACCATTATGCCCTAAGCTTAATGAGCTGGATGGCACGGTTGGATGATTAAACTGTTTATTTAGATTATTCTATATATAAGAAAAATTTTCCGCCTGTTTCTGTTGAAAACTGAATTATTTTTAAAGGCAAAATCAAGGTCTCAACAAAGTTGCAGGAGTACAGTCAGTCGCATTCAGTTAAACGGCAGGATGATACCGTTATGGTTGCAATACACCTGTTGTAACAAGGTAGAGAATGGCCCCGCCAGCCACAAGCCTGTAAGCAATAAAGATGTTTGTGGTATGATTTTTCAGATAGTTGATAAGAAACGCGATGGAGGCATAGCCGACAATACCTGCCGCGAAGGTCGCAACAAGGATGTTAGTCATGTTTTCAGAGGAAGAGGTAATGATGTGCCAGGTTTGATAGAGTTGCAGGAGTGCTGCGGCAAATACCGAAGGCAGTGACAGCAGAAATGAAAAACGGGCTGCGGTTGCACGGTCAAGATCTAAAAAAAGCCCGCCGGTTATGGTTACCCCTGAACGGGAAGATCCGGGAATGAGGGCGACGCTCTGGGCCAAACCGATCAGAAGCGCCTCTTTCCATCCGATATCTTCCATTGATTTCAGCGGCAGCCCCTTTTTCAGCTTTGTTCTTATTTTGTTTTCAGCCAGTGAAAGGACGAGGGCCAAACCAATCAGCGCACCGCTGACCCAGTAAAGCGAGCGGAGGCTGGTCTCGATCTCCGACTTGAAAAGAATGCCTAAAATGACAATAGGGAGGGTTCCAGCTACAATCATCCATCCCATTTTGGCGTTATTGTTTGCCAAAGGTTTGCGCCCTATGACTCCCTCAATGACAGCGGTGACAATGATGAAGATGTCCTTCCAGAAATAGATAAGGACTGCAATAAGGGTGCCGATCTGTACGATGGCGGTAAACGCTGCTCCGGGATCTTCCCATCCGGCAAGGGCGGGAATAATTCTCAGATGTGCGGTGCTGCTGATTGGAAGGAACTCAGTCAGTCCTTGGACGACACCAAGAACAATAGCTTCAAAGAGGGTCATGGATGAGTGCTGGTATCGGTTAATGGAATGCTTTTCTGCTGAAGAATAATTTTGAGGTTAGCAATGGCCTGCTGAACGGCAACGGAGCGGTGACTGAGGCTGTTTTTTTCCGCCGTACTCATTTCCGCATAGGTCTTGCCAGTAGCGTTTACCAGAAAGAGCGGATCATAACCAAACCCTTCTTCTCCATGTTCTTCCAGGGTTATGCTGCCCGGGACAACTCCTTCGGCAGTGTGTTCAAACTGAAAGCATCCTTCTTTGGACGGAAAAGCGCCTTTGAGTGCAACAACAGTTCTGAAGCGGGCTTTACGGTTGGCAATGCCCCTCATGCAATGCAGCAGGTGGGCAACATTTTCTTTATACGTTGGAGTCTGGCCATCCTCCACAGGGGCAAATCGTGCAGAGTAAACGCCCGGAGCTCCATGCAGCGCTTCCACTTCCAGCCCGGTATCGTCGGCCAGTGCAATCATGAAGGGAAATCGTTCAGAGAGAAGGGCAAAAATAGCCCTTGCCTTGAGCAGGGCATTTCCCTCCAATGTCTCTTCCGTCTCCTCAATTTCGACATCAACCTTAAGCTCATGGAGCGTAACGACCTTGAAAAGGGGGGAAATCGCTTCAAGCAGCGGACGAAGCTCTTTAACCTTGTCGCGGTTAGCGGTTGCAAGGACGATGGTAATGCGGTTGTCGGTGTTTGCTGGCATGGGTGAATGGCTCTATTGAATGATACGGAGCATCTCCCTGACCGCCTCTTCAAGCCCTGTCATCACGGCACGCGCAATAATGGCATGACCGATGCTGACTTCCTCGATCTCCGGGATATTGCGAAACGGAGCGATGTTGAGGTAGTTCAGCCCGTGGCCTGCGACTACCTTAAGTCCAAGACTTTTGGCGTAGACTGCGGCCTCACGGATTCTTTTCAGCTCCAGAGCGATCTCTTCATCAAGTTGTTTTTGTGCATAAAGGCCCGTATGCAGTTCCACCATGTCGGCACCGGCCTGTTTGGCAAGGTCAATAGCCTTTTTTTCTGGCTCGATAAAAATGCTGACCTCTATTCCTTCGGCATTAAACGGTTTCAGATATGCTGCCAGTACGTCATAGTGGCGTGCAATATCAAATCCCCCTTCAGTGGTAAGTTCCTCCCTTTTTTCAGGCACCAGGGTAATCAGCTCAGGCCTTGTTTTCAGGGCAATCTGCTGCAGCTCTGCGGTCATAGCCATCTCAAGGTCAAGCTTGGTGGTTACCCCGAGCCGGAGCCTTGCAAGATCAAGGTCTTTAATATGACGTCGGTCTTCACGCAAATGGCAGACAATGCCCGCTGCACCGCACTTTTCAGCAAGCAGGGCAGCGGCAACCGGGTCGGGTTCCTGTTCGCCTCGAGCGTTGCGCAGGGTGGCGATATGATCAATATTAACAGCTAATCTCATGGCATCGAAAGGTCAATGGTCAACAATTGGAAGTTTCCCCTGGCAGGTTACCCCGCTTTTTTATCTTAAGCGAAGGTAATCAAAAATGATACAAAGGGCAATTTTTGCAAGTTTTGTACATCGGGTAATGTTACTGTAACGCATGATCTCTTGCTTTTCAGGAGAGGCATTACAATTGGTTATATTACATCTCTATTATAATGAATAAGTTGCAGGCTCTCCTATAATGGGTGATGCTATTTTCTTGAAAAAAGAGCATATTATGAAAGCACAATCAACCTCATCACTCCTGAATGTTGCACTGGTACTTGGTCTTGTAACGGTCGGCTATAATATTCTTGAAGCAGTCGTCAGTATCTGGTATGGATTCAGCGATGACACCCTTGCGCTGCTTGGATTCGGGGTGGACAGTCTTGTAGAGGTGATTTCCGGAGCGGGAATTGTGCACATGGTTCTGAGAATGCGCAAAAGCCCCGTTGCATCGCGTGACCAGTTCGAACGGCAGGCCTTGCGGATCACCGGCCGGGCATTTTACCTCCTTGCCGCAGGCATGGTTATAGGAGCACTGCTTAACCTCCTTCAGGGAAGCCGCCCGGTGACAACCGTTCCCGGAATTGCGGTTTCTCTTGTGTCAATTGCCACGATGTGGTGGCTGATGAGCGCCAAAATGAAGGCAGGAAAAGCTTTGCATTCCGACGCAATTATCGCCGATGCCCATTGCACCAAAACCTGCCTCCTGCTCTCAGTTGTGCTGTTTGCCAGCAGTCTTCTGTATGAGCTCTTTCATATCGGCATGGTTGATGCCGCCGGGTCGCTTGGCATTGCCTGGTTTGCATGGAGTGAAGGAAAAGAGTCGCTCGAAAAAGCCCGTAGCGGAAAGCTTGGCTGCGGCTGCAGCGGCGGGAGTTGCGAGGCATTATAGGCACTTTATGAAAGGATTACAATTCGGATGGGGCGGCAGAATTGATGGAAGATAGTGCCGGGGAGCAGTATTGTGCCAAATCGGGACCAAGTCGGGACCAAGTCAGACTAATGCTGATTGCTTGTGAAAAACCTGTGATGATTCAGGAATTAATGGCCGTCATGAGATTGAAAAACCGGAGCAAGTTCAGGGAAAAATATGTTACGCCACTTTTGGAGGAGGATATTCTGGCAATGACCATCCCGGAGAAGCCGACCAACTCTCGTCAGCACTATTGCCTGACAGAAAAAGGCAGGCGATTGCTGGCGGATATTCGCCAAATATCCTGAATCGAAATATTTCACAACCAACGGTGCGGAGAACGGAAGCTGTGCAATGCTGAAAATTTCTTTATGGAAGAGTGGTATTTGGCAAAACCATCTGGATGACCAGTTTCATGCCGCAGGCGTTTGCGTATCGGCGCAAGGTATTGAGTGATGGAGAGTGATCCTGCTTGCCCAGGCTTGCCTCAATGCGTGCCAGAACAGGCTGCGAAACTCCCATACGTGAAGCAACTTCAGCCTGGGTAAGGCCCGCCTGCGTTCGGGCATGCAAAAGCGCCCGAAGAGCTGCAAACTCATCTTCAAGTGCATCGTAGGCTATTTTGAACTTCGGGTCGATTGAGCTTTTATGGGCAGCATAAGCTTTTGGGTCAAAGGCTACGGGATTATAGGTGTTGCTGTCACTCATGGTGTAATCTCCTTCAGCCGTTTTCTGGCAAGTTTCAACTCTTTGATTGGTGTCGTCTGTGTTTTTTTTATGAATCCATGCAAAATGACAACCTTCCGGTCAACCAGACAACAGAAAAAAGCTCGTCCAATTCCTTCAGAACCTCTTGCACGAATCTCGAACAATCCATCACCAAATGGTCGGGTGTACGGTAACCCAAGATTTGGCCCAGAGATCACGATTTGCTCTGTAATCCGGATAAAGCTCGCATTGATGCCGATTGGCCAGCCTTCAATCTCTTTCTGGACGGATTTGTTGAAAAAAAGAATTTGATAGCTCATTTATAAATATAGCTCACAGGCTATAAAACTCAAGGGGCAAAAGACATTATTCCTGATTATTCAAAAGATGGCCTGAAAAGACAAGTGCCTGAAAATCTGATCCACGTTGATTTTGGCTGCGGGGTCTGCCCCAGATCATCCCAGATTCGCCCAGATTCGCAAAACACGGAAAAGCTTTAAAAATTAGTTCTTGTATATTAGACTCATAGCGATGAAAATAGGCACAAAATTATGCTTTGTTTATTGCTTATAACCTGCGTAAAAAAAGTACAATTCTAAACGCAGGGACTTCAAAACAATCTTCATGGGTTCTCTTAAAACAAGGGTGAAGAGGAAAATTTAAAAGAACAATTAAAGAGATGCCTTAAAAAGGACCTACTACAACTATTTATAAAAAAGTTAGTTAAGATCTCTTTAATTGTGAACAAGAAGAGAACAGGATAGAAGAGTTGGCGGGAGTACCGGTGGATTTTCGCAAGACATCCTGAACCGGAATATTTTACTACAAAACCTTATGGAACTCAAATAAATGCCGTCACTTGACTGGATTGGGAAGAAAGCTGTTGTAAACCACCACAAGCAGGTGCCGTTTCATTTGTTGCGTCAGAATATGGAGTTGTCGGCTGGTGATCCTGATTCGAAAAATCTTCTGGTGCAGGGGGATAACCTTGTCGCCTTGAAGGCATTGCTGCCATACTATGCCGGGCAGGTGAAGTGCATCTATATCGACCCGCCGTATAACACCGGAGTGGATGAGCGTGATGAAAGCGGGAAACGTACCGGATGGGTCTATGACGATAATGTCAGCAGTCCGGAAATAAAAGATTGGCTCCACAAGGTAGTCGGGGCAGAGGCGGAAGATCTTTCTCGCCACGACAAGTGGTTGTGCATGATGTACCCGCGTCTCATGATGTTACATGAATTCCTGAAAGAAGATGGAGTGATTTTTGCAAGTATTGATGAGATGGAATATGCAAATCTTCGTCTGCTTTTTGATGAGATTTTTGGGGTTGGAAATCGTGTTGGAACCATAATATGGGACAATGCCACCGACAACAACCCGACCAATATTGCGATGGAGCACGAATACATTCTTTGCTACGCAAAAAACAAGAATCAGCTCCCATCAGTCTGGAAATCGCCAAATCTCGCGGTAAAAGAGAAGCTTCTTCAAATCGGGGATGATTTCGTGGAGCAATATCCAGATCAGAAAGAACGCCAAGAAGCGTATACAAAGTGGTTTAGAGAAAACAAAGATTACTTGTGGCCTTTTGACAGGTATAAATTCATTGACGGAGACGGGATATACACAGGAAGTCAAAGCGTTCATAACCCTGGTAAAGAGGGGTATCGGTACGATATTATTCACCCAACAACGGAGCTGCCATGTAAGCAGCCCATGATGGGTTACAGATTTCCGCAAGAAACCTATTACAGGTTGTTATCCGAAAAACGTGTCATTTTTGGCAGTGATGAAACGAAGCTGATCGAGTTGAAGGTCTATGTAAAAGATTACAGGGCAAAGCTCTCCAGTCTTTTTACACTGGACGGTCGGGTCGGTACCAACGAAATCAAGGACATTCTTCATTACGATAAGCGCCCCTTTGATTTCCCAAAGCCAACGACATTACTGGAAGAGCTGTTCAGTTTTACAACCTCAGGTGATGATCTGATTCTGGACTCTTTTGCCGGTTCAGGAACATCAGGTCATGCGGTATTGAAATTGAATAAAAGTGACCATCAAAACCGGCGATTTATTCTTATCGAAATGAAAGAGAAGATAGCCCGCGACATTACGGCTGAACGTATCCGACGAGTTTCTGAAGGGTATGAAAACATAAAGAATGTACATGTGAAGGGCCTTGGCGGCGGCTTCCGCTTCTGCGAACTTGGCGATCCACTCTTTTCCGCAGATGGCTCCATCAACAAGGCGGTCACCTTCAAAGAGCTTGCGCACCACATCTTTTTCATTGCGACAGGGGAGCCTCTGCCACCATCCACCGATTTCTCAACCCCGTTGCTTGGCACATCAAACAACATCGCCGTATACCTCCTCTACAACGGAATTCTTGGCGATAACGAGGAGGAGGGCGGCAATGTGCTTACTCGTTCGGTGTTAAGCCGGTTGCCGAAACATGAGGGCACCAAAATTGTCTACGGCAATGGCTGCCTGCTTGGCTCATCGCATCTCAATCGGGAGAACATCATTTTTCGCCAAATTCCCTACGAAGTGAGGTGCTCATGATAACCCTCAAGGATTACCAGCGGCGCTCGTTATCGGCCCTCTCCGATTATTTTGCAGCGTTTCAGCAGGATGAGAGTGCTGAGAGGGCTTATGCCTCCGTTACCCGGCAATCGTTTGGCGCGGCGCTTTCTTATCGGGAGGTGAAGGAGCTTCCGGGGCTGCCCTATATCTGCCTGAGAATGCCCACTGGCGGAGGCAAAACCATTGTTGCCAGCCATGCCATCGGCATTGCCGCCAGAGAGCTGATGCACACGGAAACGCCGGTTGTCCTCTGGCTTGTCCCCTCCAATACCATCAAAGAGCAGACATGGAACGCCCTGAGAGATCGTAACCACCCCTACCGGCAGGCGGTTGAGGAGTCCATGCCATCGGTTGCGGTGCTGACCATGCCGGAGGCACTCTACGTCACCCGCCCAACGCTTGCTAATAATGCCACCATTATTGTCTCCACCATTCAGGCCTTCAGGGTTGATGAAACGGAGGGGCGAAAGGTTTACGAGCAATCTGGCGTTCTGATGGAGCACTTCACTGATCTCGACACCGCTCTTGCCCAAACGCTTGAAGCCTACGACAACGGTGTGCCGATTCAGTCGCTGGCCAATCTGTTGAAAATGCACCGTCCGATTGTTATTGTTGACGAAGCGCACAACTCCCGGACGCAGCTCTCCTTTGAGACGCTCGCACGCTTCAACCCCTCCTGCATCATTGAGTTCACGGCAACACCGGCAACAGAGAACAATCCAAGCAACATCCTCTACTCCGTCTCGGCGGCAGAGCTGAAGGCGGCCCAGATGATCAAAATGCCCATCCGCCTCGAAACAAGGCCAAACTGGAAGGAGCTGCTGACGGATGCCATCGCGTGCCGCAAACATCTTGAACAGCTCGCCCTTGAAGAGCAGCAGGCGACAGGCGAGTATATCAGGCCGATCATGCTCATTCAGGCACAAGCAAGAAGCCAGACGCACGAGACGCTCACCGTTGAGGTTGTTGAGCAGTGCCTGATTGATGATTTCAATATTCCGGCGGAGCAGATTCGCCGGGCAACCGGAACAGACAAGGGTCTTGAGGGTCTTGACCTTGCGGTATCGAGTTGCAAGGTGCGCTTTATCATTACCGTGCAGGCGTTACGGGAGGGGTGGGACTGCCCCTTTGCCTACGTCCTCTGCTCCGTTGCCGAGATGCGCTCTTCCACAGCGGTTGAGCAGATTCTCGGTCGGATCATGCGGCTGCACCAGGCAAAGCGGAAGCGGCGTGTAGAGCTGAACATGGCCTATGCTTTTTCAGCATCGAAAAATTTTGTTGAGGCGGCCAACGCTCTTGAAGATGCGCTAATTCAAAACGGCTTTAACCGGCAGGAGGCCAAAGAGCTGATAACCCGTATGCCACTCAGTGAACAGGGCGAGCTTGACCTCTTCTTCAAGGTCTCGGAACCTCTCGCAGAAGCGCCACTCCTTGCAGGGTTGCCCGAACCCGTTGCCAAAAAATTCAGCTACGACGAGCAGAGCAAAACCTGCACCTTTGTCGGCATCATGGAAGAGCCGGAGAAGTACGCGATTCTTGATTGCTGCACAACGCCGGAAGCGAGAGCAACTATCGAGCGCCTCTATCGCAAAAGTTGTGGTATACCGGCTGAACAGCCAAAAACAGCGGCTGAACGCGGCATTGACTTCTCAGTTCCTCTTCTCTCCGTGCAGCAGGGCGACCTGTTTGAACCCTTCGAGGAGAGCCATTTCCTTGAAATTCCGTGGAGACTTTCCAAATACTCTCTGACCTTCACCGAGTCCGACTATGCAGCAAAGCAGTTTGATGGCAAGGTGATTGATATTGACGTTGATGAGCGCGGCAAGGTCTCAAAGTCATTCCTCAAGGATTTGCGCCACCAGATCTCGTTTCTGGAGCCAGACGACGACGAAAGTGTTGCCGCTCTGGTTCACTGGATTGACCGGAACATCCCGAACCGCACCGACATTTTCCCTTCAGAGAGCGGCCCCTGGCTCATCGGCGTTATTCACTATCTCCTGAGTGAGAGAAATATCACTCTTCAGGAGCTTTTTCACGACAAGTACACCCTGCGGCAACGGATTGTTGCGAAAATAGATGCCCTCCGCAGAGCCGAGCGGCAGACGGCGTACCAGGCATTTCTCCTGCCGGAATGCGCAACCCCGATTGTGGTGACGCCAGCCCGATGCTTCAGGTTTAAGCCCGACGAATACCCTTGCAACGCCAAATATCAGGGCAGCTTCAAGTTCCAGAAGCACTACTACAAGGAGATTGCTACTATGAACGGCGAAGAGGAGGAGTGCGCCATCTACCTCGATCAACTCCCCCAAGTTGAATTCTGGGTGCGCAACATCGAACGTCGTGAGTTCCACTCCTTCTGGCTCCAAACCTCCACAGACAAATTCTACCCCGACTTTGTCTGCAAACTCAAGGACGGGCGCTTTCTGGTTGTCGAGTACAAAGCGGAGACATCATGGAGCAATGAAGATTCACGAGAGAAACGAGTCTTGGGTGAGTTGTGGGAGAAGCGCAGCAACGGCGCCTGCTTGTTTGTGATGCCCAAGGGGCGGGATTTAGCGGGGATTGGGGGAAGGTTTACGTAAGACCAGCTTTCAACGGGTCACATAAACTTCTTCGTGCTGGAGAGTCTGGATATCTTTGTTGGTGTCGTTGTTGTGAGCACTCAAGACCAGAAAGCATCAATCGCGATTTCCATGCAGGGAACTCCTGTGGTATCTTCTACCGTGATGGTTTGCCCATGAAGACGATAGCTGAGTTGGCTATGCTGCCTTGGATTGTAGAGGACATTAGGGTTCAGAACGGCATAATTCACCCCTTCATGGTGTCGAGCGGATAAGGTGATCAGACCGGGATGACCTTCCCTGTGGATTCTTGCACCGATGGACTGCGTGAAGGTGTAATCGGTCTTGTGAAGAAGATTTGGATAGTTGGCAGCGACGGAGCGAAAATCAAGCAATGCAGCATCGCAGGCCACGGCGTAGAGTTTGCGATCAATCGTGACCTCTTCTGTTTCAAAGCCGGCATCGCAGAGTAAACCCCGAAACCAGTGGTAAGCCGATTCATGGACAGATGTTTCGAGTGTATCGCTTCCATACCAGACTCCGAATGAACTATCAGAAAATCGGCTTGTCTGCCGGTTTTTAAATGGCCAGGTTATAGCATTGAGCCACAGGGCATCTTCAAAGGAACGATGGATTTCAGGGGTGTGCGACTGATAAGGCTGCGGTCTGGCATCGGATTCTACCTGACGAGCCAGAAACCACTCCTCCGTGTTGCTGCTCAAATCGTCGAAAGGATTTTCTGATTCATTTAAGGCGACGATATTGCGTAGCAAGTCGTGGTGAATATCGGCTACCGTGATATGGGAGAATAACTGATCCATTGTGCGTAACCGGTTACATTCCGCTTGCGCGGTCAAGATAGAATCGCACCCTCAAAAGACCGGCAAAGCCCCACTCTTTTATGACCTCAATCGGGGTAAGGTTATCGAAGGCTTTGTTCCGTGTAGACATCCAGCGATAGGCAAGATCGCGGTTTTGCGGAAAGAGCGTTCGGAGATTTTTGTGGATTGCCAGCAAATAACCGACCCGTTCATACTGGTCACGGCTGGTTCCGATTGGTTCGCCTTTGCGATAGCGCGTCAAGGCGGCCCTGTTGGCTGGGGCAAGTCCCAAAAGCAGTGCCTGATCTTCCGTTGTCAGTTTCCAGTGGTCAAACAGCGTCATCACCATTTTGGCTAATGCACCACGATCTTTCGTTGTGATGCTTTGGCGTTCAAGTACCGTCTCCATTGTTCCCTCCGTTTATTGTGATGCCTGAAAAAGTATACGTAATAGTTTCTATGGAAACAAAAAATGTTTTAATAGTGCCATTTGTGGCGGTATGCTTGCTGAATCCCCGTTTCATGCAAGTGACCATATTTTTAAATAACTTACCTCAACAGAAAGATGCCGGAATAATTCCCCGGCTTTTTTATTCCGTGAACCTGCTCAACTTTATATAATTTTATTATGTTGGCTTTGAATGTGCTGCTTATGAACAGGCGTCTGTTTCTGACAGAGGTTTATTGCTGATAATAACCACGTAAAGGCTTATAGAATTACAGTATACCCATGAATCCCATTTCCCTTAAAAAACTCGAATTCGATAAAGTAGCCAACTACGCCGCGCAGTTCTGCCTTTCGGCGATGGGGCGCGACAGGCTTTTGGAGGCGGTGCCGGAGGTGGGCCGCGAGGCGCTTGTGGCTGAGCTTGAACGGGTGCTTGAGTTGCGCAATCTGCTTCAGGAGGGGACTGCGCTTCCTTTTTCCTGGTTGCCGGATACACGCCCGCTGCTGAAAAAGCTGGAGATTCTTGAGAGTTATCTTGAGCCGGAGGAGTTGCAGGATATTCATCATCTGCTCTTTTCATCGGTGCAGTTGCGCAAGTTCATGTTCCTCAATCGCGAGGTTTATCCTCTGCTGAACGAGTTTGCCATTCGGCTCTGGCTTGAAAAGAGCCTTCAGGCCTCTATTCGTCGCATTATTGATGAGCAGTCGAGGGTGCGCGATACGGCCAGTGAGGCGCTTCTGCTACTTCGCCGTGAGCTGAGCGGCAGTCGCGATTTGATTCGGCGGAAGATGGAGCGGTTGCAAAGGCGTTGTCAGGAGAGCGGCTGGCTGATGGAAGATACGATTGCTATCAAGAACGGGCGTCTGACGCTTGGGCTTCGGGTTGAATACAAGTACAAGATTGCCGGGTATATCCAGGATTACTCGGGGAGCGGGCAGACGGTCTTTATCGAGCCTGCCGAAACGCTGGAGATCAGCAACCGCATTCAGGATCTGGAGATCAGCGAGCGGAGGGAGGTTGAACGCATTCTGAAGGCGATGACCGAAGAGCTGCGTCCTGAGCTGGAGAATTTGAGGCATAATGAAACGCTTCTTGGTGAGTTTGATGCCCTCTTTGCCCGGGCACGCTTTGCCGTTGAAACCAGTTCGGTGCTTCCAGCAATTGCTGAAGGCCATTCGCTTCGCATCGTGAAGGGGTTTCACCCTTGGCTGCTGATTTCGCATCATCACAAGGAGGTGTTGCCTCTCGATCTTGATCTGGATGAAGATGACCGGGTTCTCGTGATTTCAGGCCCTAATGCGGGTGGAAAATCGGTGGCGATGAAGACTGCCGGGCTGCTATGCTGTATGCTGGTTCACGGTTATCTGTTGCCCTGCAGCGAGAGCTCGGTGTTTCCTCTTTTCGGTGATATATTTATTGAGATCGGTGACGATCAGTCGATTGAGAATGACCTCTCTACCTTCAGCTCCCATCTTGGCGCTATTAAAACCATTCTTGATGTTGCCGGGAGTCGCGATCTGGTTCTGATTGATGAACTTTGTGCCGGTACTGATGTTGAGGAGGGGGGAGCCATCGCCCGTGCGGTGATGGAGGAGCTGCTCAATCGCGGCACAAAAACCATTGTGACTACCCACCTTGGTGACTTGAAAGCC
>CAIPKT010000179.1 GCA_903865705.1 uncultured Chlorobiaceae bacterium
CTGCTTTTTGCGAAGTATATGATGATGCGCAATGTTTACTGGCATCATACAAGCCGGGCGCTTTCGGCAATGCTCCGCAGGCTTTTGCAGGATATTGCCCGCGAAGGTATGCTCTTGCCGGAGGCCTTGCGTGAGCTCTTTTACGGCAATGCCGATGACCGGGTGCTGCATGAACTGAAGCAACATCTGCCGGATAAAAATCATCCTCTCGGAGCCCTGCTTGATGATATCCTGATGCGCAGGGTCTACAAGAGGGCGATAACCGTGCAACCCTATCTGAACGACTCAGCAAAAGAAGATGAGCGATGGTTTGTTTATAACACCAATAGTGAAATGCGCCAAGCCAAAGAGGTTGAAATCTGCCAGTTTCTCAACAAGCGTTACCATCTCGGGCTCCACGGCCACGAGGTACTCATTGATCCGCCCTCGAAGAAGGATATTTTCGACTACGCTGATCTGAAGGAACTCCGGGTCTACCCTACGCGTTCAGAACACATCCACTACTCTCTGCAATGTGAATCGGAATATGTCCGGTTTGATGATTTGAATGAATCGGTTTTTCAGTCGGACTTTATCCTCGCTTTTGAGCGATATACCAAAAAGTTCCGACTGCTCTGCCGTCCGGATCTGGTTGAGCGCATTGTAACGTCACGCGAGGAGATTATGTGCCTCCTCGCGAACGATCTTGACCTGTTTCATTAGGCGGTCTCAGGTAAACTGCTTCCAGTTGATAACGGTGTGCAGCACGACAGCGACCACGAAAAGACAGCTCAGCCCCACTTGGATGGGCTGTGACATGCCGGCCATAACGATTAAAAAATAGAGAAGGCCGGTTATTATGGAAAGGACAAATGCCCCGATTGCAAAAGGGCTCACCCGGAATCTTTGGTTTGTGTTCATCGTATCGCTTGCGTTTAGATATATGAAAGAGAGTGCCGTTATTATTCTGTAGATCCTTTTATCTACTGTAAACAAAGTACGCCCCGGATTCTTAAAGGATTATAAATGAAATCCTAAACGTTACTTAAAAAGCGTTTACTGATTCGGCAAAGAGAGAGAAAAATCAAAAAAGAAACCAGCATTCTGTACTTTATCTTATATTTCACAAAAGCAAAACACTATTGCACTATGGAACATCAAGACAAGTATTACAAAGGGCTCTTCTTTGGTGCCTTGCTTGGAGCCGCAGCAGGTACCATCATGGGATTAATCTTTGCCCCGCACAAAGGGACAGAGACCCAGCAGATTATTTCGGGCAAGATTAAACATGCGCTCGACAAGGCCACCGACCTCTACGAGGGCAATGAACACGATGGAGCCTACAGCAACGACGCTAAAACACGCTCACAGGAAATCATCGACACCGCCCGTGACGAGGCAAAAAAAATCCTCAATGAGGCAAACAGCATTATCCGGGAAATCAAGGGATACCCTAAAGCAAAGGAAAACTGATTGATGCTGACGTATAGCGGTGCAAACTTGACCGCAGGCGGAATAAAAAAACATGCCCTTTTGCTTTTGCACGCCTTTCCGCTCTCGGCTGACATGTGGAAACCACAGTTTGAGGCTCTCGGTAAGGCAGGCTATGCGGTCATTGCTCCAAATGCCTTTGGTATTGAAGGCTCAGAGGAACGGAACGAGTGGACGTTTACTGATTACGCCCATGAGCTTGCCAAACTCCTTGAATCACTGAAGATTGAGCGTGTGACTGTTGTGGGCCTTTCGATGGGTGGATATCAGGCTTTTGAATTTTACCGGCTATACCCCAAAAAAACCGCATCACTGGTTCTGTGCGATACCAGGGCTGAAGCCGATGCTCCCGAAGCACGGTCGGCACGGGAGGAGTTCATCCGCGCAATCGAAGCTTGTGGAGCTGAAGAGGCCGCCAGGCGAATGATACCGAACTATTTTACAGCCGGGAGCTCTGTTGAAAAACCGGAACTGGCCGCTGAGGCCGCTATGATGATAAAGAAGCAGTCGGCAACCGTCATTAACGCCGCCATGCGGGCAATCATGATGCGTTCCGATGCCACGCCGCTCCTTGCTGCTATCGACTGCCCTGTTCTGGTACTTTGCGGCGCTGCCGACAAACTCACAACACCCGAAACAGCCGAAAGCATTCACGCACTGATTCCAGCCTCACAACTTCGCCTTATTGCCGGGGCAGGACATATCTCAAACATGGAGCAACCTGAAGCCTTCAGCAGCGCGTTGCTTGATCATTTGCTTGATCATATCAAAGAGGTCAGTCGCAACTGACCTGACCTCTCCTTTTCCGGCGAATCAGACTTGCAAACTGTCGAGCAGGTCAAAAAAGTTCGGGAATGAGACACCGACCACATCAATATCGGAGATATCAATTGGACACCCCGTAGCCTTGGCTGCAATGGCAAAGCTCATGGCTATCCTGTGATCGTCGAAGCTGTCGATTACCACCGTTCCTGACGGGGTTATACTGCGTCCCTTGACTATAAAACCATCTGGATACTGCTCGCAATCAAAACCAAGACGCTGAAGATTGACCACGAGGGCATCGATCCGGTCACTCTCTTTGGTTCTCAGTTCGGCCGCGTTATGCAGCTCAAACCGGCCTGAGGCAAAGGCTGAGAGAACGGCAAGCATCGGTATTTCATCGATGATATAGGCCACCACCTGGTGGTCGCTGATCACAAGAGGTTCAAGACCGGAATGGTTTTGAACAAGAATATCGCCGATGGTTTCACCGCCAATCACCCGCTGGTTTTCAATCGTCAAAGCGGCCCCGGCTTCAGTCAGAATATTAAGAAATGCCGCACGTGTCGGATTGAGGCAGACATCCCTGATCATGATTTCTGAACCGCGAGCAAGCAGGCCCAGCGCAACAATAAAACAGGCTGCGGAGGGGTCTGCGGGAATAAAGAAGGGCTTTGCTGCAACTGCTTTTCGGCCCGGGACTACAATAACCCGTTCACCGTCCTGTTCAAAACTCTCAAGCCCAAGCATCACTTCGGTATGGTCACGCGAACGCACCGGCTCGATAATTCTTGATTCGCCCTCTGCATGAAGAGCGGCAAAAGCCACCAGTGACTTCACCTGTGCGGAAGGAACCGGTAACCGGTAGTTGATCGCCTTCAGCTCTTTATGGCCCTTGATACAAATCGGCGCAGTACCGGACGGTGAAAGCTCCACATCGGCGCCCATCTGACGCAAGGGATCGGCAACCCGCTTCATTGGCCGCTTCATCAGCGAACTGTCGCCAATCAACTCGCTGGCAAAGGGTTGAGCAGCAAGAATACCAGCAAACATGCGCATGGTACTTCCTGAATTATTGCACATCAGCGGCTCGGATGGCGGCTGAAAACTCCATAATCCTGCCGATTCAATAACGACCCGCCGGATGCGGCGGCCGTGGGCACCCTCAATCTCTTCCTGCAGAAGCGTTATGCCGGCAGATTTCAGGACGCCGAGAGTTGACTGATTGTCAAATCCGGCTGAAAAGTTCATGATCTCTGTTGTGCCTTCCGACAACGCACCGATAAGCGCCGCACGATGCGAGATCGACTTGTCGGGAGGTAATGCTGTTACTTCACCTTTGAACACTCTCATGAGTCAACATGGATTGGTATTGTCAAAAAAAAAGCAACTCCCGTAAAGGAGTTGCTTTGCATAACTGTTTCGAACGGAATGATCATGAATTGCGTTCTTCATTTGCCCTTTGCGCTCTCCGTCTGCTTCTCGAGCGTTTCAAACGACCATCCACCGAAGGTTTCACAAAGTATGCGTTTGCACGAAACTCCTTTAAAACACCTGCACGCTCATATTTCTTCTTGAAGCGTTTCAGCATTTTATCGATCGATTCATTGTCATTTATCTGCACACTAACCAAAGTAATTCACCCCCTTTTAAAAGATCAACGTCTAAGTTTCAGTTTAATAAGATCAGTAACACTTTCCGAATTATTTCCGTTCGCAGAGTTCATTTGCACATTTTCGAGAAGCTGTTTTCTGCCACTTTTACAAAATTCAACAATAATGACAAAAGCACCGCTTCCTGTAGCCTGTTTTTCCCTTACAACTCCAACCTCTCCAAGCGCCTTATGATAGAGCGCATCACCCTTGGCATAAATTCCGTGGGGAGAATAAACCTGACAATCTTCAGCTTTCAATTCATCAGGACTGACTTCACGGTCTATCTGTATCTGCCACTCCTTAAGCAGGTAAACCTGATGGCATTCGGAACAGCGAATCCAGTACTGATTTTCAGCAGCAGGTGGCAAATCAGTAGATCCATTCTTGCTGCCTTTAGCCTTTTTAACCGTAACCGTCGTCAGAAAATCTTCCTCCTTCGGCTTATCACTCGGCATCCATTCGCCGACAAATACCTTCTCTGTAATCTGACCGCATCCTTCACAGAAGCAAGCCTTGATCTTCCCCTCTAAAATGAATTGCCGTTTTCTGGACTCTACCTTCATATTGTATTGCTGGTTGTTAAGCCGGCTCGAAGCCGCCAGGATTTTCGCTTCTTTTACTTCCGAAATTTCTTCCGGCTTCATGGCGCAATATAGTGCTTCGCACCTTAAAAAAAAGAGGAATGTTCAGGAGTGCTTAATTAAGAAAATCTCCCCGAATAAACAACCAGATAATTCAACAACTCTTATTTATGGGTCAAAGCATCAATAAGATCTGATTTTGTAAGCAATTGCAGGCGTCCATCCGACAAGCTTATAAGTACTCCTGACGCACTTTGCTGTAATTTATCTGATAATTCAGAGATTGTTGCATCAAGGCGGCAAACCGGAAACGGCTGCTCCATAAAGCCGACAACCTTTGCGTTCATCGCATCGTCATTTTCAATAAGAATGGAGAGAATCTTGTTTTCGCTGATACTGCCGATCGGGGCGTTATAGGAAACAATCGGAAGCTGGGATACATCGCTCTGCTTCATCATCTCGAACACTTCTGCAAGCGTATTTTCCGGATAGGCGAATATCAGATCCCGCCGCGCCTTCAAGTGCAGGATATCCTCAGCAGTGATAGCATCAAGGGCTGATTTAGCCTTGCGGTAAAAGCCTCGCTTGCGCATCCACTCATCACGGTACATCTTGCTCAGATAATAACCGCCAAAATCATTCATGACCACAACCACGCAGTCATCCTCACCATACGCCACACCAGCCTGAAGCGCTGCAGCCATAGCCGCACCCGATGCGCCTCCACCAAAAACAGCTTCCATCCGCAACAGCTCCCTGCCGCAGTTGAAAGCATCATAATCACTTACCTGTATCACATCATCAATAACCGATGGATCCCAGAAAGCCGAGGGCTGACGGGAGCCAAGTTCCTCAAGTTCAGAAAAAGCCGGAGCTCCGGGCACTCCGTCCTTGAAAAGACCGGAATATATTGAGCCCTGCGATTCGACACCGATAATCTTGATATCAGGATTCTTGGCTTTCAGAAAAGCACCGATCCCGAAAACCATGGCACCGGAAATCATAGGCACAAAGACATGGGTAACCCGACCCTCCGTCTGAGAAAAGATTTCGCTGCCCGTAGCTTCAGTGTGCACCTTCAAGCTGACAGGATTTTCATACATACCAGCAAAAAAGGCGTTGGGAATACTCCGGACAAGGCTTTCAGCCACGGTCATGCAACTGCGCGGTTCTCCAGGCAAGGCATCCGAAGGGGTAATCACCAGTTCCGCACCAAGAGCGCGAAGCATGTCCTGCTTTTCCTGGGATATTTTATCAGGAGCAGCCAGAAGCAACTTATAGCCGCGGCTTACTCCTGCCATGGCCAGGGCAATCCCGCTGTTGCCAAAAGTCCAGTCCACAAGGGTCATTCCGGGATGAATCAGCTTGCGCTCTTCAGCATCCTTGACAATGGCAGAGGCTACCCGGTAATAGTGCGACCATGCCGGATTCATGAACTCAAGTTTAGCCATGACCTTCGGCCGGATGTGGCGAGCCATCTGTTTGACAAGAACCATCGGTGTTTCTGCGGCAAGCCCGAATATATCGTGGTTCGACATGGTAGTAGCTGAGAAATGAGTTAACGTGAACAACGATGCCTGGTGACCGTTGAATTAGGAAAATATAACTGCAATAAGCACCATTCAGGTTTGAAAATCATAAACAAAATATGTTTTTTTACAAGAAGTTCCGCAAACAGAGAAGAGGAAGGAAAAGGAACGGGGTTTTATGACCGCACGGTAACTGCAAAACGAAAGCCAAGTTATGGATGAAGAAATAATGGACTTTCCGAAAGGGGAAATTCCTGCTGAACACATGGCCGAGGCTCTTGTCTCCCTTGAAAACCTTGCCCGGAATGCACGCCTGATCCGCCAGAGAGTAGGTGAAAAGGTACGTATCATGGGCATCGTTAAGGCAAATGCCTATGGCCATAACGTCCACCAGGTTGCAAACGTGCTTGAACGGTCAGGAATCAGCGATTTCGGTGTAGCAAACATTCATGAAGCCATTGAACTGAAAACCGGCGGAGCACTGAAAAAGCCAGCGACGATTCTGGCCTTTTCTTCACCACTGGCATCCCATATTGCTTTTTTCCTGAGATACGGTATTGATATGACCATCTGCGACAACCTGACCATTCAGATGGCAGAAGAAATTGCCGCTGCAGAGAACAAAACCCTCACCGTACAACTTAAGGTCGATACGGGCATGGGACGTCTCGGCACTACTCCCGGAGTTGCCATGGAGCTCCTCCGCCAAATCGACCGCTCACCGCACCTTGAGCTTAATGGAATCTACACCCACTTTGCCGACAGCGCAACCGACCCGGGCTTCACCGAAAAACAGCTTGCCGCATTTACAACCCTCACCGCGGAATACGAACATGCTTCGTCCAAAAAAGTCTGCAAACATGCGGCCAACAGCGGAGCAATCCTTTCGACACCGGAATCCTGGCTCGACATGGTGCGCCCTGGCATTCTGCTCTATGGATACCATCCGGCAAAAAATACCCTTGGCCGTCTCGACGTCAAACCAGTCATGCAGTTCGAGGCAAAAGTGATTTTTATCAAAAAAGTTTCTGCCGGCACCACCATCAGCTACAACCGGACCTGGAGCGCGCCGAAAGCCCGGTATATTGCAACCATAGCCGCAGGTTACGCCGATGGCTATGCAAGGAGCCTCTCAAGCCTTGCCACCGTTATGATCAACGGTAAAACTTACCCGCAGGTCGGGATTGTTACGATGGACCAGATCATGGTTGACCTCGGCACAGAGCACGATGTAACACTGGGAGACTGTGCCATTCTCTTTGGATGGAATGGCCCAACAGCAGACGACCTTGCCGGCATTGCCAACACCATCAGCTACGAAACGCTTTGTTCAGTTTCTTCCAGAGTAAAACGTATCTTTGTATGAAAATCCTTGAAAAGCTGTCTATCAAACTCAGCCTTACGAAAGCTGAAATTACTTTGATCTCCTTTCTTCTGGGCTTTTTGGTGCTTGGAGGCATCCTTAAGAATATCCGTTCGGTAGAGGAGATTGATCTGCTTGTCAAAAAAGCCGAAACTGCCCGTTACCGCGAAGCCGAAGTAGACAGCCTCATCCGACTGGCTGCCGTGGAGCAGTCCTCAACAAAAGAAGATGTTTTGCAGGATGTTGAGGCCCAGAGGGATGACGCTTCTTTTGAAAAAAAAGCGGAGCACCGGTCATCAGGAAAAAAAGTATTTAACGGCACTATCTCTTTCAATACAGCAAGCAGCCAGCAGTTACAGAAAATTCCAGGAATCGGACCGGTTATGGCCGAACGTCTGGTTACTTTCAGGAAAGAAAAAGGGGGAAAAGTAACGCAATATCAAGACTTTCTTCAAGTCAAGGGAATAGGCAAAAAAAAGCTTGAATCCCTTAAAAAATATTTCATTCTCGAATAATGAGCAAAAGCCTGATAGCATGCGCCATCGACAACAAGGAGTGCGCCGTTGTCCGTCTGAAAACTTCCGGCGACAATGGGTACAGCCTGAACGAGTGCAAAACTTTCTCGCTCGGCCTTGACGACCTTTCTTCCGGCAGAGGACAGCGACTGCTCAACAAACTGGACAACCACCTCAAAGAGTGGCCGGATGAGGAGCTGGCGCTCTGCATCGGGCCAAAAAGCTATCATCCCCTTCCAGCCTCTTTCCCCTCCAATGCCAGCAATGAAAAGTGTCGGGAGTACTGCCAGATCGAAGCAAGATACTTTTTAAGACAACCAGAAAAGTACGATTGCGACTGGAGCAGTTATGGCGATGTCAAGAGCGGATCGCATGAAACAAAAATGCTGTTCTTCTATCCCGGCGAACCCGGCAGAAGAGCCTCAGAACACCTTGCTGCCAATCACCGTATGGTATTCAATGGCACTCCGCAGTTACCGCTGCTCCACTTGTCGAAGTTTACCCAAGAGGCGCAGGTCATCCTGGAGCTTGAAGAGAACTATCTTCTCCTTATGATATCAAGAGATGGGCGAATAGAAAAAATTTCTTGCAGGGAAGTAACAAACCGGAAGGAACTCCAAACTGTTGCCATAGGGGAGCTCATCGACAACCCGGTATTTCGTGAAACGGAGGTACAGGTTACCGGCACAATGGCCAACAAGTCGATGATCAGACTGATCCAGAAAGAGACCTCGCTGACCGTAAAGCCGCTCAGCATCCCCCCCTCAATCCCCATCAATAACCCGGGGAAATTTTCAATCACTTCAGCCGTAACGGTAAAAGCCATCAGCACCGCGCTGATGGCTCTCGATGAACAAAAAGAACCGGCGATCTGAAGCGCATTGGTCACCGTGAAAAAAATGCAACCCGAACACCTGCCAATCTCCTATTTCTGAAAATAGTTGACCCCCGGAATATCCTTAAAATCGATATCCTGAGTCCAAATAGTTCCGCCACAATCCCGGGCTGTCGCCAGAATAAGACTATCAGCCATTGGCAATTTATACTTTAAGCTGAGTAGAGATGCCGCAAGTGCCAATTTTGTTGTAAGCTCAATGACCTTTCCCTTCTGCATTGCCGAAACAGCCTGCAACGCTTCATTTTCTCCAGACTCACGCAAAAGCACCTTAGACACTTCATAAATGGTAATAACCGGAACAATAAGCGATCCGGTATCACATAATGGTACCTGAAAATGTTTTGATGAAGGCTCATCAGCGAAATATGATAGCCAGCCAGAAGAGTCCACAATGTTCATACTCTCTCTTTTTCTCTCTCAAAATCAGTGTTGATGCCTTTAACGAAGCCACGGAGATCAGAGATTTCACGGTCAGGGATAAGCTCAATTCTCCCTTGATATTCAACAACCTGTAATTTCTGACCCGGACGAAGGTGCATGGACTCTCTCAAGTACCGGGGAATAACAACCTGAAATTTAGGTGACACTGTAACTGTTTGCATAACGACTCCTGTCGGTAATTTTATAATAGTACATAAGATCAGGCATCACACTCTTTCAATCCACTACTTTCGCCCGGCTTTCTTCTGATTGACAATAACCTCGGCGATCTGAACCGCATTGGTAGCCGCGCCTTTCCGCAGGTTATCAGCAACGATCCACATGTTGAGTGTCCGGGGATGCCAGTAATCGCGGCGAATCCTGCCCACAAAAACATCGTCGCGCTCATAAGAGGTGAGCGGCATGGGATAGAGGCGCGCTGAAGGGTCATCCTGCAGGATAATGCCGGGTGAGGTGCGAAGCAGCTCACGAACCTCATCGATATCAAAATCACGTTCAAGCTCAATGTTGAGCGACTCTCCATGTCCGCCATAGACCGGAATGCGCACCGTTGTAGGAGAGATGCTCATGCTCTTGTCGCCCATGATCTTGCGGGTCTCGTTGACCATCTTCATCTCCTCCTTGGTGTAGCCGTTATCTGTGAATGCATCAATCTGCGGCACAGCGTTGAAAGCTATCTGATGAAAATGGGTAAACTGCTCCTGCCGCTCTCCGGCAAGCTCGCTTTCAAGAGCATCCCGCCCGATCTTTCCCTTGCCGGTAACCGACTGATAGGTCGAAACAACCACCCTTTTGATGCCGAAACGGTCATGAAGCGGCTTGAGCACAACCACCATCTGAATGGTCGAACAATTGGGATTGGCAATGATCGGTTCGGGGCGGCCATCGGCCCTGAAAATGGCTTCCGGGTTAACCTCCGGCACAACAAGGGGCACATCAAGCTCCATACGGAATGCCGATGAGTTGTCGATAACAACCGCACCCTCAGCCGCCGCAACCACGGCCCACTCTTTGCTGGCAGTTGCGCCTGCGGAAAAAAGAGCGATATCGACATCACGGAAAGCCTCTTCTGAGGGCTCGCGAATAATGAACTCCTTGCCCTTGAAGGTCACCTTCTGACCGGCACTTCTCGACGAAGCAAGCGGAACAAAATCGGTGACAGGAAAATTTCTCTCTTCAAGAACCTTGATCATCGTGCGACCGACCAGACCGGTTGCACCAAGTACCGCCACACGGCAACGGGAATCCTGACTACTCATAAAATATTATATATTATTGACTTGATAATTTAACGACAATCTATCGGAATGGTCATTGAGGCACTCCGTTCCCTCAAGAATCTTCCCATCCCTTGCATATCCTTCGCACTCCTCGCGGTAGTCAAGAAGAATCTCGACAACCTGCTCCCATCCATCCTCGCGTACCAGCTTGTTGCGTGCGCGCGATACCATCGGGAGCGCTTTCAAGTAAGTGGCATAGTGGCGGCGCATTTCAAGCACCCCATACTTTTCACCCTTGAACTGAACCGACAGCTTCAAATGCTCAATGGCGACCTCAATTCTTGCACGAAAATCGGGTGGCGGCATAGGCTTGCCTGTCTTGATCAACTGCTTTGCCGCCTCAAAAATAAAGGGATTGCCAATCGAACCCCGGCCAATCATCACACCATCAGCCCCGGTCTCAGCAAACATGGCAACCGCATCTTCGGAAGTCCAGATATCGCCGTTGGCAATAATAGGGATCCGTGCCTGTTCTTTGACTGCGCGAATCCAGTTCCAGTCAGCCCTGCCCTTGTACATCTGGCTCCGGGTACGGCCATGCAATGCAAGGGCCTGAATACCGGCGTCCTCAAGGCGTGGCAGAATATCAAGAATGTTAATCGAATCCAGATCCCACCCAATCCTTGTTTTGGCGGTCACCGGAATGCTAACCGCCTTCACAACCGCCTCAGAAATTTGCGCCATCTTCTCCGGCTCCCTGAGCAAAGCAGCTCCGGCTCCCTTGCCGGCAACCTTCTTGGTCGGGCATCCAAAATTAATGTCGAGATAGTCCGGGCGATACTCTTCAGCAATAACCGCAGCCTCAACCATCGACTCAATGCTGCTGCCAAAAATCTGTATGGCAAACGGCCTTTCCATCTCATCAGTTTTAAGCTTGCGAAGAGACTTTTCAACTCCCCTGCGCAAAGCTTCGGCGCTGATAAACTCAGTATAAACAATGTCCGCCCCGTGGCGCTTGCACAGTTGCCGGAACGCCCTGTCGGTCACATCCTCCATCGGAGCAAGAATAACCGGCTTGTCTATCTCAATTGTCCCTATTTTCATGCCTACCCGGTAATAATCTCTGCAGGACCGCTCATCAGCTGCTTGACCTGTGCATGAATCTTCTTGTACAGTACCGGATCTTCACGGAAAGCCTTCTTGACGGTTTCACGTCCCTGACCAAGCTTATCTTGACCATAACTGAACCATGAACCGGCTTTTTTTACAACCCCAAACTCAACAGCCAGATCAATCAATTCACCCATAGCCGATATACCCTCTCCATAAAGAATATCAAACTCAGCAGTCCTGAACGGAGGAGCAACCTTGTTTTTGACAACCTTAACCCGGGTACGGTTCCCCGTAATCTCTTCTCCATCCTTGATCTGGGCAATTTTACGAATATCAAGGCGTACCGACGAATAAAATTTAAGCGCTTTGCCGCCGGTTGTCGTTTCAGGATTGCCATAGACAACCCCGATTTTATCGCGAAGCTGGTTGATAAAAATACAGACACAGCTCGATTTTGAAATGGCACCGGTAAGCTTACGCAAGGCCTGGCTCATAAGCCGCGCCTGCAAGCCCATCACACTGTCGCCCATCTCGCCTTCAAGCTCGGCCTGAGGCACCAGAGCCGCAACAGAATCGACCACCACCACATCAATAGCATTGCTCCTGACAAGCGTTTCAACAATCGAAAGAGCCTGCTCGCCTGATTCCGGCTGGCTGATAAGCAACGCATTTATATCTACACCAAGCTTGCGGGCATACGAAGGGTCAAAAGCATGTTCGGCATCAACGATAGCCGCAATCCCCCCCTCTTTCTGCGCTTCAGCAATAACATGGAGGGCCAGGGTAGTTTTTCCAGAAGATTCCGGTCCATAAATTTCCGTTACCCTGCCGCGCGGCAAGCCTCCAACACCGAGAGCAAAATCAAGCGTCATCGAGCCAGTTGAAATCGACAGCACCTTCATCCCCGCAGAATCGTCACCAAGACGCATGATCGCCCCCTTGCCAAACTGCTTCTCAAGCGCTTCGACCGCCAAATTCAATTGTTTAAGTTTTGCCGGATCAACAGCAACGGACTTTTTTTCAATTTTCTGAATATCCATAATACTACGCGTGGTAAAATTGAAGAAGGAATAACTCTTCAGGTAATAATAGTGTTGAGCGTCTCGGCAAGCTCCCGGTAACAGAGACCGAGCTCCTGCTTTGAACGGGTGTTACTGTAGGCAAGATGCCTTGAGGCAATACGAATACTTTCCAGGCTGACAAAAGATGGACTATTCGATAACATCGACCAAATCTCCCCGCCAAAACCGGCAAGCAGACCGATACCATTCGGCACCAAAAACGATCGCCCGTTGCTGCTGCCGGAAAGGGTACCGATACGGGCAACAAGCTCCCGGAAGGTCAGATTGCTGCCGACAACAACATAACGCTCTCCTGAACTCCCCTTTTTCCATGCCGCCAGGTGAGCATCAGCCACATCGCGAACATCAACAAAACCGGTTCCCCCCGAAAAGAAAAACGGCAGTTTTCCCTGATAAATAAGACTCAGAACCTCATTCGAAGAGCTGACCGACAGCGGATTTTTACGGTCAATGCCTATGACAACCCCGGGATTGACCAGCACAACATCAAGACCCTCCGCAACGCCGCGCAACCCCTCCAATTCAGCCAGATGCTTCGCCTCCATATAACCGTTACGGCGTTGCCACTCCTGAAATGTAGACGTTTCACTGGCCGGCGAACCATCCTCCGAAGCACCGACAGCCGCAATGGAGCTGGTCATAACCAGCCTCCGGACATTATTGTACAGAGCCGCATTGACAACATTCCTTGTCCCGATCACATTGGTCTCATAAAGAGCATTGCGAGATTTCCGGGTATAGGAAATAAGGCCTGCGCAATGAAAAACCGTTTCCGCTCCCCTGAAAGCCTCAATCAAGGCAAGAGGATCAAGGATGTCCGCCCTCAGAATATCAACCGGCAACCCCTCAAAAAAAGAGCAGTCCGAACTGTTCCGGGCAATCACCCTGAGCCTGCACTCTCCCGAAAGACTTGAAAGCAAAGCCAGAACAACCTGAGAACCTATATATCCGGTAGCCCCGGTTATGACAATTGATGAATTGAGCATGAATCGCTGAAAATATAAAAAGAAACCAAGCCGTATAGCTTATAAACAACAGCATGGCTTTCACTGTTTATAAAAATAAGAATTTCGCGGGTATTGTGTTCTTCTATTTTCGGCTCTTCGTGGATTGCGATGGAAAACAGTTAGGAGAGAAGGATGATTCGGCTCCAAGTCTTGAGCCAGGAAAGCAGGATTCAGATGCAGATAATTGGCGAGGAGAGAGAGTACCCGATGCCACGATAGGTTTTGATAGGTATAAGTTCGCCCATTGCCTCTGTCTTTTTACGCAAGCGATACACCATTGATTCAAATGCCCGACTGCCATATTCATTATGCTGATAGTCGAGTTTTTCGAAAATGTCTTTGCGATTGACGACCGCCCCGAATGGCTCCTTCGTCATGATGAGTATGAACTCAAACTCTGTTGAGGTCAGTTGGACTCCATCCCTTTTGGGAGATTGCAGAAGCCAATCCTTGCGGATAAGTGCCCATGCTTCCGCTTCATGTTGCTTGGCATTTACCGTATTGCTTGCTGCATCCTTGGCAACAGAGGGGGCAGGATCAGGACGGTTAATGATATTTGCAATAAATAATAACAGTTCCCGACTATCGAAAGGCTTGAGCATGTAGACGTCCGCGCCTGCTTCATAGCCTGCAATCCGATCTTCAATACTTACGCGTGCCGAAAGGATGACAATCTTCATCGCGGTGTTTTTTCTCACATATTCGGCCAAAACCAGTCCGGACTGGTCAGGAAGACCAATATCGAGTATCGCCAGATCATAGTTCCCCTCAACTAATTTTAAGTAGAATTCGGAAGCGGAGCCCACTCCAGTGACCTCATATCCATGACGAGTGAGGTACTCAACAAGGTCTTCACGAAGGTCGAGATCATCTTCGACGACAATCAGGCGCTTTTTTGGATTCAATGGGTTAACCGATTCATTGTTCATGTTTCACCTGCTGATACCTGATTTTCCGAAAACTGCTCATGCAACGATTTGCCCGATCCGGCGACCGGCAAGCGAATGGTTACAACCATTTTTGAGGCAACGCATTCACGCGTGATGCTTCCGTCGTGTGCATTGATAATCCCGCGAACCAGCAACAGACCGGCACCTGCACCATCAATGCTCTTGCTGCTCTCTCTTTCTTGAAAGTGCTTTTCAAACATCCCCTCAACATTTGCAGGATGGATACTGTCTCCCTGACTTGCAATAGTGATAATAACACCATGCTCTCCATCAAGACAGAACACTTCTATTGATGAATCGGATTTGGAGAACTTGACTGCATGTTCCAGTATGGTAAACACAGCGGTATTGAGAAGCTGGAAATTCCCCATGATTTCGGTTGCGCCGACCTTGAGCGTGAGGATGATGGACCGATGCGGAAAAAGAGCTTGAAAATCGGAATGCAGAACATTGATTAACGAGCCGAGCGTAAAGCTGCTGATCTCAGAAGTGTCATGACTGTCGGAAAAGCGACTTCGCTCAAGAGCTACGTCCATGACATTGACGAGGCGATCGACTGCTCTTCTCATTTTCGGAATTCTGTCCACTAAGTTGGCCGATGTTTCAGAGTCACTTTCCAGAAGATCCAGGCTGGAAAGTATTATCGTTAGAGGCGTTCGGTATTCATGTGACAACAATGAAAGGAAGCGTGACTTTTTGTTGACGATTAACCGTTCTGATTCAAGGGCAAGATTCAGGGCTGCCTCATTTTTTCTCAATTCACTGGTCATATCTTTCGCGAGCGCAACTGCTTTTTGTTCTGACGTTCGGTAAAGTTCAATAACCTTATTTTCAGCGGTTCGTAGATGCCTCATAATGATAACCGGAGATATTATCATATTCATTATGATTCCGACCTCGAAGTTACCGTCCGACAATGTCAGGGGAATCCAGCCAGTCTCGCCCAGGTAGGAGAGCAGATATGCGATATTCACGGCGTTGACGATTGCCAGATACAACACTCCATCCCTGGTAACAGCAACGCGATTGTAATAGCTGAGCCAGAGGACAACCAAAAACAATATCAATCCTGTAGCAGTTGTTAAAACGCCGAATGCACGGTACATCCCAAAAGGGATCGAAAAAACGCCTATTCCAGAAAGTAATAACATGAAAATAAGATACCAGTGAATCGGGATAGTGTTCGGTCTGTTTTTCGGATTACCTGTATCGAACAAGTGCATAATTATCAGCGAAAATATCAGGATTTCACCGCAGAAGAAGACGCATTGTAGATAATCGTCCAAAATGCGGAATTGGGGGGAAAATAATATCGGAGAAATTCCGGTTTTAGCAAGATAACTTCCGCCAACCATAGCACTGTAAAGAGAAAAATACAGAAAGAGCCTATCTCTGATGCGACTGAAAAAGATGAGATTAAACAAGGCGATTGCAAGTATAAGGCCAAAAAATAATCCTTGACTCGTGGCATCCCGATAGGTACTGGTTTCAAGATCATCAAATGAATGTATTGCTCCGCCAAGATTTATCGGGCCGTCTGACTGGATACGCAAATAAACCGTAACCGGCTTTTCGAGCGGCATTGAGATGGGTATAATTAAATTAGCTTTCAGTAGAGGGCGGTCAACAGCGGCGACATGCCAGCCAGTATTGATTTCCTTGTAAGAAGGCAACTGCCCGACGTTCAGCGTGTTTTCGATATAGGCCGTTACATGTTCAATAAGTGACGGATAGAGATGCAGATAGGCAACTGAAGGAAATTTTGAAGTGCGCAAGAGAGTGAATCGGAGCCAGACGGCTTTATGGGCATATCCATCGTTCAGAGACCCTTCGAGTTGCGAAAAACCCTGCCCGCCATGTGAACGTATTTCAGCAAAGGTCAGCTTACCGGAGGAGTCGCCATAATATTCAAGATGTCCGGACAAGTCATGAGAAGAAGTATCGTCAAGCCGCATGGGACGTGATGCCGCGAAGGCCGCAAGATGACAATGGCCAAATACGAACAGGAACAGCAGCAATAAGATTGCAAATCGTCCTTTAGTCAGAAGACCGGTGGTATTTTGCCATTCGATCTCCTTGCCTGCAGGGCGCTTGCCCGGTCGACGTATCGTGGTGATCAGTTTCCCCTTAAGTAATATGAACCATCCAGACAACAGGTTTAGGCTACATTATTTTATCAAGATCTCCTACTTGTTTTTACCTGCACCTCCACCGAAGAGGTGGTTCACAGGGCGCAATACCCATAGACCCTTGCCATCCCTTCATCTTGTTAATGACGAGATTTCCAGCACGATCAACTGAAAGCAACGGCAGATCAGGGCGCTTTGCTTTTTGCAACCGCTTCGTCATGTTCGACCTCCATTGTCGAGCATCTGGCGAACGGCACTCTCCCGCGCGTGCGCAATAGCCTGCTGAAGACGGGCTCGAAGCAGGGGTAGCGGTGGCAGCTCGGTCAGGTACTCGGCAACCCGGATAGATTTGGCGTCCAGCTCAAGCAGCTCTACCTGTTCGGCATCGGCTGCGGAACAGAGGATGAGCCCTATGGGGGCCTCTTCACCGGCAACCCGTTCATACTTGTCCAGCCAGCGGAGGTAGAGTTCCATCTGGCCAATGTGAGCTGGTTGGAACGACTCCAGCTTGAGCTCAACCGCTATCAGGCGGTGCAGGTGGCGATGATAGAAGAGCAGGTCGAGATGAAAGTCGTCTTTGCCAACGCTCATGCGCTTCTGCCGGGCCACAAAGGTAAAACCGGTGCCCAGTTCGAGTAAAACACCCTCAATCTCACGTAGGATGGCACTTTCGAGATCACGCTCGCTGAAGGCACCGTTCAGCCCGAGCAGATCAAGCAGGTAGGGATCGCGAAAGACGAGATCGGGCGTCAACTGACCTTCGCGCAGCTTCCCAATCTCTGCGGCCACAACGGCTGCGGGCTTCTTTGACAGGGCTGTTCGCTCGTACAGGAGACCACCAATCTTCCGGCGCAGGGTGCGAACATCCCACCGTTCAATACGGCACATTTCGGCATAGAAGTCGCGGGCGAGGGAATCCTTGATGGGTAGCAGGGCATGGAAGTGGGACCAGCTCAATTGTTGTGACAACGTCACAACAATTGACTCCTCCGGAAAAAGCTGGGGAAACTGTACCATGCGAGTGAGTTCGGGATAACTGAAGCCGCGCCCATATTCCGCAGTTAATTCTCGTGACACGGTGACGAGAATCTGCTTGCCATAAGCCGCACGAGCGCCGTGCAGGTTTTCCTTGAGCATTCGCTGCCCCAGATGCCAGGAGAGCAGGGTCTGGGTAGAATAGAGAGCTGTGGCAATCCGTTGGCGGGCTGATTGGATAAGGTTGCGCAAATCCGACAGAAGGGCCGCCTCATTATCCGCTACAATTGCAGGAAGTTGCGGCTCCTGCCTTGAGTGTCCGATCTTCTTGTTCATTGCGATCCTTGTAATAAATGCCTCTCAACTTTTGTCGTTCCTGTTTCTGAAATAGCAGGTGAACAGGTGTTGATAAATCGAGTAAATAATAATTTACAACACTTTTATACGATTTAGAAGTAAGCTGATTTTTAACAATAATTCAGGATGGTTACCTTTATATCTTTCCTTATCTTGGCTTTCGGGCAATATTCCAGGAGTATATGCCGCGATTTCAGAAAACCATGATTTTCAGTAAATTATTCAGTAATGAAGAAAGATCGTTCCCGCCTTCAGCCACCTCCTTTTGCGGAAGATTCAGTTCAGCAAGGTGTTTTGGCGAACGGATTGAGGATTATCACCGATGCGGTTGCGTCGGTC
>CAIPKT010000180.1 GCA_903865705.1 uncultured Chlorobiaceae bacterium
ATGCTGAAATGGGAGTAATGAACCTTCCCAAAGAGGATCCCATATACCAATATTTCAGTGAAATCAGGCTTGCTGCTGAACGCGCAAAGCAACTGGTGTCACAAATCATGACTTTCAGTAAAGTCCAGGAAAGTGAGCCGGTTGTCGTCAGCGTCCAGACAGTTATCAGTGAAGCGCTGAGCCTTATTCGTCCTTTAATACCCGCCACCATAATCATTGAACAGCATTTCGAAACTTGTCGAAATATTCTTGTCGATTCGTCGAAACTTCATCAGGTTATTTTGAATCTCTGCATCAATGCATTCCATACCATGGAGCAATCAGGAGGAGTTCTGAAGATAGAAGTCAGGGAAATTATTCCTGACAGTCGCATGCAGAAACTTTTCCCGAATCTTGATGCAGACCGCTATGCGCAGATCAGCATTTCTGATACCGGGTGCGGTATGGATGAGACCATACTTGAGCACATTTTCGAACCTTTCTTCACAACAAAACCCACCAATAAAGGGACAGGTCTCGGACTTTCCGTTGTTTATGGAATCATCAAAAGCTTTCAGGGGGAAATTACCGTTGAAAGCCAGCCGGGAAAAGGAAGCAGGTTCAGCATTTATCTGCCGGTGATCAATGATAAAACCTTGAAAGCAATAGAGGATAAGAGCTGTGCAAATGGAAGTGGAAGCGGAACTATCCTTCTTGTTGACGATGAAGAGGCTACCCTCAAAATGATGCGGTTAATGATAACACAACTCGGGTTCAAAATAACAGCACTGAACTCGCCCGAGCAGGCATTAACACTCTTCATGGAGCATCCCGAACAGTTTGACCTTGTCATTACCGATCAGACCATGCCTATAATGACCGGTGTTGAGTTAGCTGAAAAAATCCACAAAATAAAGCCGAAATTGCCGATAATCCTGATGACCGGTTATGATAAAAATGCAAATGACCTACTTTCTCTCAATCAGTTTGGTATTCGAAAAATCCTGAAAAAACCATTAAAAATGAAAGAGATAGCTTTAATAATCAATGAGTTGACAGCGCATGTTTTGGGATCGGAATGATGTGCTCCGTTTTAAATCGACAAAAGAACACCTTCTCAAGTGAAAACAAGTTCCTCGACCCCCGCGACTGAAGAAATGAGAAATATTATGACTATGATTAATATTTCTCATTATTATTAATATTTTACAGCACAAGAGAAAAAATATCATCCCTGCAGGAATGTTTCTCCAGTTACTCTTCGCTATTTAATTTTTTTGCTTTGCTGTTGAATTGAAACAGTAAGGTCACCATAAACCACAAATATAATTGAAAGTTATAGCCGTTAACGGGAGCCCCCGGAAAGAAGGGAATACCTATCATGCTCTGATGGGTGTCGGCAGGCAGTTAGAGGAAAACGATATTGATTTTGAAATTCTTCACATTGGCAATCACGCAATAAGGGGCTGCATGGCTTGCGGAACATGCGCTAAAAACCAGGATGAAAAATGCAGCATAACAACCGATCCGCTGAACGAATGGATCCAGCAAATCAAAGCGGCTGACGGAATTATTCTTGCCTCGCCGGTTTATTATGCGGGTATTGCAGGTACCATGAAATGTTTTCTTGACAGAGCATTCTATGTTGCCGGAAGTAATGGCGGTTTGTTCCGTCAGAAAGTGGCGGCTGCGGTTGTGGCTGTCCGTCGTACTGGTGGGTCTTCTACATTTGACAGCCTGAACCATTATCTGACCTATTCCGAAATGATTCTTGCAACTTCCAATTACTGGAATATCTCTCACGGAAGAGTTCCTGGCGAAGTGTTGCAGGATGCCGAAGGCATGCAGATTATGGAGGTTCTCGGGCGAAATATGGCCTGGTTGCTTAAAATGCGTGAGCAAACCAGCGTTTTGCTTCCCAAACCGAAATCTGTCGGTAAGATTTTTACAAATTTTATCCGGTAGGCAGGCTTGATCTTACCCTTCAGTTTAACCGAATTATAATGAAACAAATTGCCAACAAGATTTTCTTGTGTTTGCTTGCTATTATGGCAATTTTTGCAGATAATTCTGCTCCTTGCCTGGGTACAGTCTCGACGTTGGGTAGTGAACAATTTGTTGCTGAAACCGCAACACTGAATACTCAGGCCATGGCGCTTTACAGGCAGGGAAAGTATGGTGAAGCCGAGCCGCTTTTTCGTCATGCGCTTGCAATCAGTAAAAAACAGTTGGGGAGTGAACATCAGTTTGTGGCCACAGGCCTGAACAATCTTGCGGGATTGCTGCAAGCGCAAGGCAAGTATGCTGACGCTGAGCCACTTTTTCGTCAATCACTGGCAATTTATAAGAGGAATTTTGGACCCGAACATCAGTCTGTGGCCACAGGCCTGAACAATCTTGCGGCATTACTGCAATCGCAGGGCAAGTACACGAAAGCCGAGCCGCTTTTTCGACAATCGTTAGCGATCTATAAAAAAATATTTGGAAACGCACACCCGTTGGTGGCCACAGGCCTTAACAATCTTGGGGCATTGTTGCAGTCGCAGGGCAAGAAAGGTGAAGCCGAGCCACTTTTTCGCCAATCGCTGGCGATACGGGAAAAAGTACTTGGTTACAACCATCCGGATGTAGCCCAGAGTCTGAACAATCTTGCAGAATTGCTGATGCAAAAGGGCATGTACGCATCCGCCGAGCCGCTTTGCCGCAGAGCGCTGGCAATCCGGGAAATAGCACTGGGACATGATCACCCTTTAGTGGCAACTGACCTGAACAATTTTGCGCTATTGCTGCAAGCGCAGGGTAAATACATTCCAGCAGAACTGTTATTTCGCCGAGCTTTGGCGATCGACGAAATAACACTGGGCACAAACCATCCCACAACCATAAATGTCAGAAACAACCTCAGTAATCTTTTCGAATAAAAGATGCTACTGACAGCCTGTGTGTTTGGATGGGCTTTGCTTGTTTAATGTCGCTTATCTCAACACCTGAAGTCTCTTTTTGTGAGTATATGCTTATCTGCGAAGCACCCATTTCAGGTTTGAAATTTGTCTTTTCTTTTCTGTGGAAATTCTTATCTTCAATTCCATGATTCGATTCAGTGAATTGTCTGGAACGCCCTTGTAGCTCAGTGGATAGAGTACTAGTTTCCGAAACTATTGGTCGGCAGTTCGAATCTGCCCAAGGGCACCGGAAAAAAATATTTCGGGGTGTGGCTCAGTTGGTAGAGTGCTGCGTTCGGGACGCAGAGGTCGTGGGTTCGAGTCCCGCCACCCCGACATAAGAACAATTCCATAGTGTTCGCAAACCCCTGTAAAATCAGGGGTTTTTGCTTTTCTGTCATTCGCAATTGTTCCATACCATTCGTTATAATCCGCCGTTTTTGGGTGCATTTATGGCTTTGCGAAAATGGGGTGGGACTCGGGGCACCAAGTGCCGGATCGGCTCGGAGCAGCGTACAACAGAAAAAAGCATCTGGATGAGCGCACAAGAATGATGCAGGGGTAGGCGGACTATCTCGACAAGATCAAGGGAGTTGCTTAGCTTGGTCAAGTGTATCTGTTTTCTTCGAAGTATTTTTTTATTCTTTTGGGGGTGTGTATTGACGATATCAACCCGTTGCAAATGCGGGTATAAAGTTCGTCACTGACATCTTCTTTTTGCGTGAAATTGCATTTAATCAAATGGCTCGCTTTTACGGTCTCGGCTCTACGGTATTCAATGTAGCTTGGGTGTTTAATAAATGGATACTCACCTGCATTCACTACACAGGCGACATCGTGAAAGACACCTTCATGAATAGACGAAAAATTAACTAATAAGTGATTCTTTTCCGGGCACTCATTGGTTAGAATCACAAACAGATGCTCTTTATACCCGCTTAATTTGAGTATAGTCCCTTTTTTTTGAGGCACAAAAACCATGGCTACCGATAAAGAATTTCAGCCAAATCGCGGCTTTCGTCTATTTTTTCCTCCAGCAACTCCGCGTTCTTCTTCCCAAGATATTTGAAGACTCGGGCGTAGGGGATTGGGTTTGATGATCCGTGCGGGTTTTCCCATTCTGGACAATTTTGATGTGTCCAATCTCTTATTGTATACTGCCCCATAGACCCAAACGATGTCCAGACATCTTGAAGTGTTGCTATTTCAGCGTCGCTCAGTTCGTCAAGATCATCAACGGATATAGGGTTTGTTAACCCGACGTTATGGCCTTCTCTATCCGTGATAAATTCGTTCCACCCGTCATCATCCTGGTCACCATTGATAAACTCATAAGTCATCGAGTTTACCGGACCATGAGGCATGGCAACAAACTTGTCATTCAGGATTGGGTAGTCGTACCGCTCCATGTGAACCCGGTCAGAGATGTAAATGAGCTTCGTCAGCTTCAAGACGTTTATGGAGCCATCCCCTTGAAGAGTGAAGAACGCGGCAACCTGGGCAGCCTTCCTTGCGTTGAACCATGTGTTTGAGGCTATCATTTTTGCCCTCACTTGTTTTCCTGTTAAATTCTTTGTTTTAAGTATACCACATAACCATTCTTATTGCCAAAAAATTCGTTTTTTAGTGTTCGTTTGTGTTCCATTCTGTTCTATAACGTCCGCGTTTGTGAGTGTAGCGGTTTCCTGTCCAACCATGTCCAACCGCCAGAACCTGTCGGACATTTCGTATACTGCGTTATTATCTCCTCGTTAGTAAGGTTTTACTCGTAATGGAGTAAGATCAAGCCGGGTAACAATATCAACAACAAAACGTGCGAGATGATTGACCGGTAGCCAGTCCTGGACGGATGGCATAAAAGGTTTATATGGTTATTTATATAATGCCGTCTTGCTCGATAATCCGACAGTCTGCTAGCAATTTGGATGAACGACGGAAGATGATACAGGCTTGGGCGGATTACCTCGACAAGATTAAATCGTAAAGCGAATGTATCCGGAATTTCGCACGAAAGGCGTATATTAACGAAGTGCATTGAATTACGATTTCATTCAACGGAGGGCATCTCATGA
The DNA here is from genome assembly GCA_903865705.1 of uncultured Chlorobiaceae bacterium. Classification (GTDB taxonomy): domain Bacteria; phylum Bacteroidota; class Chlorobiia; order Chlorobiales; family Chlorobiaceae; genus Chlorobium. The sequence goes on from CAIPKT010000180.1 coordinate 4,994, forward strand.
CGACAAAAATAAAACGGCAGCAAGTCACTTTCAAGATTCCAAAAGAGACCAATGAACGCCTTGAGGCTCTTGCTGTAGCTACCAGACGGACGAAGACTTTTGTCTTGGAGGAGGCTGTTACAGCTTATCTGAACTATAACGAGTGGCAGATTCAAAGCATTCAGAGGGGATTGGAAGATATGAAGGCTGGACGAGTTACAGATCATGAAACTGTCGTAAAAGAATGGGAGCAAAGAATTGCAGATAGCCTGGACTGATCAAGCCAAGGAACATCTTGTAAATATAGAGCACTATATCAAGCAAGAGAGTGAAGAGATCGCAAGACGAACGGTTTTGAGGATTGTGGAAAAAACAAAAATACAGTTATTGCCATTTCCCCAGAGCGCAAAGCCCGGCAAAATAACAGATACCAGGGAACTATACTTCTCTGATATACCGTACTTTGTTATCTACACTTCGGATAACAAGACGATTACTATACTGTCGATATTCCACACCGCACAGAACCGTTGATAGCGTAATAAGCGAGACAATATCTCACCAAGCCCCGGCACCCCGCCGGTGCCTTTTGCTGTCCAACCGGGCAGTTGTCCGACACACATGGATCTCGCGAATGGCTTTTTGATGTCACGGTTACCGGTTGGTATTTTATAGGCATCTTGCGTAAATTTACAGCATCACTTGCTGGCTATCACCAAAAAATATCAAAAAGCCTTAATATATTGGTAATTGCATTCTCAAATTCAAAACCTGGTCAAGGTAGATTGCTATGAACGAGACCATACAAACGATTCTTGATCGAAGGAGTATCCGGGCCCAATACAGTGACCTATGTGCGGTAGAGAGGAAATTAATAAAGCGGTTTGGTTGAAATGTTGGCAATTGGACGGACAGAGAGCTGTTCGGTTGTGATGTAGGACTGGGTAATATCAAACGGTTGTTATCAATTCAGGTCATTAAAAATTCGCGATGAAATTTGACGGATTTGTCGCTCTTTCTGAAGCTGAAGCTGCGGAACGGTTGGCTTTGGAGGGATATAATGAATTACCCTCTTCGGCCAGGCGCTCTCTTTTTTCGCTGGCTTTCGGTGTCGTCCGCGAACCGATGTTTGTGCTGCTGGTGGCCTGTGGAGTAGTTTATCTGGTGCTTGGCGATGTCCAGGAGGCGTTGATGCTTCTAGGATTTGTATTTTTTGTTATGGGTCTGACACTCTATCAGGAACGAAAAACAGAACATGCGCTGGATGCGCTGCGTGATCTTTCAAGCCCTCGAGCTCTGGTTGTCAGGGATGGTGACGAACGGCGCATAGCAGGACGCGAAGTGGTTCGGGGCGATCTTTTGATTGTCAGTGAGGGTGACCGCGTTCCGGCTGACGCCCTCATCCTTTCATGCCTGAACCTGTTGGTTGATGAATCTCTTTTGACCGGCGAATCCGTTCCTGTCAGAAAATCTGATGATGCCACAGAGACAAAAGAGTTGCGCCCTGGCGGAGATGATCTCCCCATGATCTATTCTGGCACCATGGTTGTGCAGGGGCAGGGTATTGCAAGGGTTATCGCAACCGGCATATCGACTGAAATAGGAAAAATCGGCAAGGTCTTACAGTCTGTTGAGCCGGAAGAGACTCTCTTGCAGAAGGAGACAAACCGATGGGTATACCATCTTGCATTGGTTGGTCTGTCGTTATGTATTCTGGTGATTATCTTCTATAGTATTACTCGCAAAGACTGGCTCCATGGATTACTTGCAGGTGTTACCCTTGCCATGGCTACGCTTCCCGAAGAATTGCCGGTTGTGCTGACCATTTTTCTTGCTTTGGGAGCCTGGCGCATTTCAAAAAAACAGGTACTTACCCGCCGGATGCCGGCTATAGAGACTCTGGGTTCTTCGACGGTTCTTTGTGTGGACAAGACCGGTACGCTTACCATGAATTGCATGTCGGTAAGCATGCTTTTTGCCGGAGGGAAGATCCTGGATGTAGGAAAGGTGTTGCGAAATTCCATGCCGGAAGAGTTTCATCAGCTTCTTGAATTCACTATTCTGGCAAGTCAGCTTGATCCTTTTGACCCAATGGAAAAAGCCATCAAAGAGAGTGGGGATGACTATCTGACTGAGACCGAGCACTTGCACAAGGATTGGTCGCTCGTGCATGAATATCCCTTGTCCAAAGAGTTGCTCTCGCTTTCCCGTGTCTGGAAAGCATCAGAAAGGGATGAGTATATCATTGCCGCCAAAGGCGCTCCTGAAGCCATTATTGATCTTTGTCATTTTGACGATCATGAGATAGCCCGGCTTTCGAGCCATATCAGTGAAATGGCTGACCAAGGTTTACGGGTTTTGGGTGTGGCAAGGGCATATTTTCAACAACCGGTTTTGCCCGGTCAGCAGCATGACTTTGTTTTTGAATTTCTGGGCCTGATAGGGCTTGCCGACCCTGTACGTCAAACTGTACCCTCAGCAATTTTGGAATGCTACGATGCCGGTATTCGTGTGGTGATGATAACAGGCGATTATCCTGGTACGGCACGCAATATTGCGCGGCAAATAGGGCTGAAAAAAGCTGACGCATGGATTACCGGACCGGAGTTGGAGGAGATGACTGAGCTTGAGTTGCAGGAGAGAATCAATGAGGTAAATATTTTTGCCAGGGTTGTGCCTGAGCAGAAGCTGAGGCTGGTTACGGCACTTAAGGCCAACGGGGAAATTGTCGCCATGACCGGCGATGGGGTAAATGATGCTCCTGCGCTGAAAGCGGCCAATATTGGCATCGCCATGGGTGGCCGCGGAACGGATGTCGCACGCGAGTCGGCTTCACTGGTGCTGCTTGATGACGATTTTTCTTCGATTGTTCAGGCCATCAAGCTTGGTCGCCGGATTTTTGACAATATCCGGAAAGCCATTGCCTATATTTTTGCTATTCACATTCCCATTGCCGGCATATCGCTTTTTCCAGTGCTGTTTCAGTGGCCGCTTCTCCTGCTGCCGGCGCATATCGCTTTTTTGCAACTCATAATCGATCCTGCATGCTCCATCGTCTTTGAAGCTGAGGGTGAAGAGAGCGATGTTATGAAGCGCCCGCCCCGTAATTCCAAAGAGCCTTTGTTCAGTCGCAAGATGCTGGCGCTCAGCCTGATGCAGGGAGTAATTGTGCTTGTCGTTGTCCTCGGTGTTTTCTGGTTTGCCCTCTCAAGGGGTGACAATGAGCAAGAGGTTCGAGCATTGACCTTTACAACTCTGATGATCTCCAATCTCGGCCTGATTCTGACGAACCGTTCCTGGAGTCGGACATTTGTGGCGACACTGCGCTTTCCCAACAAAGCATTGTTTCCGGTCGTAGCCGGGGCAATAATATTTTTGGGAATTGTGCTCTATGTTCCCGTTCTTATTGACCTGTTCAGATTCTCTTCATTGAATTTTTTTGATCTTTTACTCTGCTTCACTGCAGGAATTGGCAGTGTTCTCTGGTTTGAAGGGTTGAAGTGGTTGGTTCCATCTGGATTTTTCAGGAAAAAAGAGTAAAGAAATAACCATCATCATGACTAAAGCAAAACAGAACTATAATTTTCAGAAAATTGTCGTTGTTACCGGAGTTGTTCTTTTTGTCACTAAACTTTTAGCCTGGTATCTTACCAATTCCGTAGCGATTCTTACCGATGCGCTCGAAAGTACGGTGAATGTTACCAGTGGCTTTATCGGCCTCTACAGTCTCTATATTTCTGCCAAACCAAAAGACACCGGTCATCCTTATGGTCACGGGAAGGTGGAATTTATTTCAGCGGCTATTGAGGGTACATTGATTGCCTGCGCCGGGTTGCTTATCATCTATGAGGCTGCCAAAAATCTTGGTGATCCGAAACCGGTTTCTCAGCTTGATTATGGAATACTTTTGATCACGGCAACGGCAATCATCAATTATGTTGTCGGTGCGCTTGCTGTTAAAAAGGGGAAGGAAAACAATTCTCTTGCTCTTGTTGCCAGCGGAAAACATCTTCAGTCAGATACCTACTCCACCATTGGTATTATCATCGGCCTGATCATCTTGTTTTTGACAAAGGTGGCGTGGCTCGACAGTGCCGTTGCCTTGATTTTTGCACTCCTTATTGTTTTTACCGGCTACAAGATTATCCGCGACTCGCTCAGGGGTATCATGGACGAGGCGGATGAAGAGTTGTTGGGAAAAATGGTGAGCTTGCTGCAGGCCAATCGGGGTGCAGAGTGGATTGATCTTCATAATCTGCGCATCATCAAGTATGGGAGCACCCTGCATCTTGACTGCCATTTAACGGTACCCTGGTACATGAATGTGCACGAAGCGCACCTTGAAATTGACAAACTCAGCAAGCTGGTCAATGACAATTTTGGGGAAAGCATTGAGCTTTTTGTCCACACTGACGGGTGTCTTGATTTTTCCTGTGAAATCTGTACAAAAGAGGGTTGTGCAGTACGTAAGGCCCTGTACAAGCATACCGTTAAATGGACAGTGAAAAATATTTCAGACGATCATAAGCATAATGCCGGATAAGGCTTTGCTCATCAAGAGTCATTTATAGCATCAAGAGACTTTACTCTGCAATGCGGGCTTTCAGGAGCAGCGGCAAATGGTCGGAGTAGCCGCCGGTATATTTTCTTCTTTCATAGGTAGGCCAGGGCTTTTTACCGGAGTCATCAAGGAGCCGAAAAAAGGAGAAACAGCGGAATGCACCACGCGGCGCATAAAGTCCTTTTTTATCAAGCATTCCAGCACTGAGGAGTATCTGGTCAATGTGTTGCCATCGGTTCTTGTAGGAGTAGCTGCCAATTTCATCATAGCCGCTCCAACAGTTGAAAAGAAGTGTCTTCGCCTCAACCTTGACCCTGTCAGCATCGAATGTTGAACCGAGTACCTCTTTCATGGAGCGGTCGTCGGGTTCATCGTTAAAGTCACCCATGACGATAATATCTGCTTTATTGTTCCTGACAAGCAGACTGTCGATTATGTGGCGGGCTACTTTGGCAGCAGCAATTCGTTTCGGTTCTGACCACCGGGTGTCGAAGGAGCGTGAGGGCCAGTGGTTCAGAATGACGTGAAAGGGGTGCTTGATGGCTGAAAATCCAGCTACGATGATTTTCCTTGTCGGCTTGCCCTCAAGAGGCACAACGTAGGCTTTTGAGGTCCCGGGCCGAATTGTTTGGGGGTTATAGGCGAGACCAATATCGATGCCTCTCGGATCGGAGGATTCATGATAGATGGCTCTATAGCTGACGCCTTGAATCTGTGAAAGTGTTTCTTCAAAGACGCGCCGGTTTTCTACCTCGGAAAAGGCCAAAATGTCAGGATATTTCCTGTAGTCAGGGCGCGCTTCCACTGCAGAAAGGAGATGGCGGATGCGCATTTGTTTTAGGGTGAGTTTTTTTTCTGTCCACTGCAGTTTTCCTTCCGGCGTGAAATCATCATCGTCGGTTGCCGGGTCATTATACGTATCAAAAAGGTTTTCAACGTTCCACCATAAGAAAAGCACGGTTCTTTCCGGTATCTGATTTCCGGTAACAGGGCAAGACAACCATGACGCTGCTCCGAAAAAGAGAAAAACGCAAAAGAGTATTCTTCGCATAACCACTTTCTCTGTAATATTTTTTCTTTACCATAATGATTATGTAACTTAATCGGGATTTTCGAGTTATCAATATATTTTATTATCCTAACGATCCGGGAAGCATTATGACCCAGAAGAGTGATGTCAAGGAACAGGCAAAAGATATCCTCGAGGAGACCCTTGACAGGGAGGCGGTTATTGTGTTGGCAAGGATTTCCGAAGAGATGCAACTGATTTTTCAGGCTCATCCGGAACCGGCGATGGACAAGGTTAAAGTGATTGTGACCGGTTTTTTTCTGGAGAACGGTAAATCGGAACAGTTTATTGATGACTGGATCAAGACTTCCGAAGAGTACAGTCGTGCGAGGGGTCTCGACGAGCAGTACCAGCCGAAAGCAATGTTGTCGGATCTGGGAGTCTTCAGGTTCATGAGCTTTTTGAAAGACAAGGGACTGACCGATGAGCAGATTGCCATTGTGCTTACCGGTGCAGTGCAGCAGGCGGCAACTGACCAGGTTAGTCAGTAAGGAAATAATGGGTTTCCGGTATTAACGGTTATCATTCGCTATGACCAATCACTCTAATGATAATTTATATATGAAAAAGACGACGCAGCTCTACGAAGGCAAGGCCAAAAAGGTTTTTTTAACTGATGACGCCGGGCTGGTGATTCAAGAGTTCAAGGATGATGCAACCGCTTTCAATAACAAGAAAAAAGGGAGTATTGCCGAGAAGGGTATTGTGAACAATGCTATTTCCTGCAAGCTCTTTACCTTGCTTGAAGCAAATGGTATTCGGACTCATTTTGTTGAAAAGCTTTCTGACCGTGATATGCTTTGCCGTCACCTCGACATCATCAAGGTTGAGGTTGTCGTCCGCAATATTGCAGCTGGTTCGCTGGTGAAGCGCTACGGCTTCCCGGAAGGAACGGTGCTTGCAATGCCGATTGTCGAGTTTTATCTGAAAAATGACGATCTCGATGATCCGTTGATGAATGAGGCCCATGCCGTTGCGCTTGGTGTTGCCACGCTGGAAGAACTTGCTGTTCTGAAAAAACGGGCAGAAGCCATTAATGCCCTGCTCAAAACATTTTTTGTCGAAAGAAAACTTAAGCTTGTTGATTTCAAACTTGAGTTCGGTCGCCATAACAACGAGATTCTGCTTGGTGACGAGATAAGCCCCGATACCTGCCGTTTCTGGGACCTTGAGACGAATGAAAAAATGGACAAGGATCGTTTCCGCTTTGACCTTGGCGGTGTTGAGGATGCCTACAGCGAAGTGCAGAGAAGGGTTCTTGACCTTGACTGAAACGGGGATTACACCACGGAGGATTTGTCATGCTTGAATCGGTAATTGCATGGTTGCAACATGCAGATCCTTTCGTGGTCTACCTGTTTTTGTTTCTGATTGCTTTTATTGAAAATGTGGTTCCGCCAATACCCGGAGATGTTCCTATCGCTTTTATCGGGTATCTGATAAGCCAAAGCGGGATAACGTTTGCCGGAGCACTTATCTGGTCTTCGCTTGGTTCTACTGGTGGCTTCATGCTGGTCTACATGCTCAGCAAGCACCTTGGTTTGAAATTGTATGCCGATGGAGAAAGTTCGGTGCAACACTGGTTGTCAAAAAGTGTTCACCGCTTTTTCCCTCCTTCGGATATGGTGTTGCTTCGCAAAAAATTTGCCACTCACGGCTATCTTGCCGTATTGGCAAACCGTTTTCTCTTTGGTTCGAGAGCGGTTATTTCGGTTATGGCCGGTTTGATGCATCTCAAGACGCCGTTTGTTCTTCTTGCTGCCTTGACAAGCGCTTTTGTCTGGAATGTGCTTTTGCTTTATGGCGGTTATTTACTCGGAAGCAACTGGCAGGATATCGGCGGCTATGCGGCCATGTACAGCATCCCTGTAACGATTGGATTTGTTCTGATGCTAATTTTTGCCGTATGGAAGTTTTTAAAGGAAAGAAAGCGGGAGCATGAATAAGTTTTTTTTGTTATTTATCACCAGCCACTTAATTTCCAGCTTTTTTTTATTCATTCACCAGCATTTTGTTGAATTACCATGGCAAAAGAGTTAAAACTGTATCCTGCTGAAAGAAAAGGCGTGCTTCTTGAGCTTGCCTCAATTGATGATCTCAAGGAGATGGCCCGTCAGGTCCGTCGGGATGTTATCAGCATGCTTGCTATGGCCAATTCAGGACATACAGGCGGTTCGCTCGGCATGGCCGACATTTTTACCGCACTTTATTTTAGGGTACTTCAGCATAAGCCCCATGAGTTCTGGAATCATGATGAGGAGGATATGGTTTTTCTTTCCAATGGCCATATTGCTCCGGTATGGTACAGTGTACTTGCCCGTTCAGGATATTTCCCCATTACCGAACTGAACTCCCTGCGTCAAATCAGCTCATACCTGCAGGGTCATCCAACTTCTGAATCGAGGCTTCCAGGTATCAGAATTGCGTCAGGATCTCTCGGTCAGGGCCTCTCCGCGGCTGTTGGCGCAGCGCTTGGTCTTCGTATTGATGGCAAAGAAGGTGATGTTTTTTGTCTGATGGGTGATGGTGAGTGCCAGGAAGGGCAAATATGGGAAGCAGCTATGAGTGCATCTCATTACGGACTTGGCAAGATTATCGGTATTGTCGACTGCAACAATCTGCAGATTGACGGTGAGGTTACCTCTATCATGAGCGTTGAACCGTTTGCCGATAAGTGGCGCTCGTTTGGATGGGATGTCTGCCATTGTGACGGTAACGATATGGAAGATTTTGTCAGCACGGTCGAAAAAATCAAGGCGTGTCGAAATCGCCAGAACCCGACCGTCATTCTTGCGACAACCATTATGGGTAAAGGCGTTCACTTTTTTGAAGGAAGCATGCCCGACAAATCCAACTGGCATGGCAAACCGCCGACTAAAGATGACGCAGTAAAAGCGCTTGCCATTCTCGGTGAGACCCGCTTTGGTGATTATTTGAGCTGAAGCTGTTTCGTGCAGATTCTCGCAGGTATATATAAAGGACAGAAAATCAGGAGTTCATCTTCACTCGCGATACGTCCTTGCAGCAGCCGGGTGAAGAAGTCGCTTTTTGATATCCTTACGGCAAGGATGGACTTTGAAGAGGCTTCTGTTCTTGATTTGTTTGCAGGTTTCGGTTCCCTTGGTTTTGAGGCGTTAAGCCGTGGTGCCCGGTCGGTCTGTTTTGTCGATCAGCATGTCGATGCCCTCAAAGCGTTAAAAGCAACCGCTCTTCAGATGGCGGTTCATGAGAGTGTCAAGATTGTCAATGCGGATGTTTCAGCTTTTCTCGGGCGTGCGACCGGGCCGTTTGATCTTATTTTTTGTGATCCGCCATATTCCTGGCCTGATTATGATCGACTGATTGAACGCATTTTTGCAGGTGCTCACCTCGCCCAGGATGGACTGCTGCTTATCGAACATAGTGCGCATCTTGATTTTAGCCAGTCACCGTATTACTCTTTTCATAAAGATTACGGCATGACAAGAGTTACTTTTTTTCAGCACTGATCCTTTTTTTGCCGATGAAACAGAAAGCTATTTATCCTGGAACGTTCGATCCGTTTACCAACGGTCATCTTGATGTACTAGAACGCGCCCTGAATATTTTTGAAGAAGTCATTGTTGTTATAGCAGAGAATTGTCAGAAGCATGCCCTTTTTACCCTTGAGGAGCGTAAGACGATGACAAATGAGGTGATCTGCGATTATACCGGCGTTACCGTCGAGGTGCTGCGTAAGGGGCTTCTTGCGGATTATGCCCGTCAGGTAGGTGCAAGATCTATTGTCAGGGGGGTGAGGCAGGTAAAGGATTTTGAGTACGAATTTCAGATGTCGCTTCTGAACCGTCAGCTTTACCCGGAGGTTACTACGGTCTTTTTGATGCCGAATGTCAAATATACCTATGTGGCGTCATCGATTATCAAGGAGGTGGCCATGCTGGGTGGAGATGTCAGTAAATTTGTCCATCCCTGCGTTTTGGAGATGATACATCAAAAACGTGAAGAACAGAACTAAAATAAATTATAACAAACCATTTATATATGTCGACAACAATGCTTCCTGAAGAAAAATATCTCACCCGCAGGGTACTCAGCATGCAGGAATCGCAGACCATGCGAATCAGCAACCTTGCCAATAAAATGAAAGCTGAAGGCCATGATATCGTCAGTCTTTCAGCCGGTGAGCCTGATTTTCCGACACCGCTTCATGTCAATCAGGCCGGCATTGATGCCATTAATGCCGGTTTTACCCGCTATACGGCAAATTCGGGTATTTCGGAACTGAAAAAGGCAATTATTGAAAAGTTCAGACGCGATAATAGTCTTGAGTATCAGGAAAACCAGATTATCGTCAGCAATGGCGGCAAACAGACTCTTGCCAACACCTTTCTTGCTCTTTGCGAAGAGGGTGATGAGGTGATTGTTCCAGGGCCTTACTGGGTGAGTTTCCCTGAAATGGTTCGTCTTGCAGGCGGTATACCAGTAATTGTGCATACAACACTGGAAACCGGATACAAAATGACACCATCCCAGCTTGAAGCAGCCATTACGACGAAAACAAAACTGCTTGTCCTGAATTCTCCATCGAATCCGACGGGTTCGGTATACAGTGAGGTTGAGGTACGAGCCTTGATGAAGGTTATCGAAGGACGGAGTATTTTTGTTGTTTCCGATGAAATGTACGATATGATTGTGTATGGCGATGTTCCCCCGTTCTCTCCCGCAAGGATTCCTGAAATGAAGGATTGGGTTATTGTGAGCAACGGAGTGTCGAAAACCTACGCCATGACTGGATGGAGAATCGGCTATCTTGCAGGTCCGAAATGGTTTATTGATGCTTGCGATAAGATTCAGTCGCAGACTACCTCTAATCCTAATGCCATTGCCCAGAAAGCTGCTGTTGCTGCCCTGAACGGTGATCAGGGGATTGTTGAAGAACGTCGTGCTGAATTTGAAAAGAGGCGCGATTACATGTACACGGCAATCAACAGTATACCAGGATTCAAGACATCGCTTCCGCAGGGTGCATTTTATATTTTCCCTGATATCAGCGGCGTGCTCGGCAAGACGTTCAATGGAGTTGTTATGAAAGACTCCGCAGATGTTGCTGAATATCTTTTGAAAGTTCATCATGTGGCTACAGTACCGGGCGATGCATTTGGTGCGCCCGAAAACCTTCGTCTTTCCTATGCCGCATCGATTGCCTCACTGGAGGAAGCGGTCAACCGTATCAGGAGAGCATTCAAATAGGTTGCCAATGCTGAAAGTCCGTCGCAGCCGGCTTTATACCTTGTGGTTTGGCTGGTATTCCCGGCGCCAGTTCAAGAGGTATTTTAACTCGGTACGCGTTTTTATGCAACCCGGAGTGCAGGAGATGAATCTCCGTACTCCGGTCGTTTTTTATGCAAATCATGCATACTGGTGGGACGGCTTCTGGTCGCCGCTCTGTACCGAAACGTTTTTTCATCAAAATCTGCATATTATCATCGAGTTTCAGCAGTTGCAGAAGCATCGTTTTTTTACCCGTATCGGTGCTTTTTCTCTCGACCGTTCCCGCCCGAGAAGTGCGATCAAAACCATTCATTATGCTGCTGAGTTGCTTACAGCCAATAGTCAACTTCAGAATGCCCTTTGGATTTTTCCCCAAGGAAAGATAGAACCTGTCGATAAACGGCCGCTTTTCTTTTTTAAAGGGACAGCCTCTATTGTTTCTCGCGTCCTTGAAACAATTCCACACATTTACCTCGTTTCAGTTGTCAGCCGGATTGAATACCTTGAAGAGCAGAAACCGGAACTGTTCTTGTCTTTCAGTCAGCCGCTTCTGGTTAACCCGACCGAATTTCCAACTTCAGACGCTCTTACCGCATACATGCAGAGGATGACAGAGACACATCTGGACGAACTAAAGGAGAAGATTATCAACCGGACGCTGGAAGATGCACGGATTCTTACCAGAGGAACTCTTTCAATAAACAAAAGGGTTGAAGCAATAAGAGCGTTTCTGCATCTGGATAAGGAGAGTGTTGAGAGATGACTGACCGATGAATGCCAGAACTGAATGTCACCATGAGTCTCCATCTCTCAAATAGTAAAAAGAGTTTATATTTGTCTACCTTGAAGTCAGAATAGATAAATGATCGGAAAGTGTGTTCTTTTTGTATATAGTTGCTATTATTGGTACATCAAAGCATCTTATTTAACGGCCTTAATTTACTTAAGTTGTAATAATATAAGAATTTGTGCGGGTTTTGGCTTTTCCGCATCCCAAAAATAAGCGTTTATGAGTAATGTTATATGCAGTTGTATGTTAGGTGATAATGCAAAGGTACGGTTGCGGCTTTCTCAATTGCTGCACAGTGAGATGGAATCTATTTACGGTGCATTTCCTGATGACGTTGACAACAATATATGTGAGGTTGAGTTACAGGGTTGCAGGCGGGAGTTTTTCATCAACAATACAGGAGTTCCCTTCAGTATCGGGTTGCAGGTTATTATCGAATCGGACGGTGGCTACGATTTTGGCATTGTTTATTCAACGGGTCAGATTGCCCGCAAGAAGATCCAGCTCAAAGGGCTCGACAAAAGCGGTCAGGAGTGGACAGCCGTGTTGCGGGTTGCTGATGAGAACGACAATCAGGCGATTATTGACCTGAAAAAACGGCAGGCGGAGATTCGGGAGGTCTGCCTGAACAAGATAAAAAAGCATGAACTCGATCTCAAACTGGTTGATGTTGAGTTGCGTATGGATCAGCAAAAACTATCGGTCTATTATACCTCATCACACCGGGTTGATTTCAGGACGCTTGTGCGTGACCTTGCCGGAGAGTTCAGGGCAAGAATTCAGATGGTGCAGATAACAACACGAGAGGAGGCCAGACGAGCGAATGCCTTTGGGCCTTGTGGTTGCCTTCTTTGTTGTTCGAGCTGGCTTCCGAAAATCCATGCTAATCCGTTTGCTGAAAAATCGCAGTATTCAGAGGCATCAGGCAACGAGAGCCATGCATTTAATATTACCGGCTTGTGTAATCGCCCGAAATGCTGTCTTAGTTATTCTAAACCTGAAAAGGGATGTCCGGCACACTCGAATGGCCATTCACCGCTCCCTGTTGTTGGAAGCAAGGTGACTACTCCCGAAGGGGCGGCTGTTGTTGAAAGCATTGATACCCAGAAAAAGCTGGTCTGGCTTCGTTACCTGAAGAACGATCAGACACGGAGGCTTCCGATAAACAAGTTCAATGCCCTGTTTGAAAAAAAATAACGGTACCCCATGCATCAGTTTACCAAAACTCTCGTTACAACTGCACTTCCATACGCTAACGGCCCCGTTCATCTTGGTCATTTGGCAGGTGTCTATCTTCCTGCGGATCTCTATGTCCGCTATAAAAGGCTTAAGGGTGAAGATATCATTCATATTGGCGGTTCGGACGAACACGGTGTCCCTATTACCATTACAGCGGAAAAAGAGGGTATATCACCCCGGGACGTTGTTGACCGCTACCACAGCATGAACCATGACTCGTTTTTGAAGTGTGGTATCTCTTTTGATTACTATGGCAGAACCACTTCTCAGGTTCATCACGCGACTGCACAGGAATTTTTTACTGACATTGAGCAGAAAGGGATTTTTATCAGAAAGAGCGACAAGCTTTTTTTTGATCGCAAGGCCGACCGCTTTCTTTCGGATCGCTATGTGACCGGGACATGCCCGATTTGCAACAATGCAGAGGCCAACGGCGATCAGTGCGAACAGTGCGGCACCCATTTAAGCCCGCTTGAACTTATTAATCCGAAAAGCAAGCTCTCCGATGCGACGCCGGAACTTCGCGAGACCATGCACTGGTATTTTCCGCTTGGGCGATTCCAGGAAAAGCTTGAGAACTATGTCAATGAGCATGAGGAAGATTGGCGGCAGAATGTGGTTAATTATTCCCGCACATGGCTGAAGCAGGGGTTGAAAGATCGGGCGATAACCCGTGATCTTGCCTGGGGGATCAAGGTTCCTCTTGAGAGCGGGGAAGCCGCAGGTAAGGTTCTTTATGTCTGGTTTGATGCGGTACTTGGTTACATATCCTTTACCAGAGAGTGGGCAGAAGAGCAGGGGCAGAGTGAGCGTTGGAAAGAGTATTGGCAGAACCCTCAGTGTCGACTGGTTCATTTTATCGGCAAGGATAATGTGGTATTCCATACCCTGATGCTTCCTGCAATTCTGATGGCCTGGAATGAAGGGCGTCAAAGCAACTGCTACAATCTTGCCGACAATGTGCCTGCTTCGGAGTTCATGAATTTTGAGGGACGGAAATTTTCAAAGTCGAGGAACTATGCCGTCTATCTTGGTGAATTCCTTGAAAAATTCCCGGCCGATACCCTCCGTTACAGTATTGCCATGAACTATCCTGAAAACAAGGATACCGATTTCAGTTGGCAGGACTTTCAGAACAGAACTAACGGCGAACTGGCCGATACCCTCGGAAACTTTATCAAGCGATCGGTTGATTTTACCAATGCCCGTTTTGATGGACAAGTGCCTCATGCCTGTACTCCTGAAGAGTGGAACGCTCTGGGGATCAACTGGACGGAGACACTCGAGCAACTTGATGTGGCTTTTGAAGGGTTCCATTTCAGGGAGGCCGCTTCTTTCGGGATGGATATTGCCAGAGCAGCAAACCGCTTCTTGACTGCATCTGAACCATGGAAAGTGATAAAACTCGATCGCGATGCCGCAGCAAGAACGATGGCTCTTTCGCTCAATCTTTGTCATGCGCTTTCTATCGCCCTCTTTCCGGTCATTCCTGAAACATGTAACAGAATTCATGCCATGCTTGGCTTTAATGGCCGGATAGAAGAGCTTGTGACACCAGGAAAATCCTTGCTGGCGGAACTTCTTTTGCCGGAGCTCAAAATAGGGCACAAGATCCTCGGGAAGTCCGAAATTTTATTTACAAAAATAGAAGAGAACGATATTGCTCCGGAACTTGCTAAAATAGAGGGACTGCTGGCTGAAGCGGTAAAGCGTGAGGCTGGAGCCGAGCAAAGCCGCATGGAGTTCAAGCCGGTGATCAGCTTTGACGATTTTTTGAAGGTTGACCTGAGAGTTGCCAAGGTTATTGCAGCCGAAACCGTCAAGAAAGCCACAAAACTCCTGAAACTGCAACTTCAGGTTGGTTCTGTCACAAAACAGGTGCTTGCCGGAATTGCAAAACACTATACTCCGGAAGAAATGATTGGCAAAAATGTCATCATTGTGGCAAATCTTGCTGATCGAACCATTCGCGACGACGTTTCAGAGGGGATGATTCTTGCCGTAGAGGGAAGTGACGGGAAGCTTTTTGTTATAGAACCGGAAGGAAATGAAATAAATGGCAGACAGATACAATAAAAGTTTGCAAATGAAGATTTATTCCTTACATTGATAGCACAAACATCGTGGGGTGGAGCAATTGGTAGCTCGTCGGGCTCATAACCCGAAGGTTGCAGGTTCAAGTCCTGTCCCCACCACCAGTTAAGCCGCCCCTTCAAAGGGCGGCTTTTTTGTTTAAGAAGCATTAATGACTATGAATAACTTGAGTTTCCATCCAGTGTTCCCTTTATGGAAAAAAGGCTTCTCTCAATTTCTTGCCCCTGTTCTTGTTGCACTTCTATTTCTCGCTCTTCCAGCGTCGGCTGAACCGTTACTCTGCGGCATCGATCGGCTTGAAGCCTCTGGATTTCGGGAGTTATCTGGTTTGAGAATTGGCCTCATTACCAATGCGGCAAGCATAAGCCGGAAAGGGGAGCTGGATTATGCCGTCATGCTTCGCCGCGGAGTTAACCTGAAGTTTCTGATGGCACCCGAGCACGGCTTTTCAGCGGATATTGAAGCTGGGAAAAAAGTCGGCAGCAGCGTGGTTTCTGATACGCTTCCGGTTTTTTCGCTTTACGGAGCTTCAAAAAAACCTGATATCCGGCAGTTGCGGGAGATTGATCTGCTTGTATTCGACCTTCAGGACGTCGGGACTCGTTGCTATACCTATATTTCGACCATGAAAAATGCCATGGAGGTCTGTGAAGAGGCTGGTATAGCGTTCATGGTTCTTGATCGTCCGAATCCGGTTAGTCCTCTTCGTCCGGAGGGTTTTATGCTGGCGCCCGGATATGAATCTTTCGTTGGGGCGGTCAACATTCCATTTCTTCATGCGATGACGGTTGGCGAGATTGCCTTGCTGCTGAAAGAGCAATGCTATAAAAAGCTTGATTTAAGGGTGATTGAGATGCAGGGCTACCGGCGTGACAAGTTTGGCGATGAGTATGCGGGGTTCAGCTTCAAGAGCCCTTCACCAAACATCAGAAGTGTCGATACGGCCATAATCTATCCAGCTACAGTCTTTCTTGAGGCAACATCCGTCAGCGAAGGGCGCGGCACCGTCGCCCCCTTCATGCAGTTCGGCGCTCCATTTATCAAAAGCAAGGAGCTTGGAAATGCTCTCAGAAAATACAAGCTGAAGGGAGTTTTGTTCAAGCCGGTCGTTTTTCAGCCAGCCTCAGGCAAGTTCAGTGGAGAGCGCTGTCAGGGTCTGAAGTTCATTCTCTCCGATCGCAAAGTCTTCAGTCCGTTCAGAACGGCAACAGCGTTATTGCTTGAGCTGCAGCGACTCTATCCCGAACATATCGGTCTTGATAAAAGGGGTGACTTTTTTGATCACCTTGCGGGTACCCCTCTTTATCGGGAAATGATAAAAAAACAGCTTCCCCTTGATACCATTGTTGATGAGGGTCGCCGACAGGTGGAACAGTTCAACCTCAGCTCTTCAGCACCGTATCGTATCTATCCCTGAAGGAGTTTTTTTATCGGGGAATAGATGTTCTGCCCGGCAGGCCGTTTTTTGAGAGCAGTATCTGCCAAAGCTCAAGAAAATGGGTACGAAACGCACCTGAGCAACTTAGAAGGTAGTAACTCCACATGCGGTGAAATTTCTCGTTGTAACGCAATTGCAGTGCAGGCCATTGCTTCTCAAAATTTTCATGCCATGCCTTTAGCGTCAAAGAATAGTCATAGGTAAAAACATGCCAGTCTTCCAACGTGAAGAGTCCCTCGTAGTTTTCTGTGATCTGGCTTGCGGAAGGAATCATTGAATTTGGAAATATGTATTTGCTGATCCAGGGATCGACATTCGAACAGGACAGATTTCCTCCAATAGTGTGCAGCAGGGTCAATCCATCTGGTTTCAGGCATTTATGCGCCATCTCAAAATAGTTCCGATAATTTTTATGTCCGACATGTTCGAACATGCCTATCGAATAAATTCTGTCGAAAGAGTCCTGGACGTTTCGGTAGTCGGTCACGTTAATGGTGACTGGCAGGCCTGAGCATTGTTCTTCCGCAATTTTTGCCTGTTCGGTTGAGACGGTTATGGCTGTTACCGATACCCCATAGTGTTCAGCAGCGAACCGGGCAGCGCCTCCCCAGCCGCAACCGATATCGAGCACTGTCATTCCCGGTTTAAGCTGAAGCTTGTCGAACACCAGACGAAGTTTTTTCTCCTGCGCCTCATCAAGGCTGTTAGTCTCTTTCCAGTACCCGCAACTGTAAATCATCCGTTTATCGAGCATGGTTTCAAAGAGGTCATTGCCGGTATTGTAATGTTTTTCTCCGACGGTAAATGCTCTCGAAGGATGCTGTAGATTGACGGTTTTGCCAATCAACTTTCCGATCAGGTTTACAGGGGTAACTATTTTTTCGTCTGCCTTTGAACTGAGCAACCGGAAAAAGAACTCCTCAAGGTCATCACAGTCCCACCATTCATCCATGTACGACTCACCAAGGCCAAGGTTTCCCTCAGTGATGGCTCGTCGGTATACCAGCGGGTTATGTATATGGATGTCCCACTTCCTGTTACCATCAATCTTGATATCAGCAGGATCAAAAAGCCGCTCAAGCTGTTTTTTGCAGAAGTCGTTTACCATTTTCCGATTGTCAGTCTTAATGGGCAAAACTTACCTGTACGACCTTAAATCTTTCTCCTGTTCCGTTTTGGGAATACAAGAGTTAATAGAGCTGAACTTGCGGCACAAAGCAGATAATCGTATTGATTTCTGTTCCAGGTTATTCTTAATTGATGAAATGTAAGTAAAATATACGTACTCGTCAAGCTTGAGAGAGGGAATCAACGATTGGAGACATTCCATTTTTGTGGATTTTCTCCTGTCGCTGATCTGGAGTTTTGCATGGGGATTGAATAGGGCAGAGGACAAGAGAGAAAGCAAGACTCTTATTCTTCAGGCTCTTCCTTTTGCTTTCTGGATTTTGGTGTTGTGTCAGCTTCCTTTTTTTTAGGACGGCCCCTTTTTTTTGAGCCAGCTTCTTTCTCGGCTATAGTATCCGAAACTTCTGGTTCAATGGCTATTTCATCATCAGTTTCAACAAGCTGCTGATCAAGCTGCTCATCGAGATGTTCGTCATGGAGATCGGGATCAACAATAAGATCAAGGTCATCACAGAGCAGTTCATCAATGATTTCATCAACTGGCGGCTGGGATTTTCCTCTTGTACCCCGTTTGCTTTTCATTGCTGGTTCGATGAGCGTTACAACCTCATTGATTGAAGAAAAAATGTAAAGCTGTTTGTCAAGATTGGTCAGTTTCAGAAGATCCTTGATCTGTTTGCAAAGCGAGACAAAAATGGCCAGCCCCTGTGACTGATTGCAAAGTTGGTGAGCAAGCAGCATTGAGCTGATTCCACAGGAATCAATGGCTTTTACTTGAGAAAAATCGATGATCAGGTTTTTGGCGTTCTCCTTGTTAACCATTTCGTCAATTGCCAGCTTGAATGCTTCTTTATGACGAAAATCGAAAACATCCTCCTCTATTTTCAGGATAGTTAACTCTTTACGGGTAGATACTGAGTATTTCATGGTAAATTCCTGCGATAAAGCCAGTAAGGCATTACTAATAAAACAGATAGAGGATTTTTTGCTCGGTGGGTTATGAGGCTTGTTGATAAAAAACTCATCAATCCATCTTCATTGAACATTACTTAATACCTAAGGTAAAAAAAAAGCTCAATCTTAATATTTTTTTAAGCCGGAAAATAAAGATTTCCTGAATGCAGAGAAAAAAGCGAAAAACGATCAGGAGTTTATTGCAAGCCGATCAGCCAGCGCTTCAATCTCATTGCTTTGACTGGGGGCTTCGACCCAGCTTACCTTCAGTCGGTTGTTGAAAAAAGTTAACTGCCGCTTTGCATAATTGCGGGTATGCTGCTTTATCAGGCCCACAGCGTCATTATAAACGATTTTTCCGTCAAAGTATTGAAAAAGTTCTTGATATCCCACCGATTGCAGCGCTGATACTTTTCCACTCGCAAGGAGTGTCTGGTATTTATGATAAAGCCCCTCCGCTTCCCGATAGAGCCCTCCTGCAATCATCTCATCGGTACGTTGGTTGATTCGCCGATAAAGTACCTCACGCGGCACAGAAAGCCCTGTAGTGACAAAAGAGAGTCCTCCATGCCGTTGCTTTCCCTTTGCCTGCAGCTCCGTAACGCAGAGGCCGGTTATCTCAATGATTTCAAGACTTCGTATAAGCCGCTGGCTCTTTGTGGGGTCAAGGGTAGCCGCCTGTTCAGGATCTCTTTCAAGCAGCTTAGCATAGAGCCGCTCATTTCCATCTCTTTCAAGTTCCTCAAGCAGACGCGCCCGAATTTCGGGGTTTGCCGGAGGAAGATCAGCAAACCCCTCAATCAAACCCTCCAGATAGAGTGTCGAACCGCCCGCAACAACCGCACGCATGCCCCTCCGGTGAATATCCTGAATTCGCTCCACAGCTTCAGTCGCAAAGTCACCGGCAGTGAACGTTTCGCCAATATTTTTCTCATTGACAAAATGGTGCCTTACTTCATTAAGCACATCCCGCGAAGGCTTGGCAGCACCGATATCAAGCTCACGGTAAACCTGCCGTGAATCAGCCGAAATGATTTCCCCCCCGATTTTTTTCGCAACAGCCATAGCGAGGGCAGATTTGCCCGAAGCCGTAGGGCCAAGAATGACCAGAACCGGAGGCTGAGCTGTTTCCGAAGAGGCAAGTAAATGATTCATATCCAGCCAAGATAGAAATAAACCTCAAACCCTCTAAAACTCTTTAGGAGCTTTAGGGGACGTTGTTCAATAAGAGAAGAAGTCCCTGAGCCCCTGTATATTTTTATATTGTACTCAGTACAGGTTTAGTCAGCATAACAGGTGAGGAGCATAAATGCCGAGAGGAGCGAGACTTGATGCGCCGGGAACATTGCACCATGTGATTATCCGCGGGATAGAGAGGGGTGCTATTTTTACTGATAATGAGGATCGGAATGAGTTTTTGCTTCGAATGGGTACTCTTGCGAAGGGTTCCGGTACCGCAATCTATGCCTATGCGTTGATGACGAACCATCTGCACATCCTGCTTAAAAGCGGCGAGAGCGGACTATCAACCTACATGCGCCGCCTGCTCTCCGGTTATGCTCAGTACTACAACCGTCGTCATAAAAGAGCAGGTCACCTTTTTCAGAACCGTTATAAATCGATTATCTGTGAAGAGGAGTCTTATTTTGAAAAGCTGGTTGCCTATATCCATCTGAATCCACTGAAGGCGGGCATTGTTAAGTCTTTTGAGGAACTTGCTCGATTCCCTTGGAGCGGTCATGCGATTCTGATGAAACGGATTCAACATGACTGGTTTGACCGGGATTATGTGTTGCGCTTTTTCGGTAGTACGGAAGGGAAGGCACGCAGAGCATACCTTGTGTTTCTTGAAGAGGAGATGGATATTGATCGTGAGTCGGAACTGTCGGGAGGCGGTCTGGTTCGTTCTCATGGCGGGTGGTCGCAAGTACTGTCGATGCGCAAACAGGGGTTGAAGGAGCAGGGTGATGAACGGATTCTGGGGAGTTGTGAGTTTGTGCAATTACTGCATGCAGAGGCTGAAGCGTTTATTGATAATCAGCTTTCTTCAGGTGAA
>CAIPKT010000181.1 GCA_903865705.1 uncultured Chlorobiaceae bacterium
AACCATTCAGCCCTGCGCGGAGTGATGCACTGCTTTTCGGGAGACACCGTTATTGCTGACAGGTGTATCCGGATGGGATTCAAGCTCTCCATTCCTGGCACCGTCACCTATAAACGCTCACTGTTGCCGGAGGTTATCAGAGCTGTTTCTCTTGATGATCTGCTTACGGAAACCGACGCACCTTATCTTGCCCCTGTACCCTGGCGTGGAAAACGGAATGAACCTGCTTATGTCGGTATAGTCACGAAGAGCATTGCCGATATCAGGGAGATTTCCCTTGAAAGAGCAGCGGAAGGTATTGCAAGGAATACCGTTGAATTGTTTAGATTACCGACTTCATAAAAACATCGGGGGCATCTGCGTTTTGCCGGGCGACTACCCTGCTATTATTTTGAAATTCATGCAAACTTGCTTAGGTTGAGGGCCGACAAGAACCGATGCAGCAACCATAACTACAAGCTATGAACAACATACAGACCGGCACTCCCGTTCAACAGAGTGTAAAAATGTCGACAGAAGACAATCTCCTCTTCATCGCCATCAAGTATAAAAATGCAATTATCGCCGGAGTAGTACTCCTGGTCTGCCTCGGAGCGGGTACGTTTTTCTGGATAAACCGCCAGCTAGCCAATGAAGTTGAGTCATCCCTGCAACTTTCAAGGATTGCACCGTTTCTTGACCGCGGAGAATTCAATATTGCCATTAATGGTGACGGAAAGGCTGCCGGACTGAAAAAAATTGCTGATACCTATGCCGGAAAATATATGGGCACCCCGAGCGGCAATATGGCGAATTTGCTGCTTGCCAATGCCTACTTCTCTTTGAAAGAGTTTGATACGGCGCTGAAAGTCTATAAAACCGTATCCATCAAAAATGACGACCTTAACGCCGCTGCACTGGCTGGCACTGGCGACTGTTACTTCAGCAAAAACCAGTTTGCACTGGCAGCGGAAAGCTATCAGGAAGCCGCAAATAAAGCTGAAAACAAGGTGCTCAAAGCACAGTACCTTTCACATGCGGGCAAGAGTTTCCAGCAGATAAACCAGCTTAAAAAAGCTGCCGAACTTTATACTAAAATCATCACAAGCTATCCCGGCACTACAGGAGCGGCCATGGCTCAACGGTCACTCTGGCAGATTTCGGGAAACCTTTAATAACCGCAACAGTTACCTAAATATCTTTCACATGCCTGAACAGTTCATTATTAAGACAAGCCTTGGCGACATTACCATCAGCCTCTACGACGATACTCCTCTGCACCGCGATAACTTCATCAAGCTTGTTGGAGAAAAATATTACGACGGTATACGCTTTCACCGGGTTATCGAAGGGTTTATGATCCAGACCGGAGACCCGCTGTCACGCCATGAGGAAAAACGATCACTGCATGGCACCGGAGGACCCTCAACCCGGATCCCGGCAGAAATCAAACATGCAAACAAGAAAGGAACGCTTGCCGCAGCAAGGGATAACAATCCACAGAGAGCCTCGTCAGGCAGCCAGTTCTATATCAATCATGCCGACAATGGATTTCTTGACGGGCAATATACCGTCTTTGGTGTCGTTGAAGCCGGTATGGATGTGGTCGAAAAAATCGCCGCTGTCAAGAAGGATCCCAACGACAACCCGCTTGTCCCGGTCATCATAGACTCCATCGTACCACCGGCAAAGTCTTGATCGGCTGAAATACCTATGGAGAGCATTGCGACCAACATAGAAGAAATCCGGGAACAGATAAACGCGGCTTGCCTTGAAGCTGGCCGCGACAGGGCAGAGGTTCGTCTGATCGCTGTCTCAAAAAATCAGCCGGCTTCACTGGTCAGAGAGGCCTTCGATTCCGGCCAGATCGAGTTCGGGGAAAGCTATGTTCAGGAGTTTCTTGAAAAGTATGATGACCCACAGCTTGAAGATAACCGAATTGAATGGCACTTTATCGGACACCTGCAGTCGAACAAGATACGCTCGATTATCGGCAAGGTAAGCCTCATCCACGGCATCGACAAGCTTTCAACGGCTGAAGAGCTCTCTAAACGGGCACTCCAGCAAAACCTTCAGGTAGACTATCTTCTTGAAGTCAATACCTCAGGCGAAACATCCAAATACGGCATGCAGCCGGACGAAGTTCTTTTGTCGGCAAAAGCGCTTTTCACGCTCCCCGGCATCACCCTTCGTGGATTGATGACCATAGCGTCCCCCGACAGGGTCATGGCGCAAGCCGAGTTCCGCCAGCTTCGCACCTTGCTTGAAACACTAAAACCAATTTCTCCTGATCCATCGAAACTGACTGAGCTCTCGATGGGCATGAGCGGTGATTTCAGGGAGGCCATTCATGAGGGAGCAACCATGATCCGTGTCGGGACGGCAATCTTCGGCTGGAGATGACACAATGGCTTTTCGGGCAGCTTGAACACTCTTTGTAATACTTGTCAATTAACATCTTAAACAACACTGATCATGATCTCACAGAAGGCAAAAATCCAGGAAGCAGTCGCCTTTATCAGAAAAAAAACATCCATCGACTATCCCGTCGGAATCGTTCTTGGAACAGGCCTCGGAGCTCTTGTCAAAGAGATTGATATCGATTTTTCTCTCGACTATTGTGACATTCCAAACTTTCCGGTCTCCACGGTTGAGACCCACCACGGCAAACTGATTTTCGGAACCCTTTCGGGCAAAAATGTGGTAGCCATGCAGGGGCGCTTCCATTTTTATGAAGGCTACTCCATGCACCAGATTGTCTTTCCGATCTGGGTCATGAAGCATCTTGGCGTCAAAATGCTGGGCATCACCAATGCCTGCGGCGGCCTGAATCCCTCCTACAAAAAAGGCGAAATCATGCTGATCGACGACCACATCAACCTGCTTGGCACCAATCCGCTGATCGGCCGCAACGACCCTGAAATCGGCCAACGATTTACTGACCTCTGCGCACCTTATTCACCCCGTATACTTAAGCTTGCCGAAGAGGTCGCACTGAACCAAAGAATCAAGGTGCAACGCGGCGTCTATGTTGCCTTGTCCGGACCCTGCCTTGAGACCCGCGCCGAATACCGCATGTTACGCATCATTGGTGCTGATGTAGTCGGCATGTCAACCGTGCCTGAAGTAATCGCCGCTGTCCACCAGGGCACTGAAGTCTTCGGTATGTCGATCATTACTGATGAATGCTTCCCGGATACCCTTACGGCTGTAAGCATAGAAGAGATCATCGAGGTCTCCAACCAGGCTGAACCGAAAATGACCGCCATCTTCAAGGCCATTGTTGCTAACCTTTAATTTCACAAATAAGTATGATAGACGCCATCTCGTTCAATGACAATAGCCTTCGCTACCTCGACCAGCGCTATTTGCCGCTCAGGGAGGAGTATGTCTCAACCAGAAATTACCAGGAAGCCATAGAGGCCATCAAGACACTTGCGGTTCGGGGCGCTCCTCTGATTGGCGTTGCGGCGGCTTACACCATTATTCTCGGCATCAACAGCTTCAAGGGCACAAAAGAGCAGTTTCCTGCTTTTTTCAAAGCACTTGTAGCTGAAGTTGAAGCTTCACGCCCAACAGCGGTCAACCTCTTTTTTGCGGCTGCAAGGCTGAAAAAGGTCTATGCTGAAAACTTTGAAGCCGATACGCTCGAAGCGCTTTTTGCAAAAATGAACACTGCCGCGAGCAAAATTCATACCGATGAAATCGCCAACTGCGATGCCATGTCGCGCCACGGTGTTGATCAAATCAAAATTGACCTCGCCCACATCCTGAAAACCCGCAAGCTCAACGTCCTCACTCACTGCAATACCGGCACTCTTGCCTGCTGTGGCACGGGGTCTGCGCTTGGCGTCATCAGGCTTGCCTGGAAAGAGGGACTGATTGAGCGCGTCATCACTTCTGAAAGCCGTCCGCTGCTTCAGGGGCTTCGCTTGACAGCCTGGGAACTTGAGCACGATGGCATACCGTTTGTCTCCATTTCCGACTCATCATCGGCATTTCTGATGCAGAGAGGAATGATTGATTTCGGTATTGTCGGCGCCGACCGGATTGCCGCCAACGGCGACACAGCCAACAAAATCGGTACCTGTGCCCACGCCATCAGCGCATTCCACCACAACCTGCCGTTCTACATCGCCGCGCCGGTATCAACCATTGACATTACCATTCCTGACGGCACCCATATCCCGATTGAAGAGCGCAACGCCGATGAGCTGAGAACCATTTTTGGCACACAGGTTGCAACACCGACCACGCCGGTACTCAACTACGCTTTCGATGTCACCCCCGGAAAATTTCTGAGAGGTATCATCACCGATAAAAAAGCAGTTGTCGGCAACTACGTTACAGGACTCGCCGCGCTGATGGAGGAGTAAGATGCCGGTCATTCTTCAAAAGCAATAAAAATCAGGATCAGAGACGCTCACCGTGAACGCAATAGCTACGGTGAGCGTTTTGTGTATCAGCAATCTGAACTGAAACTATTGCCCTCATCTTACACATGGATATACTTTTTCTGGCTCGCTCCCAATTTGCGTTCACATCCATTTTCCATTTCTTCTTTATACCGCTGACACTCGGTCTCTCCATCTTTACGGCAATTCTTGAGACGGCTTATGTCAAAACCGGAAAAGAGAAGTACAAGCACCTGACAAAATTCTGGGGCACTCTTTTCCTGATCAACTTTGCCGTTGGAGTTGTCACCGGTATTGTGATGGAATTTCAGCTCGGCATGAACTGGTCGGCATACTCACGGTTTGTCGGCGATATTGTCGGCGTTCCGCTAGCCATCGAGACCCTGATTGCCTTCTTTATTGAATCGACCTTTATTGGCGTATGGGTATTCGGATGGAACAAGCTTCCAAAAGCGCTCCATGCCGCATCCATCTGGATTGTAGCTCTCGGCTCTACCTTCTCGGCATTCTGGATTCTGGTTGCAAACTCCTTTATGCAATCCCCCGTCGGGTACAAAATGGCGGCGAACGGTTCACAGGCTGAATTGGTGGATTTTTTTGCCCTGATCTTTAATCCCAGCCTGTGGAAACAGTTCCCGCATGTGCTGGCCGGAGGAGTAGTTACCGCTGGATTTCTGGTTATCGCCATCAGTTCATGGCATCTCCGCAGAGAAACAAATGAGCGAAACGCTTTTGAAACATCACTGAAGTTTGGCGCCATCTATGCCTTTATCGGCACGATTCTTGTTCTTCTTGCCGGACATGCGCAGATGCAGAACCTGCTCACAACCCAGCCCATGAAAGTAGCCGCTGCCGAAGCCCTCTGGGAGAGCGAAAACCCGGCCAGCTTCTCGCTCTTTACCATAGGTGACGAAAAAGGGCTCAAGGATGTTTTTTCCTTGCGCGTTCCAGGCATGCTCTCCTTTCTTGCCTATAACGCCTTTGAGGGCGAAGTGAAAGGAATCAAGAACTTGCAGAAAGAGTATGCAGCGCAATACGGCCCCGGCAACTATATCCCCTCTATTGTTACCGCCTACTGGAGCTTCAGGTTTATGGTCGGTGCCGGTACACTGATGCTCCTTGTTTCGCTGTTCGCCCTTTACAAAGTGATCAAGGATAACTACACCTTCTCTCCACTGACCGGTGCGCTTCTCTTCTGGTCACTCTTGCTGCCATGGATTGCCAACTCATCAGGCTGGATTCTTTCTGAAATGGGTCGTCAACCCTGGATTGTCTTTGGCCTGCTGAAAACCGAAAACGGAGTAACCCCGGCATCAGTCGTCAGCAGCGGCGAACTGATGTTCTCACTTGCGGTGTTTATGGTGATTTACGCCGCGCTTGCCGCGACGGACCTTTTCCTGTTGAAAAAGTATGCCTCCGCAGGGATTGACAAAGCTGAATAATCTCATTACAAAGAGTACCGATGGATGTACTTGTGTTAAAAACGTCTTTTCCGTCTTTGTGCGGCATGCAGCAACGCTGCCTGAGAACCTGTAAACGTCACAACTAATGGATTTGCAAACACTCTGGTTCATTATAATAGCGTTTCTCTTTATAAACTTTTTTGTGCTCGAAGGGTTTGATTTTGGAGTTGGAATTCTCCTTCCCTTCATGAGCCGGGATGATCGTGAACGACGAACCGTCATCAACACCATAGGCCCCTTCTGGGACGGCAATGAAATGTGGCTTATCAGCACAGCAGGCGCCATGTTTGCGGTTTTCCCCAAATGGTACGCCACGCTCTTCAGCGGCTTTTATCTTCCGCTTCTGCTTATGCTTGTTGCCCTTATCTTCAGAGGTGTCGCCTTTGAGTTCCGCAGCAAGCATGACAACCCGGTATGGCGCAACTTCTGGGACTGGAGTATTTTTGGAGGAAGCGCCGTGCCCGCAATGCTCTGGGGATTTGCCATCGCAAATTTCATTCGGGGAGTGCCCATTGACGCCTCCATGAACTCAACCGGAGGATTGCTCAATCTGCTGAATCCGTACGCCCTTCTCTGCGGCATAACTTCATTGTTAATCTTCAGTCTTCATGGAGCCATCTTTCTCACTCTAAAAACTACCGGGAACCTTCATGAAAAAGCAATGAGCTTCTCAAAAAAGCTTTGGGCTCCGGCAACGATCCTCTGCGTCATTTTCATGGCATACACCGTAACCGAAACCGACCTTTACCGCCGCCTTGGCATCAATCCAGGCATTGTGCCGGTATTCAGTGTTCTGGCCCTCGTCTCGGTTATCTTTATGCTGCAAAAAAAAGCATCGGGATGGGCTTTTACCATGACCACTATCGCCATAGCGTTTTCAACCATCACCATCTTTATGGGCCTTTACCCGCGATTGCTTGTTTCAAGCCTCAATCCGGCATGGAGCCTCACTATCTATAATTCCTCATCATCCGACTACTCCCTCGGCATCATGTCCATCGTCGCACTGATTTGCATTCCACTAATCCTCATTTACCAGGGATGGAGCTACTGGGTTTTCCGGCAGAGAGTAACATCGGATTCGGAACTCGAATACTGAGGAAAAACAGACCATTTAGACTTGGCTTCTCCAGGCATGATGCTTGACTTTATTTTAAGACAAGAGCAACAGCTTTTCACTATATTTTATTATAACGGTTTAAGCGGCTGATGCTTTTTCATATTCGACAGGTGGACGCCTTGGCGTTCGGTGTTTATTTTCCTTAAATACAATTCGGAGGAAGGCATGAGCGAAGCAGGGTACAACTACAGGGTAGTGCGCGGGTTTGCTTTTTCAGCGTTATTCTGGCTTGTTATCGGTTTGGTGGTTGGGCTTTGGATGGCTGTTGAAATGTTCTATCCGGCACTGAATCTTACCCCATGGCTCAGCTTCGGACGTCTTCGGGTCGTTCACACCAACGGGCTCGGGCTCGGGTTTGCTCTCGCAGCCATTTTCGCAACATCATACTATATGCTGCAACGCCTTAACAGAGCAGCTATCCCCTTTCCCCGCCTTGCTCAAGCTCATCTCTACATCTTCAACACGGTTATAGCACTTGGAGCCCTGAGCCTTTTTGCAGGGATGAATACCACAAAAGAGTATGCCGAGCTTGAGTGGCCGCTTGATATCGGCGTCGTGATTGTCTGGGTCATGTTTGCCATCAATGTATTTGGCACGCTGATCAAACGGCGGGAAAAACAGATGTACATTTCACTCTGGTACATCATAGCAATGACCGTGGCGATTGCCATACTCTATATCGTCAATAACCTTGAAATCCCCGTTAACCTCTTCAAGTCCTACACGGTCTATGCAGGAGCAAATGATGCTAATGTCGAGTGGTGGTACGGCCACAACATTGTCGGCTTCATTTTTACGGTACCGATACTGGCGATGTTCTACTATTTCCTTCCAAAGGCAACCGGCCTTCCGATTTACAGCCACCGCCTTTCCATTGTCTCGTTCTGGGCGCTGAACTTTGCCTATCTCTGGACAGGAGCTCACCACCTCATGCTGACCCCCCTGCCGGAATGGATCCAAACGGTCGCCATGGGTTTCAGTATCTTCCTGATTGCCCCCTCATGGGGTTCGGTGGTCAACGGGTATTATACCCTTCAGGGAAACTGGGATCAGATGCGCAGCAATTATCTGGTCAAATTCTTTATTGCCGGCATCACCTTTTACGGTCTCCAAACCATTCAGGGGCCGCTTCAGGGATTAAGGACCATTAACGCTTTCTTTCACTATACCGACTGGGTTGTCGGACATGTGCACATGGGAACCATGGGGTGGGTTACCATGGTCGTTGCGGCATCATTTTACTACATGATACCGCATATTACCAATACAGAGATCTACAGCATTAAGCTTGCCAACATACAGTTCTGGCTAACACTGTTCGGCCAAGTGATATGGACCGCTACAATGTGGATAGCAGGCATCCAGCAGGGTGCCATGTGGAAAGCCACCAACCCCGACGGCTCGCTGATGTACAACTTTCTTGATACCGTCGCCTCTCTCTACCCTTACTACCAACTGCGGTTTGCGGCAGGGCTCATCTTCTTTATCGGCATCCTGATTTTTGTCTGGAATCTGGTCATGACGGTCAGGAAAAAACCCGCGTTCGACTGAAGCATAACCGACACACAACCATCAGGAGCTGCAATCATGGGGATCACTTCAAAACCGGTTGTCTTTGCTGTTCTTTCAGCCGCTGTCATACTGGTCGGCACCACGGCAACCGTCTTTATTCCTCTTTTCATGCCTTCGACACAACCGGTGAGCGCATATATAAAACCTTACACAGCGGTTGAACAGGAAGGGCGCGACATCTACATGCGTGAGGGGTGCAACAACTGCCATACCCAGACCGTACGGCCACTGAGAACCGAAGTGCTTCGGTACGGCGAGTACTCAAAACCGGAAGAGTTCGCCTACGACAGGCCATTTCTCTGGGGTTCCCGCCGCACCGGGCCTGATTTGAACAGAGTCGGAGGAAAGTATCCCGATTCGTGGCACTACACCCATTTGATGAGCCCTCAAGGGATGTTCGAAAAGTCAAACATGCCGCCTTACGCCTGGCTTGCAAAGAACAAGCTCGATACAAGCTACTCTTACAAAAAGACATCGACGCTTAACTATGGCTACCCGGAAAGCAATGTTCAGCAGCAAATCGAGCAGTACCGTTCAACAGTGACCGATGACGCCTATCCTTCAAAAGAGAGCCGGGACAAGGCAACACCGCCGGAACTGCGCAAGGAACTCACCGAGATGGATGCGCTGGTTGCATACTTGCAGAAACTGGGACGGGATGTCAAAGCAATGGAGGCCAAAAAATGACATTTTCCGGTTTGGCATACCTCCTCTTTACCCTGCTTCTCGCTGTGGTTATGGGAGGAATAATTGTTTATTACTACAATCCGAAGCGAAAACAGAAGGTTGAGGAGCCAAAGCGCCGAATGCTCGATGATGAGCAATGAAATGAGCAATGCATAACCCCAATCCGCCAAAAGGAGAGCTCTATGTATGAAACCGAAGAACCCCGGGATGGCCATAACAAAATCCCCAAAGGGTGGTTGCTGTTTTTTTTCGGGGGAATTATTTTTCTGATCGGCTATATCGTTTCCTATACACCGGCCATTTCCGGCTGGTCATTCTACAAGGAGTATGAAAAGGAGATGACGTCGGCGGCCAAAACAGAGAAGCCCTTTGTCGTGAAGGAGTATTCCGGCGACAAAGAGGCCGTCCGGGAGGGTAAGGAGATTTTTGCGAACACCTGTGCCCCCTGCCATAATGCTGATGGAACCGGAGGAATCGGCTCCAATCTGACCGCACCAAAGCTCAAATACGGATCGACCCGTAATGATCTCTATGAAACAGTGGCCAAAGGGCGCCCCAATGGAATGCCATCATTCCTTCCGCAGATTGGCGCAGAGAAAATCAGCAAGGTCATAGACTTTCTGGAAACCCTTAGAAAAAAATAACGTCCACCAACTCGGGAGCTTGCAATTGTGTGGAAAAAATACCGAAGAGCCATTGAAATCCTGCAGGCCGTCATCGTAACCGGCCTGCCGCTTGTAACCATAAACGGCGAAAGTGCACTCCGGTTTGACCTTGCGACCCTCAAGCTCCATTTGTTCGGATCGGTTATATGGATGCGGGAGTTTTATCTCATTCTTGCCGCCACGCTCTTTTTCCTGCTCTTCTCGGGTTTTGTCACCATCACCCTGGGAAGGGTTTGGTGCGGCTGGTTCTGCCCCCAGACCGTCCTGCTTGACCTCGGTGAAAGCATCGCAGGAGTGACTGGAAAAAAACACCGGAAAACCTGGCAGAAACTCGTCCTGATCCCACTTTCCGCCCTGGTATCGATTACCATGATCTGGTACTTTATACCACCGGCAGAGACACTCAGCACACTCTTTGTTGCACCAACCATCACCGCGTTTTTTCTTGTTCTGTGGATGTTGGTCTACCTTGAACTGGCTTTTTCAGGAAGAGGATTCTGCATATCGATATGCCCCTACGCCATGCTGCAGAATCTCATGTTCGACAAGGATACGCTTGTTATCGAGTATGATGTTTCGCGTGACGCTTCCTGCATGAAATGCGATGCATGCGTTAAGGTCTGCCCTGTTGGCATCGACATCAAGAAAGGGTTGAGCGCCGCCTGTATTGCCTGTGCAGAATGTATCGACGCGTGCCGGAGTATGACGGCAACAAGAGGGATGCTCCCGTTCCCGAACTACAAAGGGCGTGTGTTGCGCCCGAAGACATTCTGGATTGGTGGCGCAACCGCTGCCGCAGCCATCGCGCTTGTTCTGCTGCTCTGGAGCCGTCCGGCGGTCGATTTTCTTGTCATCCGTGACAATGCTTCATTGCCACCGGGCCTGAACCGTTACTCTTACATCATCCATAACAACGGCGGGAAAAAACTGTCAGTTGAACTCTCCTCCCCGGACAACGTGACCCTTATTGGCGAACACACGCTCAATTTGCAGCCATTTACTGCCATTCATGGAAGTATTCTGGTAAAATCGAACGGCAAACTGGAGCATCTCCATCTCAAAGTTTCCAGTGACGGCATTTCAATCAACAGGGAAACCGGTTTTCTATGAAGCTCTTTTTCTACATCATCTATCCGCTTTTTTTCTTTGCCATGGGGTGCGGCATCTATGTGGCATTCAGGGACGCCGAAGGCCTTGTGGACAACAACTACTATGAAAACAGCAAACGCTATTTTCAGGCAAAAGCTCTTGAAGAGAATCTTGGAATTAAGGTTAGCCAGCCCGAACGGCTGAAACTGGGTCACAACATCATCCGAATTAACGCAACAACTCACGGCAAACCGCTTCAGGATGGCAACCTGTCCCTTTTTATTGGTAATCTCTCGACTGCCGGTTACGACTCCACGATAACCATGCATCAGCTCTCACCTGGAATCTATCAGGCAACCGCTACGATTCCCTTTAAAGGAGTCTGGCTTGCAAAAGTTGACCTCCGGCAGCAACAACAACTCATAACAACAAAAAAATGGTTTTTCGAAGTCAAATAAAAGGCTCTGCCTTCGCTCTGACGCTCTTGGCATCCCTGCTGTTCCATGGCAACATATTTGCGGGAACGCTCATCGGAACAGAGAGGGAGTGCAACATCCACCAGGGGCCTTGCTCCATCACATCCGGCAGCTATAACGTCACGCTGAACATTGATCCAAAGCCTGTCAAGCACATGAAAGAGCTCACCTTCAGGGTGACGGTGACACCATGCGACAAACTGCCCGGCATCTTGCTCCTTGACCTTTCCATGCCGGGGATGGTGATGGGCAAAAATCAAGTTACACTGGTCAGAAATAGCCGCTGCATTTACGAGGGCAAAGGAATTATTGTCCGGTGCATGAGCGGGCGAACGATCTGGAGGGTAACGATTCTTTC
>CAIPKT010000182.1 GCA_903865705.1 uncultured Chlorobiaceae bacterium
CAGTCACTGACGGTTGAATCGTGCGACAACCGCGAGCGGGAGATGCGGGACTGGTTGCAGACAAAAATTGATACCGAAGACCGGAAACTCTCCCGATTGGGCGAAAAGATCATCCGGGCGATGACCGAATACAAGGAGGAGTGGAAACTTGAGACCCGTGAGGTGGATGTCAACATCGCCGCAGGGTACGAGTATCGCTCAATGTTCGCCCAACTCCAGGCTGATGACCTGCCGCGCTTTGAAGGACGGTTCAAGGAGCTGCTCAACGAAAACACCATCCGTGAGGTGGCCAATTTTCAGTCGCAACTGGCCCGGGAACGGGAGAGCATCAGGGAGCGCATTACGCGGCTCAACGAATCGCTCACGCAAATCGACTACAATCCGGGCCGATACATCACCCTCGAAGTACAGATCAGCCCCGACGCCGACATCCGTGACTTTCAGTCGGAGCTGCGTGCCTGCACCGAAGGGACGCTGACCGGCTCGGATGACGCGCAATATTCCGAAGCAAAATTCCTTCAGGTCCGGCGTATCATCGACCGATTCCGTGGCCGTGAAGCATACTCCGACCTCGACCGACGCTGGACCGCCAAAGTGACCGACGTACGCAACTGGTTCGTCTTTGCCGCCAGCGAACGGTGGCGCGAAGACAACAGCGAACATGAACACTACGCCGATTCAGGGGGCAAATCCGGCGGCCAGAAAGAGAAGCTCGCCTACACCGTCCTTGCTGCCAGCCTTGCCTACCAGTTCGGCCTCGAATGGGGGGCAGTGCGCTCCCGCTCCTTCCGCTTCGTGGTCATCGACGAAGCCTTCGGACGCGGCTCCGACGAATCGGCCCAATACGGTCTGCAACTCTTTGCCCAGCTCAACCTG
Source organism: uncultured Chlorobiaceae bacterium (assembly GCA_903865705.1). Lineage (GTDB taxonomy): Bacteria > Bacteroidota > Chlorobiia > Chlorobiales > Chlorobiaceae > Chlorobium. Next base: position 877 of record CAIPKT010000182.1, read on the forward strand.
CAACTGCTCATCGTCACGCCATTGCAGAAAATCCACATCATCGAACCCTTCGTCTCCAGTGTCGGCTTTGTCCACAACAAGGAGGGACGCAACTCGGAGTTGCGCAACCTCACCATCGAAGAGTATCGGGCCGAAAAAGAGAAGGCGGGGGAATAATGAACTGGACAACCCCCGCCGAACTGAAAGCCCAGGTGCAAAAGCTCTGGGATCGTGGCCTCATCCTCTCCGCTATGATTGGCGGTGAAGAGCTGTTTCCCCGTCGCCTGACACTTAAAGGGCCCGACTCCAAAGAGTTAAGCAACTCTTTTCAGGAAGTGCGCGACTGGATTGCCCGACTCTCCAGCGCAGCCAAACAGTACAGGATTGTGTGGCGCAACGTCAATCACCGCATTCTGGGAGCCAATGAACTTCCGACGGAAATCTGGATTGATTCACTGGACGAGGCCCTCAGCCTTATTGGCAAACGGCGAGACGTCCAGCAGTTCGCCGCCATGGTCACCCTCACCCGCGACTGGCAACCGGCACTTCTCCCCTGGCTCGGAAAACGCCCACTGCGCGCCCTCGAACTGGCCGAAGAGTGGCCCCGCATACTCTCCATTGTCGCCTGGCGTCTCAAGCACCCCCGCCCCGGCATCTACCTTCGCCAAATCGACCTGCCCGGCGTGCACAGCAAATTCATCGAAGGGCACCGGGGCGTACTGGGCGAACTCTTCGATCTCGTCCTTCCGCCGGAGGAGATTGACGCAACAGCCACAGGAACCACCGGGTTCTGCCGCCGTTACGGCTTTCAGGACAAGCCCCTGCGGGTGCGTTTCAGGATTCTTGACCCGAAACTGGCGCTTCTGCCAACCGAAATCGATCAGGATATCACGGTGACGCAAGAGACCTTTGCCCGGCTGGAGCTGCCTGTTACAACGGTCTTCATCACCGAAAATGAAATCAACTTTCTCGCCTTCCCCGATGTTCCCGAGGCAATGGTTATTTTTGGAGCTGGCTATGGGTTTGAGAATCTGGCTACAGTCGAGTGGATGCGTGACCGCATCGTCCATTACTGGGGAGATATCGACACCCACGGCTTCGCCATCCTCAACCAGTTGCGCGGATTCTTTCCGCGAGCAGCCTCCCTTCTGATGGATCACGAAACGCTGATGGAGCATCAAGCGCTTTGGGGCGTTGAACCATCACCCGAAACCGGAACCCTCACGCGGCTGACTGCGGAAGAGAGCGTGCTTTACGATCAGTTACGGCAGGATGAACTTGGCCATCACATTCGGCTGGAGCAGGAGAAGATCGGGTTTGAGTGGCTGGTTGAGGCACTGGGGGCTTTGGGAAGGGTTTGAGAGCCAAGAGCGTTCCATCAGGAAATGAGTACACAGCTACTTTTCTCTGATAATCGGCCCAACTGTAAACTGTTGTCAGAGGATGCTATCGGTACACATCCTTCCGGTGACCGATACGAATCACAAGAACGGAAACCTTCTCATCGTACAGTTCACAAATCACGCGGTAATCTCCGATCCGGTACCTCCAGAGGCCTGAGAGATCTCCACGCAACGACTTACCCGAACTGCGAGGATCAACGGAGACACGTTCCCGCAAATACCTGATAATCCTCTTTGCGGCAGGCTTGTCGATCCGGGCCAACTCTTTTTCAGCCTCACCCGTCATTTCAATTTTCCAGACCAAGGCGCCGCTCCACATCTTCTAAACTGAAAACAGACTCCTCGCCTCGTCTTACCCGTTCCAGCACCTGCTCAGCCAGATAAACATCTTCAAGATCATCAAGATGCTCAACAATGGCTTCGCGAATATAATACGTCTTGCTGCGTCCGGTTCTTTGAGCAAGGCTTTCACTTGCTTTGGCGTTCGGTGTAGGGAAAGTGGCATTTTCACGATATGAACGTGGCGAAACCCGCCCTCCGGCACCGCTGGTCAAGTTGTTGAAACTCATAGACCGGCATCCGGATTTACTCGATTAGATGCAAAACATGTAAGGTTTGATGGCCTTTCTGAAACAGCTTGTCGCGATTGCCGCTGAATTTGATGGATGCCGGATTACTCGTTCTGATTGGAGCTGGCCATGCAACTTCCTATCGTCGAACTGAAGCGGAAATCTGATCCGGCCATTATCCGGACATAAACCATCTCACGAAACCAAAACCTTCGCACGACTGACCGTTGAAGAGAGTACACTTTACGGGCAGTTTGGGCGGAATGAGCTGGGTCATCAAATACGACTGGAACAGGAGAAAATTGGTTTCGAGTGGCTGGTTGAGGCGCTGGGGGCTTTGGGGTTAGATCGAAATTGTGACTGTAGCTCAACAAAAAACTCGTATGAATTGGAACGCTCCACTTCGGACCGAAGACGCAATAAAGCGTCTGTAATGAGTTCTCGATCAAACGAAGATGCTCAAAACCTCTCGTAGAAGCCGTACACGTAAGCGCTCCTCAAGAATTGATTCCGTAGTAAACAAGCCAGAGCGTAAACTGATCCACATGTAAATCAAGAAAGAGGTCACATAATCCTGAATCTCGGTTTAAAACGAATTTACGGAATCACTTGTTACTGAGCGCTTATCAGTAGCCCAATAATAATTAGATTGATACATCTCAACCACAGACTTTCGAATTGCAACCCATATAAGATATTAATCAGCTAACTAAAATAATCACAGTGATTTATTCCTTTTCAGCAACGTCCGAGAGCAACACTTTGTTAAACTCAAATGCAAGATTAGACTGATTTTTGCGACCATACCCATAACAAATACATAACCCAATATACCAAAGTTGATGTCCCAATAAACAATAGACACCAGATTACCGCAAGTTGAAGTTTATTTAGCTGAGCAGTGGGAATGATATTGATATATTTAGCCTCCATTTCATCTGATTTGCAGTATGAGTGCACTTGGCTCCACACGTTAGGAGGAAAGTATAAGTAAGAAATATTTATCTGCTCTCCAGGAACTAATGTGGGTATGAGAATTTCGGCAGATTTATTTGCTCCCCTCACGACCTCATGCGCTAACTGAGGGTATATCTGAAAAGGCGGTAGGAAATTATGACCTATTCGTACGTTATGCGCCGTCCTCTTTCCAGAGTTTCTAACGACAATGCTATGCGTATTTACGTTTGTCTTATTTTCATCTTCAAGCGGAATAGCTGAAGCGTGGACAAGATACGTTATTAGCTTAGGTCGCACTTCCAAATATCTTTTAGCAATAAAGCCAACTATAGCCGTAAAAATAGGTGCAAGAAGCTTTCCTATGACATCAATATTTATGTCCATCATTCAACATTCTACATTAAATCTTGAAAAACACTAAGCACTCCACAGCAATTAATCCCATAGTAAAATAAAGCAAGGCAAAAAGGATTGATGTCTACCCAGTTTTGGATTACGTAACAACTTTTTGCCAAGAGATTATTGCACTCCATAAGACAAAAAAAAACAGTGAAACTACAACCACGCCCAACGCTTTCATACATTACTAATATCCTTCAGATCTTAATTGCTGGATTAATGCAACCATCCATTTATTATTTGATTTTATAAGGAAAAGATTATCCTTTTGAATATTTCCATTTGACTCTATTTGTAATTCATATCTACATTCTTTATCCGTGCTGGTTGGCAACTTGACTACCCTTACTATTTTTTTCCCTGTCCATGGAAACCTTTTTTGAAAAATACTGATTTCATTATCACCGATAGCAAACATTGTTCCTATTGGCGACGGAGCAATGTATATTAATTCTGTAACCTTTTGGTAGTTGCCTTCGCTCATCGCATTATAAAATTCACGAACGACCTTGATTTCATCGTAACTACCTTTATCATTATTGGAACAAGAATATATAAGTGATAAAAGCACCAGAAGCATTACACTTTTTCTAGCAAAAATCATTACACCAATTCTTCGTTTCATTTCACTTGTGTCCGGTTGTTGAAAAATAATTTATTACATGCTATTTTCATATAAGATATTATAAAGATTTTTTTCCCATCGATTTGCCCCGATATAACCGTTGTCCGTGCTCCGGTAAAGCGTTTTTTTTAACCGATTTTTTTATGCATTTATCGTAAACAAACTCAGGATCAAGATCTGCTCCCGACTCCCATTCAAGGGTGTCAAAAGCAACTGCAACTTCTTTAAAAGAGTTGAAATCTTTTAGCCGATTAAAAACTCCAAAACCAAGATATGGCTTCATATCCAACACTCCACATTCACCATTACTAAAAGTGATATCAAGCATAAAATTATCTCGTGGAACAACATCTATTACTGATGGATACATTGTATTTTCTCCTATTGTAATGGTTGGATTTTAAATGGCTCCTCACCATTCATAACGAGATTCCAGTCACTCATAAGTTCTTCTTGATGTAATTCGGCCCACGCCAAAACAAGTTTTATTTGCTTTCTCGGCAAATTCCCTTCGATCATCTCACAAGTGCCTATATCTACCGTACCTGAATACTCAGCATGGTAAACATGAAAATGCGGTGGCGGATGTTCACCTGGAGCGAAGTACATACGAATGATAATTCCGTAAAACATCGATATTGTCGGCAAAACTACCTCCTGTAGTCTTTTAAGCAAGCAACCTGTCATAGTCCGCGTGAGTGCCAATTCAAACCCAAAGAAAACCCCCATCAATCGACGTGGCGACTGCGCGATAATGAGAGCCGACACGGGCAGACCAGACTTTACCCACTTTCTTGAGGTGCAAACTGTCTCAAAGCTCTCTCGTCAGTCCTGCTTCATGTTCAGCAAGCGCCGCATTGATAAGGAAATCGAGCTTTCCTGCATTGGAGTCGGCTTCCAGTTGTTTATCCCAACGCGCTTGTTCGAATTCGATAAACCATTCATAGATTTTTGAAGTCATGATCACCCGTATTTCGTTACACTTCAACTCCTAAACAGTATTTGCTTTGTCGAAATAACTGTATTTAGAAGTATAACAAACAATTTCAGGCCATCAAAACACATCAGCCCGAAACAGACCAGAGCGGCCTCCCCCGTTTCAGACAAGCACCTTTGCCATGAGTCTTACCCCTTCAAAAATTACATCGGCAACCAATAGTGAATAGCCTCCTTCCTCTCAGCGTTCTGCTTCATCAAACATTCTTCGTAGACTGATACACCTTGCTGCGATGCCAGTCGAGATAGTGTTCATGCTCCGGTGCAAGCCAGCGAAGTGCGAGGCCGTCATGCAAATGCAGGCTGGAAAGTTGTTGCGGTGCAAGCTTTGGGGAACAGAGGAGCCGACCGGCGGTATCAAATGAGATCAGACCACGGTCGAAGAGGGCATCAAGATTGGCAGAGAGTAAAAAACCGTTGAAAACATCAAGCCGTTCTTCATCGTTGTCGCAATCTGCCCAGGGCTTTGCGTGGCTTGCCCGAAGGATTTCCGGCAGGTCTATGCCGGTAACGGCACAGGAACCTGCCCAATAATCGAGGAGTGCCTCGCGAAACGTATCCTGGCCGACGCGCTGCCTGACCAGGCGCTCAACCTCGGTACTGCCCGGCAGGATTTTTTCCAACTCTTTCTTGACCCTGACGGCGTATGTTCGGGCCGCCTGATCAGGAAGAGACTGGGCAAGTTCGGCTGCCCGGCGCAAAAGTCGTGCAAGCAGCTCAATCGCGGGCACAATTATTTTGTTCTGTTCACAAACAATGCCAGTGCAACAGCGGAGCAACTCTTTGTGAATGAGTGGAGAGGAGAGTTGGAGATACAAAATCCCCGCAGTATTATCCGCTGAAAGAGTTGCCCGGGCCTGATGGCGGGCAGAGGCTAAAATGAGAGCATGATCATGACTCTCGATGATATTTTCCCAGCCATTTTCCCTGCTGGCTTTCTCGATCAGGGCTCGTTCAAGGGTGTTCATGAGGATATTGCCCCTTCAGTTCAAAGTGATTCCAGACCAGACTGTTCCATTCGATTTTGCGATTGCGCCAGTGCTCGCCGATTGCCTGGGTAAAGTCAGGACGCACCAGTTTTGCCCGTTCGCACAACCAGTCACCAGAGTCATAGCGCACTACAACTCCCTCCATAGGGCCATTCCGAAATGCGCTGGGTTGCTTGTGCAGCAACTCTCTGAGGCTCTCCAGTGTAGCTTTTCCGGCGAATACCTTAGGCACCACCTTCAGACCAAGCTGCTCTGCAAGCGCATTTCGTCGTACTGAACTCCAAAATCGTCGTTCTTGCCGGTCATAGAAATCAAAAACGATCAGCCAGTCCGAAAGGTGATTATAGTCGAGTGAATGACGTGCAGCGCACCACTCACCAAAAAGAATGAAGTGCTCTCCCAACGCTTCAAACAACGCATCCTCACGGGGTTTAAGCCAGGACGAGAGTGTCCTGAATTGTCCGGCATGGGGTTCAACGAGATACTGCCCGCGATTCTGGGTACGCATCATCCCTTCAGGGCTGACTGATATCCCCAGATTGGCGCCATCCAGCTTTTCTTCGACAACAATCTCATGGGCAAGCATGACGTTTGCTTCCTGCGGAGACATCACCTTGTCATCACGCGGAACACCGCTCGCAAGCCACGCGATATGAGGCGTATGCGGAAATCTGAAAAAATCTGCTGTCACTTGTTGAACACCCCTTTTTTTACCTGTTCATACCACTCCTCGGGTAGTAACCTATGGAATACTATTCCGTGGGGCTGGAGCGCTCCCTCTATTTTATACCAGTCAGATTCAGCACCATAGACTATTGGTGCTGAAATTTCGAACAATATATTGACGGATTGCGCAGATGCAACCCATTTCCTGTCTTCACGATCTGTAACAATTGCAGTCAAATCATCTGACAAGATTGCAATTCGTTCTCCATTTGCATCAAGGACATCAACAGGAACATATTCAATCAAATTTCGATCCAGTTTATATTGCAGCACCTGCAATCCGTACTCCTGGGCTTGCATCCCTTTGTTAAAATGCATGTTACGTTCGTATTCATCTCTTATGAGGTTTTCTTCATCCATAACAATAACATCCTCTGACAGATCAAAGTCCTGGAGCCAGTGGTAAACAAGTTGACGAAGTTCTACCTCTCTGGGCATTGCTTCAACGGCAAGTCTTGAGAGGAGATCATGCACTGCACAACCCGCAAGCATTACGTTTGTATCAACCAGATATGTTGCCATCCTGCGCTCTCAACTCTTTAATGTATTTAATAGCAAGTTCAGTTTGAAGCCTCGTTTCCCCGAGAGCATCCCCAAAGAAATTCGGAGGCCAGTTTTTGATTCTGCCAACTTCATCAGCTATCAACTCGCGCAATTTTGCCTGTTTCCCGTCTCGTTCGACAAAGTACATTGCACAATGAGGTGTTGTAACTTCCTTCTTTGCAATCAAGGTTTGCATCCGACGGAACAGGTGCTCGGAATGGGTTTCGATAATGAACTGAACTCCACGTTCTTTGCTCACCGTGGCGAATAATTCTGCCAGCAGGGATTGCGCCAGTGGATGCAAATGGCTTTCAGGTTCTTCGATAATGACAATATGTCCCGGTAGTGCATGTAACGCCGCCACAATGACCGGCAGCACCTGTGAAACACCCACACCAACGTCTTTTATGTTGGAGGTCTCTCCCTCTCTCTTGATCATCAATTCAAAACGAGAAGAGCGCCCAAGTTGCTTTACGCTCAGCTCATCTGCAAGTTCCATTCTCTTGAGCCACTCGCCTGTTTCCTGAATCAATCTTGCTTCCGGCGAAGCCGGTTTTCGGCTTTTGGCAGCAAGATTGACTGCCATACCGCTTGCAATAAGGGCATCAACAGCCTTATTGCCATCATCACCAATGGTAGCTGGCATCAGGCCATTCCAGACATAGTCACGTTGAGCAAGGCGACGTACCGGGCCGAGGTAAATAATTCGGCTTAGTTCATCCAAAAGTTGTGGTCCAATTTCAGCAATTTGGCTGCCATTTTCCTTGAGTCGTTCTATGGCGGCTGGTGAAAAGGCGAACGAACGTAACGGGCGAAAATCTGCACTTTGCCTGCGGCTGCTCCTCTCATTACCAAGCCAAAGCTGGTAAATACCCTCTTTTCGTCTTTTTACGGTGAACCCTTGCCCATCCCGACCCAAACGTAACGAGTCAATCGTTGCGGAACCCGCTGTACCAGAACGATAAAGCGCTGAAAAAATGGTTGAATCGGCAGGAGTCCCGGTTTTACTCCATCGAAATTCGATTCCTATATGATTCCCGTAACCATGATTGGTAACAACATCGCTGTAACGACCAAGGGTGACAGAATCGCCCGCATCCGGATTGCCGAAGTTCAGGTCAAGGTTCGGATCATTACCTTTGACTGTTTGCCTGATCAGCAACAGACTCTGAATCAGGCTCGATTTACCCGATGAGTTGGTGCCAAGCAACAGTGTCACTGGCGCCAATCTCATTGGGCCGGTGGTTTTCCAGATTTTGAAATTTTCCAATTTAAGATGCGTGAGCATAACCTCTCCTTACGTTAATTCACCACGTTCCAGTGCGTCCCAGGCTGCAAGCACGAGGCGTTGCGTCCGGTAGTCGCCGATGTCTTTTTTTTCTTTGTTTTTCAATACCCTGAAGGTTTCGCTGGGGTAGTCAGCCCCTTTGACCTCCGCTGGGTCAAGAATGTAGCGGAGTTCGTCACGGGTCAAGCCGTACAGGCGTGCAAAACGGGCATCAAGCTCTGCCCGCAGTTGCGCCCGTCGTTCGGGATGAAAGGAGAAGGGAGCGCCGGTGTAGCCCAACTCTTCAGCCCAGGGTTTCAGATCGTGTGAGGTATAGGTCAGTTCAACCACTCGTGGAACAATGAAGCTCAACTCCTCGTCAGTGTAGATGTGAGGGGAGAGTATTGGAAATTGTTTGAAATTGAAATACGTCAGCGATACCCCACCAATTTTTTGGCGAGCAATGTAGTCAAGTACCAAGGAATTTATATTTGCAATAAATACAGCAGAGTATTGTACATCAAGTTTTTCAGAGAGCCGAATTAATGGCAATTTGTGATTAACGGCTGCTCGTGGCAACACACTGGCAATGACCGTTCGCTCATTGGTGGCATTGGTAATATCCCGAAACCCCATCAACCAGCGTGGAGAGCGTTTATCCATAATGAGATCTGTTGCCTGCCAGATGTCACGCGAGCTTTTCAAAAACTGCAATTCCGCCTTACTCAATGGTGGGTAGTTGGCGGCATCGGCCTTGATTTTATGGTCACGCCACTCCCTTGGGTCGGGATGGAGCTTGCCGAAATGGTCACCCGCAAGAGCAATCAGGGCGTTGAATGATTGATGAAATGATTCAATCAGGAGAGTGTCGCCCCGCCCGGCTTCGACCCAGTTTGCAAAAGCGACCAACAGCTCCATCCCTTTCCCGGCAGTATATGCCTGGGCCACTGCGCGGGGCACACGGGCAAGGCGGGCAAGCACCTCCCGCTCTTTCACCCAGTAGCGCGGATGAACCACACCATCGGGATGCTCTTTGTCGCGCAAAGGAACATCCTTGACCACCTCTTTGCCATCCGCTGCCACTCCATAACTGGCCCAGCGATGGTCGAACTGGTGCACCATTTTGGCTTCGTAGAGCGGCAGGTGTTCGCCGCCGTCATAGTCGGCAAAGAGGTGACTGTCGTTCGACATGTGGAACATGGTGCTGAACCGAATGTCCCAGGGATTGCGTTCCGGCTCCTTTCCGATAGCCTCCCGTATGAGTACCGGCACACGCGAGTAGATTTTTCGGGTAAGCTCCGCATCCATTCGACTGCGAAACACCGGGCAGGTCAGGGTGTTGGGGTTAATCAACTGAAAATCGCGGGGGGTTAAAAAGAAGGTGCGCTCCTCTTCAAGCAGTTGACTGGCTTGAGTCATAAAAAAAGCAAAGCGTGACTCTTCTGCTTTTCCAAGGGTGAGCAGGCAGAACTTTACCCGACTATCGACTGCGGGAAATAAGCCAGCCCGATTTTCAAAGTCATAGAGGCTAACGAGACGCCCTGACTGTACACTATCGGCAAAGTATGCCTTGGTGGAGTCGTCTGTGGCAATACCGGTTGGCACAATAAACCCTGCCCGCCCCTCCGGGGAGACGATCCGGCTGATGGTTTCGGCAAAGAGGGCGTAGGTGTTGACATCGCCTACGCCAGTCAGCGGATAGCGCCCGCCATTATCTCCGTCGAGATGCGCGTAGAGGCTGGCAGCTTCGGCGGTGCGGCGTTCAGTAATAAATTCGTCATAAAGCCGTTGCTCCTGCCCCCCTTGCTCGTCGTGATGCAGCAACTCCGGGTAGAGATGGCGGGCCAACATGCCTTCAGAAAGCCACTTGATGCGCTGGCCCCGTTCCGATTTGTTTTTTGCGGCGGCTACATCTCTATTCCGGTTGGCAAAAAACTCCTCTTCCTGAAGCTTGATTCGCTCCCACGGCGGATTGCCAAGCACACAATCGAACCCACCTCTGGCAAAGACCTGGGGAAATACCAAAGGCCAGTGCAGCACCCGTGCCCGGCGGCAATGGTTGCGTGCGCTTTCCAGCCTAAGGGCATGGTCGCCATCTGGCACTCCGCCATAGAGTTCGATACCGAGGCTCTCACTGGTTGGTATGCTCTCCGGTGCAACCTTGTCTGACCTGGGGATGAGAAATGCTCCAATGAAGAGATCAGCCGCATGGGCCAGGTTATTTTCACTCGCCTGCCGGAGAAAGAGTTCATGGGCCGCCGCCTTGGCCTCTACCTCTTCGGGTGTCGCGTCCGGCATTGCCTCCACTCGATCGAGCTGTGCCAGACTCTCCTGCCATCCTTGCGGTGAAAAGAGATTATCCTGACCATGCTTCATTGTTTGAATGGATTGACGTGCTGCCTTGTTGCGCTGCATGAGTGTTTTAGAGAGACTCTTGTCGTCACCGGAGAGCGGTTTAAAGGCGACATCGGGAATTCCGGCGGCCACCTGTTTGAGGTCGATCACCCCAAGGAGAGCGTCACCACACACCAGATGATGATCGAGGTAGGAGAGCGGAGGGCCCGGCTCAAACCCTTCGAGCCAGAGTGCTGTACGGGCAAGTTCCAGCGCCAACGGGTTACGGTCAACCCCGAAGATGCAGTGGGCGATGACCTCACGCAGGGCGTGGCGATAGTCTGCCGCCCGTACCGAGCCATCGGTTGACTGGAACTGGGCCAGGCGCTCTGCCAGACGTCTGGCGGCAGCAAGCAGAAAATGGCCACTGCCGCAGGAGGGGTCAATAATCGTGGTGGTGAGCAATGCCCAAACCGGCTTCTCCGGGTATGCGTTAAGGCGTTGCTCTATGACCGGATCGAGGGCCGACTCTATCAGCTCCTGAACAAGGGAGTCGGAGGTGTAGTAACTGCCTGAAGTTTTGCGGGCATTGCCAGCCGTTGAGCCTTCGTCACTGAGGTTGATGAAGGTAAAGGTTCTGGCCGGAAGATCGAGATCCGGCACCAGTTCGAGCAGACTTTCATAGACGGAACCAAGCTCTTCGGGCCCCATATTGCGGTAATCAACCGGCGCCATGGCCCCGTTGAGGGTAGACCAGCGCAGCTCCCTGAGAGCCGTGAGAAATGCCTGGTTATCGAGGCCACACGCATCGAGCATTGCACATTGTGCCGATGCAAAGAGCCCTCCGAGCGGTGGCAGGGCAAGGCGAGCCTCCCCTTTGACAAGAGAGCGAAAAACAATACGCTGCGCCTGCCACAGGTCATCGTGCAGGTCAATACCGGTACGACGCAGTGCCCGTTTCGTGAGCCGACGGAGGGCGTACCCATCGGCATAGCTCTTTCGGGCTTTTGTGCATTGCGGGGTTTCATCGGGCAGGTGAAGCAGTTCGCGCTCTTCAACCGTAAAGAGGAAGATGAGGCGATAGACCAGACGCAGGAGTTGCTGATAAAAGTCATCGTTGGAGAAGCGGCCATCCTGAAGGCTTCGGCGGAGCAATTCATTCTCCTTGTGACGAAGAAAGCCCTCTCCCAGAGCCATCAGTGCGCTGGTGACACCCCGTCGCAACCCTTCGCGAACCCTGGTGCCCTGCGCTTGCCCTGCCCGGCGCCACTCTTCCCATATACAGGGTGCGTCGGAAGTGGCTGGCTGTGCGGCCCGGCTGGAGTGCACAATCCGCCAGAGTGCGGCAAAGTCGGGGTAGCGGGCATCGGAGAGGATTGACTCAAGGTCAAATTCAAGATAACAGGGACGGGTCAGCGTTGCAGCGTCATGGAGTAGGCGCAGTTGCAGGCCGTTGGTTGCCAGCGCCCAGTCAGACTCCTGACTGGCATTTAAAAATTCCTGTGCAAGCTGAAAGGCACTTTTCTTACGACTGCCACTGCCTTCAACGGCAAAACGAACATCCGTATCATCAAGCCCCAGGTTGTGCGGTGCCACAAAAACTGGAAGCGTGCCTCCAGCCATAGCGTGCACCGGATAGCGACGGCCATTGATTTCAACGGTTGCTGCGGACTGAAGATCACTGTAGGCAAGGGCATCACGAAGCATCTCCTGAACAAACGCTCTGGTTATCGCTGCGGCATCAACATCCTGCCTCTCCCTTTGAGCTGAAAATGATTTCCATTGAGCCCGGGCGATCTGAAAGGAGCGACCATATTCGTCGTGCTGCTTGAGCCCCTTTGGAATATGGTAGTCTGCATCGGTTTGGCATGACTGCTCGCCAAGGGCCGCCTTTTCAAGGAAGTCGGGGACGAAGAGTGCGCCTTCGAGATGCATGGAGTCGTATATACAATTGTCGTGCTCTTTTCTGGCCATAGTTATAATGCTTACAGCGTATCGGGTAACAACACATAGAGGCCGATGACGTCCACCGGCAGAGAGGGACGTACCGTGTAACTTCCAAAATCACGGGCTGCCTGGCGAACACGGCGATGATCAGCCAGGAGTCCCTCTGCCCGGGAGGAGGCCAAAAGGTCAAGCTGGCTGTTATGTGCTTTCAGGAACTCCAGTGCCGCCTCTATTTCCCGTTCCGTCAGCTCTTGCGAGAGGTTGGCGCTTGGGGTAACATTCAGCAAGGTATGAAGATTTTCTTCAGCGAGCCACTCCGGGTTTGAGCGACCTCTTGCCACCAGAGTGGCCGTCTCTTCTGCCATGAGATAGCGGCTCTCTCCACGTCGAACATAGCCTAACTGGTGACGAAGCCGTAAGAGGTAAATAGAGGTAACGACCGTGACGGATGTTGTCACCGTAACGGCTGATCGCGCCGCCAACGGTCGCTCGTCGGAGAGGGCGCTTTCGAGCAGGGTATCGGCCAGCAGAGAGACAATCGGGTGACTTCGGTGCACAAATTGCGCGCCAGTTACCGGAGGATAGTGAAAATCAATGGCAACCGGTTTATTGATCTTCTCATATTCCAGACGTTCGCGCAAGGCCGCAGGCAAATGCTGGGGAAGGAGGCGGAATGCCTTGCGTTTGTAAGGTTCCAGTGGAGCGTTCAATCGGGATGTGGCATTGCGTACAAAGCGCTCCACATCCTCTTCTCCTCCAAGGAGGGTGAGTTGACGACGCCACTCCGGCAGCACCTCCTCCGGTTTCAGTCGCCGCTGGGCAAAAACGGTACGGTTTGCCCTGGCCCGTTCAAGGGCATCATGCCACTCGCTCTCGATGGGTTTCAAATCAACGCCAAGATCGGCAAAGTCAAATGAGATCTGCCCTGTTTTGATCCGGTTCCTTTTCAACAATGCCGCTTTGACCAAGGCCTGATTGATACGTTGCTCGTCCTCGGGTAACGGAACCAGAACTCCCAGCTCCTTGCGAATGGCCTCTGCTTTTCGGAGGATGACGTCAAGGATGAAACCATCCACCGGATTGTCCTGCCCATAGAGCATGGTGCAGCGCACTTCGGGCTCTTTCTGGCCAAACCGGTCAACCCGTCCTTCACGTTGTTCATGACGGGTTGGATTCCAGGCAAGATCGTAATGAATAACTGCTGTGAATTGATGCTGAAGGTTCACGCCTTCAGAGAGGCAATCGGTGGCAACAAGGATGGGCCTCTCCGATTCGCCAAGTTCCTGTACCCGTGCTTCACGCTGTTCCGGGGTGAATTCACCCGTCACTGCGTCAACCGAATAGTCCTTGAAATGACGGCGAAGATGATGGGCCACATAGTGAGCTGTGGCAATGTAGCGACAGAAAATCACGGGGCGGAAACCAGCCTTCAGCAATTCATCCAGATGGCGGACAAGTGCGGCAAGTTTCGGGTCACCTTCGCTTCCGGCCAATCCGCGAGCCTCATCAATCAATCGTTGCAGCCGGGAACTCTCTTCCATCCGGGCTGCCGGTTCGAGGTCATTCGATGCCAGGTCGTCGGCGTGACCATCATAGAGCCGCTCCTCATCGGCAAGCAATTCCATCTCCTCCATCGTACCCGAAAGCCGTGTTGTGAGGGCCTTTTCTGCAGCGGCCGGAGATGAGGCCACACATCTCAAAAGGGCCAGGGTGGCGTACCAGATCATTCTCGCAGCCTGACCACTTGATTGTTCGGTGCGATGAGCCAACTCGATACAGTACTCCTGAACATCATCAAAAAAAGCTCCCCACCGCCCGGTAAGAAGATAGGTGACCTCTTTGGTCATGCGTCTGGGAAAAATGCTCCCCTCCTGCCACTCCTCGATGTCTTTGCGTCGCCGCTGGACAAAATGGCTGGCAAGCTTTTCACGAAGCTCTTTTCGAGTCTCAACGTCAGCCCCTTGCAGTGCGGAAAATTCTGGTTTCAGCAAGGAGAGCAGATTATGAAATGCTGCGTCATTTCCAGAGTGGGGCGTTGCCGTAAGCAGCAAGAGGTGCCGCGCTGGATTTGCCGCCAGCCGTTGAAGCAGTTCAAAGCGAAGTTGCTTCCCCTCTCCCCCTGAGGTACAGGTATGTGCCTCATCAACGATAATGCACTCCGGCGCAATGGCAAGGAAGTGCTCACGGTGACGTTCGCTTTTGATGTAATCAAGGCTGACCACAATGAATTGATATTGCTCAAAAAGCGAAACTCCATGGGCAACACCCCGCTCCAGCCGGTTCACACTGGAGGAGGTGAGGGCTACGGCCTTGATATGAAAGTGTGTAAGCAGTTCATGTTGCCACTGCTCCACCAGATGAGGAGGTGTAAGGATGGCTATTTGGGCTATTTCGCCACGATCCAGGAGCTCTCGAACGATGAGTCCAGCTTCTATGGTTTTGCCAATACCGACATCGTCGGCAATAAGCAACCGAACGGTTGGCAGGCGCAAGGCCATAAGCAGCGGAACGAGCTGATAGGCGCGTGGCTCGACCGCGATATTGCCAAATGAACGGAACGGGCCTGCACCCGCACGCAATTTGAGCTGAAGAGCGTCTCGCAACAGCACGGCAGCATCGTGAGTCCCGGCATGGTGCGGGTTCGGCCATGCAAAGGTGGCTGGCTCAGGTTGCGTCAGCTCAAGCGACGGAAGCAAGGTAACACTATCCTCTTCTGAGCCGCCCAAAGGGCGCAAATGCAACAGCTCCCTGTCGGACTGCGGGAGTACCACCCACTCCCTGCCTCGGGCCTTGATGAGCGAACCTGGAGCAAAATCAATAGTGGCTTCATTCATGGTTGGGGCGGCACTCTCCCGCCAAAGATTTCAGAAAATTGTACAAACAGTTCTGGCCACCCGATTGGGTCCGGCGGAAAGAACACGACCCGAAAGCCCCGGTCTTCTGCATACGCACGCACTCCGTTGCCGGGCAAAGAGAGGAAAACGAGTACTCGCTCCGCCTTGTATTGGGCATCAGCAACCCCTTCATCATTGTTCAGTGAGACATTCAGTGCATCAGGCCGCCGCAGCTTTCGTTTGTCGAGCTCCAGAAGCCAGAGTGAAAACCGATCACCTCCTGTTGGCGGAGCTGAATCTTCCTGAAACAATTTTCTCTGCACGGAGGCATTTGCCAAGGCTACAAGAAGCTTTAGTACTTCAGGATCCTGACGGCTGATTTTGTCATGATCGGGTTGATTATAATACGAAAGAAGACATTGGTAACAACCTGCCTCGCAGATTTTTTCACCATCGGGCCTGCGCAATTCGAGATCCGGCAATTGGTCAATACTCCAAGAAAGAGCAGGTGACTGAAAGTGCATGAGCTTCAACGCATTATTTGCTACTTCTGCCAACTGGTCGGCGGCATTGGCCAGACGGGTTAGAACCCCGGCTCCCCCTTCTGCCGCCTCATAAAAGAGAAGGGCACGGCGGTTATCACTCGTAGGAAGAGGCTCAGCAACCAGTTCAGCCTCCTCAATCTGAAACGTTTGCTCAATCCCTCGTTTGAGCGAGGTTTGCAAGGTAGCCATCGCCTCTTCAGAGAGCATCTGTTTGGGTGTCAGGATAAGGATGTTACGGTGATCCTCCACAAAGGGAACAATCCTTTGTGGTTGTACCTTGTCAAGCAAGGCTTCATCACTGTTGTCTCCCTGCTTTTCTTCATGCGGATTTTCCTTTTTGCTCCAGACTCCTGAAATCGGATTTATGTAGAATCCGAGCTGTTTTTTATCTTTTCGCCGACGCCAGCCACGGTTTATCCGCCAGATTCTTGCCGATGCGGCATAGGTCAGGGTAGCCAGTTCTTCACCATCCAGCATGACCCTGGCATCTGTTTTCTGAATCATACCGTCCGGGCCGGGCAAAAAACGATAGGTTGTCTGAAGTTCGAAACCCTGCCGCTGACGCTCTTCATCATTAACGGTGATGCGCTCTACAGGAATGGTTTCCACGGTTTCAATACGATAGAGTTCATTGACCCGATCATTTTCCGTGAGCGGATTTTGGCAGTTTTCACAGACATTTGCCATTGGTTCCGGGTTCTCAGCTTCACCGATATGCCCATAACCGCAGCAGGAACAGACTCGTGATGATACTGTCGCCAAGGTGCTTCCTGATGAAATATGTTCACCCGCGCCGATATTGAGCTTTGCCCGAACAACACGGTAGGTGCGTCCTTCGTGATAGATAAGGCTCCGTGGCCCAAACTCTGACAAAGCGAGGAATCGTGGGCGACTGACCATGCTACCCTCTTCATCACGGCCTTTTACTGCGCCGCTTCGACCAGGTATCCAGGCCATGAGGGGCAAGCGCGGAAAATTGTATCCCGGCAGGAACCCCTGGCTTGCAAGAAATCGATAGGTGTAGAAATCAGTGTTTTGAGTGTTGTGCTCTTTAAGCAGCGTGAAATATTGCCTTGCCGCATCGCCGTAACGCCGACGTGCATTTTCCCGTTCATGGTGACTGACCGCGTGACTTTTTACAAGAGCGTCCGCCATCTCCATCTGCTTGCGTGTTGCATCAAAGAGGTTTCTCCATCGATCGAGAGAGTGATTAAATGCTGCGGGGGCACGCTCAATCACCTGATCTACATAGTGGTCGTCAAACCAGGGTGCCGTATCCGAAGTTAATTCGCCAGCCACCTCCTGCATGACGCGGTGTGCCATGGTACGCGCACGCTCCGAGACAAGAGGATCGGCAAAACGGGTCAGCAACTCCTGCCTGATGGGTTTGTTCTCCTGTTCGAGGTCGAGCAGTGGTGCAATGCTGGTGTCGAGTTGCTGTTCCATATCAGCCAACCAGATGGCCTGGAGATGGCTTTCGATGAGATCCCTGTTCGTCAGATCGAGAGTCGGGGGTTTGACAACACCATGAACCATTGCATTGGCGTTATGAAAAAACCACTGGTCGTGAGGGCTGAGCGCCGCGCAATAGGTGAGGACAAAGGCCGGTTGTCCCGAGCGTCCTGCACGGCCACTGCGTTGTGCATAATTTGCCGGAGTGGGAGGGACATTTCTCATATAGACCGAGTTCAAGGCGGATATGTCAACACCCAGCTCCATGGTTGGCGAGCAAAAGAGAACCGGCAAGCGCATCAATGGCGCATCATTTCCGGGGTTGGCCGCCCACTCTTCCTGATCTTTTCTGGTGAAGCGGAACCGTGCCTCCAGCAACATGCGCTTGCCTTGTTCAACCTGGGCTGTATGCTCATGCGCTTCAAAGTCGAACAGTGGATGCGATGGCAAAGACAATACTTCGGCAACCGTCAGATAGAGCTCTCTGAAAAAAACATTGATTCGGCTTTCATCTTCCGGGGCAACCTCACGAAGGAGAGACCATTGCATGGAGGAAGACTTCAATCGCCAGCCAACACTCTGTTTGTCAATACCCTCTTTCTGTACATATCCGTAATTGCTGGCCGTTTCGAGCAAACTCTTAAGGATATCGGTTATGGCCTGATCTTTCCAACTGGTTACCTGTGCGGCAAATTCAGTTTTCTGCCAGAAGAGGGCATTTTTAACAAGCCTGACAAGCCGGGATCTTGGCCCTCCGCCGACAAGGTCTTCACGGGGTTTCCCTTTGTATTCAGGCCGTTTGCCGAGAATCAGGAATTTTGAGGTCGCAAGTCGCTCATCCTGCGAAAATGACCATCGCTCATTCAGGTAACTGTAGGCATTGGTGCGAGCCTTGTCCTGTTCCAGTGAATCAAGGTAACGGGATTCAAGACAGAGATTTCGGCACAAATCATCGAACACCAGACGAGCAAGCTCCTGGCGACATTCAGGTGTGAGGCTTTGCAGTACTGCATTGCCGGAAAATCGGACGCTGTCGGCACAAAAATCATCAAGCCCCAAATAATCAATACGAAGCAGCTTGAGTTGGTCAAGATTGGGATTGTTGTAACGCCACCCCTTTCTCAAATCGCGCAGTAACCTGTAACCCAAAATGAAGCGCAAGGTACGCTGTGCCTCCTGACGAGCAAGCCCGACAAGTTTTGGACTCTTGAGATACTCAGAGAAAATACCCTCCTCATTTTGATCAAATCCAAGAGCAATGAAGACCGATTCAGCAAGGTTCTCTTCCGTTACGATACCGGCATTCTGCTGTAATGCACCAATGAGAGCTGATCGCAGAGTCAGCAGAAAGATAAAATCATTGAAGTGCCCAGCCTGAAGCGCCGCATCCTGACGGTTATCGCTAAATCCAAGGATTTTTCGAGGATCGGCCATATTTTCAGGCCAATCAGTTATTTTGAAGAGCTGCCGTAACGAGGAGAGCGTCAATATTGTTGTCGCCGAGGAGCGGCCTTCGCCAGAAAGACTTGAGAGACGATTGAGATCTTTGCCGTATGCTTCATGCAAATGCCCGCAGTTGAGGCAAAAACGGAACTTGCCCAAAATCAACCAGTAGACGCCTCCCGCAGCTTCTTCATATCCCTGAGAGTCAAGCTGGACTTCAACCGGGACAGCATGCTTGTAATCCCGCTTGATTTTTGGCTCTGAACCTGAAAGATCAAGCCAACTATCCGGGAGCTCTTCCAGATTGCCACAATAGTGTTGTTCTTTTCGGCGGGGAAGGAGAAAACCAAATCTGGAGTCATTATCCTCACAGGCAATATCTTCAATATCCCTGGGAGTAAAGCGGCTCTTTGGGCCATTTTCTTCCCAGACCGGATGATATTCCTGTCCGCACTCACGACAAAAATGGGTTGCATAGAGGAAAACATTTTCAGCCTGCCGTCCTGGTGCAAAACGTTGCGCATCGAGTGTTACGTGCCGCAGCCCTTCGGGTTCGAGCGTGACATGCACTTTTCCTGGACCACTGACGAACTGATGCAATTTGAAAGCAAATGGCGGTCGCCCGAGGGGCGTCCTGACGTTATGTGCTGAAACCAGAAACGTTTGCAAAGCATTTCGAGCTTTGTCCAGGTCAACTCCGGCATCATCAGACAGCCGTTGTGATGCATTGGAAAGTGTGATGGGTTTGGCGCGTTTCGGCTTTGCAAGCTCCTTCAAATCGATACCAAGCGTCAGCTCAACCCACACTGCCAGAGGGTCTTGCCTGAAAGCATCAAAATCAGACCAACTGAAGGGGCTGTTGAGAATCCGTTCTTTAAGGAGCGGAATAACAGCAGGCAGATCAACAGAGCAGTCAGTAACCCGATCGAGTGTTTCTCCGATAACCTCATGAGCAGTAATCGTGGTGCCAAAGAGCTTGCTTGCCACCAATGCAACGGTATTTTGTTGATCCTCCGTTGTACCTGTGCTCGACATTGTCGCCGATGTTCCGATGCAAATAAGGTTTTTAGCCTCAAGCCTCTGCCTCAATCGACGCACCAGCATGGCGACATCAGCCCCCTGGCGACCACGATAGGTATGCAGTTCATCCAGAATCAGAAATTCGAGGCCACGGCAATGCTCAACGACCCGCCGATCGTTCTGCTCATAACGGGTGAGAATGAGCTCGAGCATCATAAAGTTGGTCAACAAAATATCGGGAGGTACGTCGGCAATCTCTTTTCGTTGTTGATCACGCTCCTGCCCTGTATACCTGGCAACAGTGAAGGGTTGTTTACTCTTGTCGTAACCATGCAAGAACTTGCTCAACTCCTCAAGCTGGCTGTTTGCAAGCGCATTCATCGGATAGATGACAATTGCGCGTGTCCGGGGAGTCGGATCAAGTTCCCTGGCCTTCAGGATTCGATCAATAACAGGAATGAAAAAAGACAATGATTTTCCGGAGCCTGTGCCCGAGGTGACAACAAAGCTTTTCTTCTCTCGTGCTTTTGCAATTGCCTCCACCTGGTGTGTGAAAAGGTGTAAATGGTTAGCTCTTCCTTCAGGTTTCCCTTCAAGAAAAATATCAGCGCAGGCATGATGCAGCATGCCTTGATGCACCAGCTTCTGTACCGACTCTTTTCTCTGATAATTGGGATTGATCTGGATAAGTGGCTCAGGCCAGTAGCGACCGGCAGCATACTGACTTTCAACCATGTCACGTATGTCCTGAGCCCGAATCGTCGTAAAGCTCCGGGAAAAGCTGCTGTATTCCTTGATGACGTTGTCGCGAAACTCAAAGACGTTTTCCATAGTGCATTTCCACAAACTGGAGAGGTTTTGGAGAACTATTCCATTATGATCAATGCACAAAATACCCTTTTCTGAATATTCAGGCCAACGCAGGTCGAAAAAATTGGAAGTATATTCACATCCATGTTTTCGCCATCTTCAACCAGTTGTGCGGGTTCTTTCCGCAAGCCGAATCCCTTCTGATGGAGCATCAACCGCTTTGGGGAGGGTTTGAGCCCTTCAGGACTCTTCGCCATTAGATTCTGTCTGCGAGACGCCCCTGTCAACAACCTGCCATCGCGCCTCAATGGTGTCTGCTGACAAATCGGCACCACACTCCCATTCGATAAAGTAACCGCCATTCCGGACCTTCATAAATTCATCAGGATTGCGAAGCTCTTCAAACGCTTCACATTCCAGGTAAGGAGTTACATCAAAAGAGCCTACACGACCATCGTCTGCAACGACGGACAACAACCAATCAGGTTGAGGATGAAGTTCTGCAATTCTCATTGGTCAAGCCCTTTTATTGATCAATGTCCTTGCGCAGCACCTTGTTCGACCATTTTTTCGTAAAGATACTCTGGAGCCAGATCAGCGTCGTTTTCCCACCTGATGGTATGGACGACATCCGATACTTCAAATTTCCTGAATGCGTTGTAATCTTTCAGTTTTTCAAATATAGCACCCCAAAGGACATCCTTCAGATCGACCACCCCGCTTGCACCGTTGTTATACGTAATCTGTATCCGATACTCTTCTATGTATTCAGCCTTAGCGACTTCTAACATAATCTTTACTCCAATGGCGGTATTTTGTTTAAAGGTTCATGCCTTGCTGCCAGATTCCAGTCTTCAAGAAGATTGTCTTTATAAATCTCGTACCATTCCATCAAGGAGTGAAGTGCACGCTTTGGAAAACGACCATCAACTATTCCTGAAAGAATTTCAACGATGACTTTGTAGTCGCCATATTGTGCGTGAAAATGAGGCGGGCTGTGATCATTGTAGAGCATGGTAATGATTATACCACATATGACCCTTGACCCGACAGACAAGAACAGAGTCATGATCACTCGTACTTCGTTACACCTCGACTCTTGTGCAGAACTTGCCTTGTCAAAAAAAATTCTTTTTAAAGTATAACAAACAATCTCAGGCAATCAAAACACATCAGCCCGAAACAGACCCGAGTGGCATCCCTCAGTTTCACACAAGCGCCTTTGCCCTGAGTCTTAGCCCTTCAAAAATTGCCTCGGCAACCTGTGCCGGAAACCCG
>CAIPKT010000183.1 GCA_903865705.1 uncultured Chlorobiaceae bacterium
GCAATCATCGGCTATTGCTGAAGTCGCTGACCGGATCGTTGCCGTTGTTGGCAGTGAGGTCATCTTCAAATCGGAAATCGATTCAAGGGAGCTCATGGCTCGTATGCAGTACTCCCAGTTGAAGCAAGACAAAACTTTGTCACGCTCGATACTTGATGGACTGATTGATCAGAAAATTATTCTTGCAAAAGCTAAAATTGACAGTGTCAGTATCGATGAAAATGCGGTTGTCTCGATGGCAAGTGACCGGTTTCGTGAGCTGAATGCCAAGTTTGCATCAAAAGCTGAGATGGAGAACCGACTTGGCAAGTCCTCAGCCGGTATCCTTGAGGCAATTCGCCAGGAACTGCGCAATCAGCAGTTGGTTGATACGCTTCGCAGGAAAAAGAGTGCAGGGGTAACGGTCAGTTATGATGAAGTTATGGCCTTTTACTCTGCCAACAAGGGGCAACTCCCTCTGGTTCCGGAAGAGGTTTCGGTATCGCAGATACTCAAGTATCCACCTGTCTCAGAGGAAAACAGGGCGCAGTCCCTGGCAACGATAGAGCGAATTCGTGCAGAGCTTAAGGCTGGAGCCGATTTTGCCACTATGGCGAAGCAATACTCTCAGGACCCCGGTTCTGCCAAGGCCGGTGGGGATCTCGGTTTTGTTCCGAAAGGTCAGCTTATACCGAGCTTTGAGAATGCCGCCTACGCGCTTGGTGAAGGTAAAATCTCTGATATCGTTGAAACCCGCTATGGATATCATCTTATTCAGTTGCTCAGCAAAGAGCCGAATTCGATTCACGTCCGTCATATCCTGATTGTGTTCGACCGCAAGGCTGATGATTTTTCAGGTGTGGTCCAGCAACTTAATGCGTTGCGGTCTGAAGTGCTGAGTGGTAAGGCTACCTTTGCTGATTTGGCGAAAAAGTATTCAGAGGATCCTGCGTCTGCAGCTATTGGTGGCCAGATTCTTCTGGGGGCGTCGTCCAGGCCTACTTTTTCTCCAACATCATTGCGTCCCCAACTGCAACAGATTATCGCTACCCTGAAGAAGAGCGGCGACATGAGTGAGCCTCAGAAAATTGAGCCGCAACAGGGAGAACCGTTCTATGCAATATTCAGGCTTAATGAGCGAACTGTTGCGCACACGGTCAATCCTGAAAAAGATTATGCTTACCTTGAGGAGCTGACACTTGGCAATAAAAATCAGCAGATTTTCATCCAATGGGTGCAGCAGCTCCGCAAGGAAATTTACGTGCGAACCTCAGACATCTAAGCGGCGGACGTAACGTGCATTTTTTTCGATAAATTCTCTGCGTGGCTCAACCTTGTCGCCCATAAGTGTGGAAAATACCTGGTCAGCTTCCATTGCATTTTCGACGTTGACCAGTAGGAGCGAGCGGTGAGCTGGATCCATCGTTGTGCTCCAGAGCTGTTCAGGGTTCATCTCTCCAAGGCCCTTGTAACGCTGGATATGGATATTGGCTTTCCCTTTCTGCATCTTTCTCATACCTTCCGAAATACTGTTGCGCTCTTCGTCATCCCATGCGTATTGCTGCTCCTTGCCTGATTTGACCAGGTAAAGCGGTGGCTGGGCAATAAAGACTCTGCCGGCTTCAATCAGTGCACGCATGTATCGGAAGAAGAAGGTCAAAAGCAGCGTTCTGATGTGTGCCCCGTCAACATCCGCATCGGTCATGATAATGATTTTGCCGTACCGCAGCTTTTCCACCGAAAACTCATCTTCACCAAAACTGGTGCCAAGAGCAAGAATGATGGTCTTGATCTCCTCATTCTCCAGCATTTTGTGCAACCGGGCCTTTTCAACGTTCAAAATTTTACCTTTAAGAGGAAGGATGGCCTGAAAACTCCGGTCCCTTCCTTGCTTGGCACTGCCGCCTGCCGAATCACCCTCGACAATATAGAGTTCACAATGTTCCGGATCGTTGATCGAACAGTCAGCAAGCTTTCCCGGCAGTCCTGAGCTCTCAAGCACTGATTTTCTGCGGGTAAGTTCCTTTGCTCTCCGGGCCGCCTCTCTCGACATGGCCGCACCCTTCACTTTCTCAATGATCATCTTGAGCACATTCGGGTTGCTTTCGGCAAACTCCGAGAGTTGCTCATTGATAACCGTCTCAACAATACTCTGCGTTTCCGAGTTACCAAGCTTTGTCTTGGTTTGTCCCTCAAACTGCGGTTCAGCAACCTTGACGGAGATCACGGCGGTCAGTCCTTCTTTAAAATCGTCGCCGGTAAGAGAGAGTTTAAGGTTTTTCAGCAAGTCATTTTTCTGTGCGTAAGCATTGAGTGTTCTTGTCAGTGCCTTGCGAAATCCGGTGACATGGGTGCCGCCTTCATGCGTATTAATGTTGTTGACATAGCTGAAAACATTTTCCTGATAGGAGTCGTTGTACTGTAACGCTATTTCAACAATGGTTGTATCCCGCTCACCGTAAAGATAGATAGGCTCCTTGAGGAGCTTAAGGCGGTTCTGATCGGTAAACTGGACAAACTCCTTGATTCCTCCTTCATAATGAAAGATTTCCTGGAACCCTTCGGTATCCTGAACCGTAATGCTGAGCTCTTTGTTGAGGAACGCAAGCTCCCGCATACGGTCGATAATGATATCTTTTCGGAGTTCGGTGGTCTTGAAAATAAGATGGTCGGGCAGAAAGGTGGTTTTTGTACCGCGCTTGTCGGACGTGCCGATAGCCTTGACATCACCTTGGGGAACGCCCCGCTCGAAGCGCTGGAAATAGACTTTGCCGTCGCGGTAGACCTCGACTTCGCACCATTCTGAAAGGGCATTGACCACCGAAGCGCCAACGCCGTGCAGGCCGCCGGAAACCTTATAGGCACCCTTGTCAAACTTGCCACCCGCACCGATAACGGTCATGACCAGCTCAAGCGCCGATTTCTGCTTTTCCGGGTGGATATCCACAGGGATGCCTCGTCCGTGATCGATTACCGTCACCGAACCTTCAGGATTCAGTGAGACAAAAATATAGTCATTGAAGCCACCAAGCGTTTCATCAATCGAGTTATCAACGATTTCATAAACCAGATGGTGAAGCCCCCGGGTGTGAATATCGCCAATATACATGGCTGGGCGCATGCGGACATGCTCAATGCCATCAAGAACCTGGATGTTGTTTGCACCGTAGCTCGCTTCTTCTATCGAAGGGGGCAATGGGGAAAGGATATCGTTTTCCTGCATAATAATCAGCTATAACTGTTGAGATGGAAATTGAACCTCAAGATAAGAAAAATGCCGTCATTATGCGTGCCTATCGGTGAAGAATCAAGCCCAGAAGGCATCAGGATAATGATCAATGGCAAAAGAGCTTATCTGTTTTCCATCCATACGCTGCACACGAATTGCAACAACATCGAACCTGCAGTCACACTCCCCTTGGCGGGATAGGGCAAGGTAAGCGCGTGCAGCCTTAATGATCTCATGCTGTTTCTGAAGGGTCACCGCCTCTGCCGGGTCTCCTTTGGAAGAAGAGATGCGAGTTTTAACTTCAACAAAGCATATCACTTGACCATTCCTGGCGATAATGTCGATTTCATTGCGATGGTATCGGTAATTGCGCTCAAGAATGCGGTAGCCTTTTTTAAGGAGATAATTAGCAGCAAGTTGCTCCCCCTCCTGACCCAGCAGGTGGGGGGCATACGAGTCGGTCATGGTTTTTCGCCCAGTTGGCGAAGCTTGAA
>CAIPKT010000184.1 GCA_903865705.1 uncultured Chlorobiaceae bacterium
GATGGCGAGGGTGCGGTTTGACACTTCCTGGAGCAGCAGGTCACCGATTTCGTGGCCGTAGGTGTCGTTGACGGGTTTGAATTTATCCAGATCGAACATCAGCAGGGCTGCGATGGTTTTGCTGCGCTCACAGAGGGCGATGGTCAGTTTGATGCGCTCGGAGAAGAGCCGGCGATTGGGCAGGCCGGTCAAGGCGTCATGCATGGCGAGCAGTTCGATGGCATATTTCTGGGCCTGAAGGAGTTTGCGTTCGTCTTCTCCCATCTTTTTGGCCACAATGTCCCAGGCTATATCGGCTACGATGCTGATCCAGCGGATGTCCTGCTCATCATAGGGGGTACCCTTGTTGCCGACGCCGAGGATTGCCACAACCTTCTGGGCGCGTATGACCGGTACCACCACTTCGCGCGTCACGGTGGCGTGTCCTTCGGGCATTCCTTTGCGATTCTTGAGTGCCGCATAATCGTTATGGATGATGGCTTTCTTTTGACGGGCGGCATCGGCCCAGACTCCGGCACTGTCGAGCGCATAGTGCCTCCCCTCTCCCACGGCCGTGCACATGTGCTTTTTGGTGTTGGTTGACCATGCCTGCAGGGAGAGTGAGGTATGGTCGTCAGAGACGAAGTGAAAGAAGCCGATGGAGCTTTCGGTCAGTTGTTCGGCTTTGTCTAGGGTTAATTGCAGCAGCTCTTCGATGGAATGGTTTCCGACCATCTCGAGAAGGGCGATGTGCAGTTCGGTGGTCAGTTGGTAGTGCTTTCGGTCGGTGACATCATGGACAATGATATAGAGAGATGCTCTGCCATCGGTCACAATTGTCCGGCTATAGGCCTCGATATCACGGATGCTTCCGTCCGCCCTGCGATGGCGGAAGAGAAAATAGTTTTTCTCGCCTGATTTAGTTTGCTCGATGGCTGTCTGAATCTCTTCAGGGCTCAGGGTATTGATATCCTGAATACGCAATTTGCGCATGTCGTCGATCGACCATCCATAGAAGGCTATTGCAGCCTTATTGGCCTCTAAAATAAAGCCGGTGTCAGGATCGATGACGAGCATGATGGCTGAATGGCCTTCGAACATATCCCTGAAGCGCTGTTCGCTCAGCATGAGCAATGCTTCGGTTTGCCGTTGCAACGCAGCCAAGTGCAGCGTATCCAAAGCAAACGATACATCCGTGCCGATTTCCTTCAGAAGATTGATCTCCTCTTCATCGGTAAACATTTCCATGTCGGACGAAAAAAGATTGAGCAAGGCCACAATCGCATCGCCTTGCCGAATGGGCACCGAGGCGGCTGAATGGAAGCCGTTGGCGATGGCCATGGCCCGCCATTGCTGCATGGCCGGGTCTGATTGGATGTTTTTGCAGGCAACAACCTTTCCTGTTTCTACAACTGTACCGATGATATCGCTCCTAAAAGGAGCTTCCTGTATATTAATTGATGCAAAGGGAAGGGAGACCGCTACCTCACCGTATTCAGAGGCCGGTGTAACGACCCCGCTGGCAGGGTCAAGCACCCCTATCCAGGCCAGCCCGAATTTGCCGGACTCAACCGCAACACGGCAGATGGAGGGGAACAATCGCTCTTTATCTTTAACGCGCACAAGGGTTTCATTAATCTGCGACAGGGTTGCATACAATCTGTTGAGGTGCTCAATCCTCAATTCGTTTTGTTTGCGGAGAGTAATATCGCGAGTGACCTTGGCAAAGCCCGTCAATTGGTGATCAT
This sequence comes from uncultured Chlorobiaceae bacterium, assembly GCA_903865705.1. Taxonomy (GTDB): domain Bacteria; phylum Bacteroidota; class Chlorobiia; order Chlorobiales; family Chlorobiaceae; genus Chlorobium. Next base: position 1,728 of record CAIPKT010000184.1, read on the forward strand.
TATCATAGATCGGGGTCATCACAAAATCCGCAATAAATCGCGAGCCATCCTTGCGAACCCGCCAACCCTCATCCTTCACTCTTCCCTGTTCAAGAGCCGTTTTCATTAACCAGGAGGGCTTGCCGGCAGCAATATCTTCCGTTGTAAAGAACCGGGAAAAGTTTTGACCGATAATCTCTTCAGCCCTATAGCCCTTTAAGAGTTCTGCACCTGTATTCCAACTGGTGATATTCCCGTTAGTATCGACCATAATGATGGCATAGTCCCTAACGCTTTCTACCATAAGGCGAAAGCCCTCTTCGCTCTTGCCCAGGGCGACCCCGGCACTTTTCAACAATGCTTCGCCTTGTTTTTTCTCCCTGGTTTCGGCTTTGATCAGATAGAGTGTTCGCGTCAGCATAAAAACCAATGCAATTCCGAGGGCGATAAAAACCAACCTTATGCGCTCAAGATTGAGCTTGGTATCATCAACCGTAGAGAGCGTACGCTGATCTACCAAATCGACAGATTTACCAATCTGTCGCATGATGTTTCGCTTGGCTTGGTGATAGTCTGCGTCACCAAGCATCTGCATCGCCGTGTTGCGATGAGCATCTGTCGGAGGTGTCGTGGATTCGACGAGTGCCATGGCTGTGAATTCGGTACTGGTGAGCCAATCTGACGCAGCCTTAGCAGACTGAAGGTACTTGAATTCATTAGCAGTAAATCCGGCTTGCCGCATCAAATCCAGTATCGAAATAGCTTTCCCAAACGAACGTGGCCGAGCGTCATCGTTCAGGACCAAATCCCAATAGACATGGCCGTAATTGACTGGACGGGGCGATTTGCCGTCACGTATCGCCAGAATTTCCAGGTAGTGCTGTTTGTATATCGGGTTCCCCGTAGCAATGTAGGTACGCACCATCCGGGTCAAATCATCTGACGATTGCCTCAGTTCATAACTCAGTTCAAAGGAAGTTAATAGCTGTTCGTGTGCCCGATTAACGTGCTCTTCGGCTTTGATATAGAGACCGAAAGCAACAATGAAAAGCATGCAAATAGCTGCGGTTAACCAAGTGCTGATAGCGGATTTTGAGAATTTTTGCACAATACCTCCATAACAAAAAGATACTCCCTTCAAAAAGAATGTCTCCCCCCAAGATATCCAAATGTGAAACATGTCAACTGGCAACATCTCAACAAATGCGGCCACTTCAAGATCCGCTACCTTGCAGATAGCAAACCTTTTTTTTAGAAATTTAATCCTTACAACAGAATAAAACAACTATCGGAAAAGTTTTAAACTATACAAACTATACATTATGTACTGCCATTTCAGCGGAATTCACGTCCATCCTGTTGCGGTTGGCTGTGATGTTTCGTCACGGCCAGCATCCGGCAGCCTGCGAAGCGCCGCTTTGATTGCGGCAAGGCAGTGGCGGGCAATGCGGCGTGGGGTTGGGCGGTGCTGGCTAAGGGCGGTGGATTCATGCAGGAGGGAAAGATAATCGTGGCGATTGCTAATTTCCGAAATTGGCTGATTTTTAATTTTCGACTACATATGGGGAGATGTTATGGTGAAAAATTCTGAATTGATTTAGCCGTGACCACATAATTCTTTACATTTTTAGAGTCTGCCGCCGGCCAAGATGAAACTGGTCCAGGCGTGGATTGAGATTCATAAGGAAGATTTGATGGTTGATTGGAAGCTTGCAGTTGCCGGTGAGCCTGTTTTTAAGATTGACCCGTTATAATAAGAGGAGCGATGTATATGGATAAAATCATCAGCGCAATTCCACAGGATAACTTCCTTATCGAAATTGTGACGAGTAGTGGCGTTTCGGGGACTTTTGATGTTAAACCCTATTTTGGTGGGAGTGCATTTAAAGAACTTCAGGACGAATCGTATTTTCGCCTCGTTCGCCCCGCTCACCATGGAATAATGTGGCCGAACGAACAGGATTTTAGTTCAGATACTATTGTGTGGGATCTACAGAACGCTATACTCTCCTCATAGGCACTGGCCTGCATTCCTTCAGAATCACTGACCACGCTTACGAAGAGGTACTAACCAGCGTTATCCATGGAGAGATCATTGAGCGGTACCCCAAGGACAAGCCTTATCCGAGCGGTCTGATTTTTGGAGAAAACTTTAGGAGAGAGCCGATACACAGTGTCTGGGCTTACAATAGAGAAAAATTGTGGGCCGTGGTGATAACCGTTTATCGCCCGGATCCAGAAAGGTGGATTGAATTCAAAACCAGGAGAACAAAGCAATGATCCCATTTGAGCTATGCCCGGTATGCGGTGGAGAAGTGATTGAAAAAGAGGTGGAAAAGTTGATTCTCGGGGGCAACAATACCGCTGTTGTAAGAGTAA
>CAIPKT010000185.1 GCA_903865705.1 uncultured Chlorobiaceae bacterium
TCAAATGCTCCGGATTCTTTCAGGTAAACTAACAACGAACAGATACAATTCTTCATTACTAAACATAAAATAATAAAATAGAGTTCTTTCTCTCGTATTCAATGAACTCTGTTGTTGAACAAAATCGTTTCAATATGAATCGTTCATCGTAAGCGTATACCCAGTACACGAGGGCGACATGCTTATTCATTATTTGTCGTATCTTCACAGATTCACAGGAAGGATGGCCTTATTTTGTATGGGAACACTATAATCAGACCAGAACCATGAGCGTTATTTTTCAGCAGGCCCGAATTCTCAATCCTCTTGAACATCTCGACCTCACCGGAACCATAAAAGTGGATGACAACGGTGTAATCGAAGCCATCGTTTACGGGAACGAGACTCTTGCCCCATCACCGGAAGACAGGGTTATTGATCTTCGAGGAAAGATTCTGGCTCCGGGACTTTTTGATATGCATTGCCATTTCAGGGAGCCTGGGCAGGAGTACAAGGAAACTTTGGAAAGCGGATCAAAAGCGGCAGCAGCAGGAGGATTCACCGCAGTCGCCCTGATGCCAAACACGAAACCGGTTATTGACAGCCCGCTCGGAGTTGCCTATATCCGCCATCACGCAACAAAACTTCCCGTAGATCTTGAAGTGATCGGTGCAATGACGGTTGAAAGCAAGGGTGAACATCTTGCCCCGTTCGGAAAATTCTGCTCTTTTGGAGTCACCGCTGTTTCGGATGACGGCGCGGCTATTCAAAACAGCCAGATTATGCGGCTTGCCTTTGAGTATGCATCAAACTTTGATCTTCTTGTCATTCAGCATTGTGAAGAACGGCCGCTTACGGTTGGAGCCGTCATGAATGAAGGGCTCTTTTCGACCCAACTTGGCCTGAAGGGAATCCCTGACGTTTCTGAAGCCATTATGCTCAGCCGGGATCTTCTTCTGATGCGTTATCTTGAAGAGCATAAACTGCACGACCCGCTCAGAAGGCCCCGTTATCACGTCGCCCATATCAGTACAAAAGCAGCGCTTGATCTTGTCCGAAAGGCAAAGCAGGATGGTCTTCAGGTTACCTGCGAAGTAACTCCACACCATTTTACACTCTGTGATGAAGACCTGTTCCTTGCCGAAATGAAAGGAAATTATATCATGAAGCCTCCACTCTCTTCACGAGAAAACCGCGAAGCGTTGCTTGAAGGCCTTGCTGACGGAACTATTGACGTTATAGCCTCCGACCATGCTCCCCACGCTTCGCATGAGAAGGAGTGTCCCTCAGACCAGGCGGCATTTGGCATTACAGGGCTTGAAACATCCCTTGGACTGACCATAACAGAACTGGTCGAGAAAAATGTCATAACCATGACGCGCGCCATAGAATTGCTGTCGGTCAATCCGCGAAAAATAATGAAGCTGAAGCCTCTTCTTTTCGCACCGGGGGAAGAAGCAAATTTTTCAATCATTGACCCTGATATCGAGTGGAGTCTGAATGCCGGCTCACTGAAGTCCAAATCCTCAAATACTCCGTTTCTCAACCGCCCTCTGAAAGGAAAGGCGTGGGGAATCTACCACAAAGGAAAACTTCTTGAATCGGAAGCACTGTAAAAACAATTCACCGGTGCAGAGTGCTTGGTTATCGAATATATTTTTATTACTTTTCTGCTCTTTTTTAGTACGAATTAGAAACCGAAGAGCGTCTTAACCTAAAGAATTACCTTACGAGTCATGGCAAAGAAACAATCGTTTGCAGATAAAGGCAAAAAAACCGGTACCAGTGATTTCAAGTGTGCCAAAGTTATTTTTTCTGTGAAATCAGAGAAAACCAACGCATGGAAATTTATTGAAAAAAATGTCCGGATCCCAAACGGAGAAAATGATCAAGTGATTCTTGCAAAAGCAATTACGGATTACGCGAAATAACCATACCGGATACATGCTTCAGGGCCTCACGTGAGGCTCTGAATCTCTCACCCTGCTTTCTCACTCTTTTTTCTCCCTTCTTGCATGGCTGAACAATCTGGACGTTCGCAAACAAACCCGTCATCATGCTGGTTTGAGGAGTGGTTTAACCATCCGCTCTACCTTGAAGTTTACAGCCACAGAGACCAGGATGAAGCTGCCCGCTGCATTAAAACCATTCTCTCCCTTACCCGGCTTGAACTGAAAGAACCAGCATCACTGTCGATACTCGATATTGCGTGTGGAGCAGGTCGGCATGCTCTTGAACTTGCACGGATTGGCTATACCGTTACCGGAAATGACCTTTCGCCATTTTTGCTTGAAGAAGCAAGAAAAGAGGCGTTGAAAAGCCGTCTGCCGCTAAACCTTACCTGCTGCGACATGAGGCACATCCCTGCCAGCGGCCAGTATGATCTTGTGGTTCAGCTATTTACCAGTTTCGGGTATTTTGACTTGAAAGAGGATGACCAATTGGTGCTCAGCAGAGCCTATGGTGCGCTCCAAAGTGGTGGATGGTATGTACTGGACCTTCTCAACCCTGTCGCACTTATCCGCAATCTGGTTCCTCACTCCCGTAGAACCGTAGGCGACCTTGCTGTTGTTGAAGAGCGTGCGTTTGAACATGACAGGATTACAAAAACCATTACCATTACCCCGCCAGTCGGCGAAACGCTTGCTTTCTCTGAGTCGGTACGGCTTTACCCGAGGGAGGAGATCCTTTCAATGCTTGAGGATGAAGGTTTCACCGTAACCGGTATTGCAGGAAACTATCAAGGCGAGCCATTCAATGAACATGACTCGCCAAGGATGATGATCTTTTGCCAAAAACCCTGTGTGTGAGCCGTGTCAAACACGACTCTGAAAGGGTGATCAGTTAAGCATGTTCCGATCACGATACCACTCGTAGGCGTTTCGAATGCTGTGTTCATGCGACTCATACCGCATATTCAACTCGCGCTTGGCCTTGGATGAATCAAAATAGAGGAAATGAGAGGCTACCCTGAACATTGACATATTGAAGAGCTTCGATATCCGATTCTTGTTTTTATAGAGATCCAGACCCAGTTTCAGAATTTTAGCCATCCAGAACGGAAGAGGAAAACGTACCCTGGGAGCTCCGGTAATCCTTGAAATGGTATCAGCAAGCTGCTTGTAGGAAACATTTTCACCGCCCAGGATATAACGCTCCCCTGTTTTTCCTTTTTCCATGGCGGTTATAATGGTCTCTGAAACAATCTCAACATCAACCACGCAGATGCCACCGAGAGGATAAAACGGAAGTTTTCTGTTATAAATATCCTTGATGATCCGACCGGCATTGAAGTTAATGTCTCCTGCACCAAACACAAATGCGGGATTGACAATAACACAGTCCATTCCTTTTTTGACTGCTTCGGCAACTTCAACTTCGGAAAGGTGCTTTGTTCTTGCGTATTCAAGGTTGATCTGGTGAAAATTCCAGATAACAGATTCATCGACAGGTTTTTTGTCGAA
>CAIPKT010000186.1 GCA_903865705.1 uncultured Chlorobiaceae bacterium
CATCATCGACCTTCCAGACCGCTGGAAACCCTAAGAGTTGTTGGTAATGGTCAGTAAGTTTTTGCATCTTTAAGCATGGGATTGAAATACTTCAGTCTACGATTTTATCCCCTCATTCCACTAAATTGCGCGAAGAGCCAACAGAACAAACAGTTACGAATTAGTGGGGAAAACCGCAATCTATCAAGGTAAAAATGATGTCTCGACTTTTGCGTCATATTTAATCAGGGTTCGAGTTGTAGAATCAAATCTTTTTCCGCTCTTTTTCAGCATGGCGATGAATGCTCCATATTTCCGTGCTACTCAAATTGAACCCGAGATTGTCCAGCAATGTGGTCAGGCGAACTTCAACGGGACAAAGTTATCGTTAACATTGATCCCTCTTCCTCCTCTTGCCGAACAATACCGCATCGTAGCCAAAATTGACCAACTCATGGCGCTGTGTGACCAACTGGAACAGCAGATCAATGCAAAGGCATGTAAACAGTCCGCACTTCTTAATGTCGTAATGGCAAAGATATAAGGATTATGAGGCTCAAATCCGTTTACATATGCCAGTACAAAAACCTCAAAAACTTTTCTCTGTCTTTCGATGGCAGCTCAATCTGCCCTGAAATAGAACGATGCTCCAGCAGGGCATCTTGCCGGGCCTGTTCGTAAAGCTCCTTGTTAATCCTTATTGAAGTGCTTACCAACATTGTATTGAACTCTTGTTTTGCGTGACTACATTTGTGGCAGAAGTATAGATATTATTCTGTGAATATGGAAATGTTCGGCAACCCTTATCCACGAATCAATCGTTCGAGAAGAAGCTCCTGAAGATCTCTTCTGCCATCAAGAACGCAGTGAATAAAAACCTTGCAATCCAGAATCCGGTAAATAATCCGATAGGGCTTGTAATGGAGTTCACGATACTCCAGAACGTGGATTCTCTCAAGTTCGGGTGGGCAATGGCCCCGGTCAGGAAAATGGCAAAGAGAGAAGCAAGCTTCCTGCAAAGCATCAATAAGGATACCTGCTCGTTCAACCGAATCGTGACGGGCAACATATTTCCAGATATCCAAAATATCTGCCTCAGCATCCTCACTCATGAAAACATCATGCGTCATAACTCCTGCTGTTTTGCAATCTGCTGGCGGATCAATGCAAACGACTGGCTGGCTGGCTTATACCTTCCCTGCTCAATACTCTCTGAACTTTGCGCCAGTATTTTCAGCAAAGCGAGGCTTTCCTGCGTCTCTTCATAAAGATGAACATCCTGCACAATCACTTTTGCTTCACCGTTATGGGTGATAATCATGGTTCCTCTGTTGGCTGAAACTTCCCGAATAACTTCCGAAGCATGAGTTTTCAAAAAGCTGATGGGCTTGACCGAGGTACTGTATTTCATGGGGTTAGTCTCCTGAATCGACTTTAATAAAGACTTTATAATAGTCAATATCAACAATCAATTACAAAAAAAGCCAACCCGAAGGCTGGCTTTTTTCAAGAATTGAGATGGAGGCGCCGAAATTAATACATGCCGCCCATTCCACCCATTCCGCCCGGAGGCATTGACGGCATGTCGGATTTATCTTCCTTGATGTCGGTAATTGCTGCTTCGGTGGTCAAAAGAATACTGGCAACTGATGCTGCGTTCTCAAGAGCGCTTCTGGTTACCTTGGTAGGATCGACCACACCTGCTTCAACCAGGTTTTCGTATGTTTCTGTTCTGGCATTGAAACCAAAATCACCTGTACCAGCCTTGACTCTCTCAAGAACAACAGCGCCATCGGTGGTGCCGGTGTTTGCCACAATCTGGCGAAGAGGTTCTTCAAGTGCACGGCGGATAATTTCAATACCGGTTTTCTGATCTTCGTTGTCTGCAACAGCTCTGTCAAGACCCTTGATCGCACGGATCAGGGCAACACCGCCACCAACGACGATACCTTCCTGAACTGCGGCACGGGTTGCGTGCAGTGCATCTTCAACACGTGCTTTCTTCTCTTTCATCTCGACTTCGGTTGAAGCTCCGATGTTGAGGACAGCAACGCCGCCTGAAAGTTTTGCAAGACGCTCCTGCAATTTTTCTGTATCGTAATCAGAGGTCGATTTTTCAACCTGTCCCTTGATTTCGCTGATGCGCGCCTTGATCTGCTCAGGGGTGCCTTTACCTTCGACAATAATGGTATTGTCCTTGTCGATTGTCACGCGACCAGCCTGACCGAGGTAGGCAATGGTTGCATTTTCGAGCTTGTAGCCTTTCTCTTCGGAAATAACGGTACCACCGGTAAGAATAGCGATATCTTCAAGCATGGCTTTGCGGCGATCGCCGAAGCCAGGAGCCTTGACAGCACATACTCTTAAGGTGCCACGGAGCTTGTTGACAACAATTGTAGCAAGAGCTTCGCCTTCGATGTCTTCTGAAATGATCAGCAACGGACGTCCGGACTGTGCTGATTTTTCAAGAATCGGAAGCAACTCCTTCATGTTGCTGATCTTTTTGTCGTAGATAAGAATCAGCGGATCTTCGAGCTCGGCATCCATTGTTTCAGGATTGGTCACGAAGTAAGGTGAAAGGTAACCGCGATCAAACTGCATACCTTCAACAACCTTCAATTCGGTGTCCATGCCTTTGGCTTCTTCAACAGTGATAACACCGTCTTTGCCGACCTTGTCCATTGCTTCGGCAATCAGTTCGCCGATTTCAGGATCGTTGTTGGCAGAAATGGTACCAACCTGGGCAATCTCTTTTTTACCGGAGATGCTGCGGCTGATGTTTCTCAGCTCTTGAACAACCTCTTTAACAGCACGGTCGATGCCTCTTTTCAGGTCAATCGGACGAGCACCGGCAGTCACATTCTTCAAGCCTTCACGGTAGATTGCCTGAGCAAGAACCGTAGCAGTGGTGGTACCGTCACCGGCGACATCACTGGTTTTTGAAGCTACTTCACGCACCATCTGTGCACCCATATTTTCAAAGGGGTCAGAAAGTTCGATCTCTTTTGCAACAGTAACGCCATCCTTGGTTGAGGTCGGTGCACCGAATTTTTTGTCGATCAAAACGTTACGTCCGGCAGGTCCGAGGGTAACTTTTACGGCATTGGCCAGTTTATCAACGCCAACTTTGAGCTTGGCTCTGGCGTCGGTATCAAAAAGAATATCTTTTGCAGTCATTGTAACGCGTTCCTCCAGTAGGTTTTAAAAAAAAGTTAATTACAGATCAGCCGAGAATAGCAAAAATGTCGGACTCGCGCATGATGAGGTAATCCTCGCCTTCTACGCTCACTTCGGTACCGGAATATTTGCCATACAGCACTTTACTGCCTACCGTGACCTGCATTTCTAGTAACTGGCCATTGTCGGCAATTTTACCTGCTCCTACAGCTACGACTTCACCATACTGCGGTTTTTCTTTCCCGGTATCAGGAATATAAAGGCCGCCCTTGGTTTTTTCTTCTGCTGCTGCAGGCTTAACAATAACTCGATCAGATAAAGGTTTCAAGTTCATTGTTTTCTCTTGTTTTGGGTTTTAGATTGAATAGTTAGATACTATTGACATAAAGTAAAGCTTTTATGCTTTTAGCACTCAATGATGTCGAGTGCTAAAAGAACACCTAATAATAACAAAAATACTTTTTTTTCCAAAGAGTTTCTTTGCCACGTAGAGGGTAATTAACACTATCACAACAACTATGGATCAGGCACTTTATTACAGCACCATCGGAAAGGTCACCATGGAAAAGCTGGGGAGTTTACAGTCGAAAATGCAGGACGATACCGCCACAACCGAAGACCGGCAGTTCGCTCTTCTTTTGCAGGAAATAGTCTCCTTGGCAAAAAACCGCCTTTCAGTCACCGAAAACGAGAGCGAGTTCAGCAAGGGAAGCGCGGTATGGGTAGAGCGAACGTCAGGACACAATCCGCATATCAGGCTGCACGGCGGAGCGCTTGAGGACGACCCGGTGAGAAGTTGACGGGACGAAATTCCCGTGAATCTCAACGTTCAAGCGAAGGCTTGAGATACCTGGCCGTCAGAGAGTCCTTTCTGAGAGCAATTTCCTCTGGAGTCCCTTCAGCAACAAGAGAGCCGCCTTTATCACCCGCCCCAGGCCCCAGATCGATAACCCAGTCCGCCTGCATAATGATGTCGGGGTTGTGCTCAATAATAACGAGGGTGTTATTCTGCTCAAGAAGTTTTTCAAAACAGAGAATAAGCTTGTTGATATCTTCAAAATGCAGTCCCGTAGTCGGCTCATCAAAAATAAAGAGGGTATGAGCCGCATCGGCATGGGCTATGAAGCTTGCCAATTTCAGCCGCTGGGCCTCACCGCCGGAAAGGGTGCTTGAAGATTGGCCAAGCCTGATGTAACCAAGCCCAACCTCGTCGAGCACCATAAGTTTTCTGGCAATCCCCCTCTCTTTACTGAAAAACGTTATCGCTTCCTCAACCGTCAGGTCGAGCACCTCAGCGATGGAGAGCCCGTTGTACTTAACCTCAAGGGTCTCAGCCTTGTAGCGGAGGCCGTTGCAATCCTCACAAACTGCATCTATGTCGGCAAGAAACTGCATCTCAATATGAACACTCCCCTCTCCGGCACAGGTTTCACAACGGCCTCCGGGAATGTTGAAAGAAAAATAACCTGCCTTCAATCCCCTTTCCCTTGCATCCTTTGTCTGGGAAAAAAGGGTACGTATGTCATCAAATATTTTCAGATAGGTGACCGGGTTGCTGCGACTTGACTTTCCAATCGGAGACTGGTCAACATGCTCAACACGGTCGACAAGCCAGGTGCCCGAAATTGAGCGGTGCGTTCCGACCTTTTCCTTCAAGCCAACCTTATCTTTCATGATACCTTTGTTGAGGATATCATTGACCAATGTGGATTTGCCTGAACCGCTTACCCCCGTCACGCAGGTCATGACACCAAGAGGAAAGCGAACATCGATATTTTTCAGATTGTTCTGCATGGCACCGATGATCTCAATGCAGCTAGTGAAATCAACCTTCCTGCGAACATCCGGCACGGCAATCCTTTTCACGCCGTTGATATACTGGGCCGTCAGCGACGTACCGGATTCCTTCATGGCCGCTACCGAACCATGAAAAACCACCTCACCGCCAAGACGACCGGCATAAGGGCCAAGATCAATCACTTCATCGGCAGCTTCAATAATTTCACGGTCATGCTCAACAACAACTACGGTATTACCCAGATCGCGCAGCTTTCTGAGCAGCGTAATCAGACGGGCAGAATCACTCTGGTGCAGCCCGATACTTGGCTCGTCAAGAATATAGATGGCTCCGACAAGCGGAGAACCAAGAGAGGTCGAAAGATTGATGCGCTGAAACTCGCCACCGCTCAAGGTATGGGTCAGACGGTCAAGAGTGAGATAGTTCAGTCCTACATCAAGCAGATATCCAAGACGCTTGATGATTTCCTGCAAAATAACTTCAGCCACCTTGCGATCGAAGGGCGAAACATTAAGGTTACGGAAAAAGTCGGACGCATCGGCAATATTCATGCGTGAAACCTCACCGATATCGCGGCCCGACACCCTGACAAGCCTTGCATCAGCATTAAGGCGGCTCCCTTCACAATCAGGACAGATCGCATAACCGCGGTAACGGCTCAAAAAGACCCGGTAGTGCATCTTGTAACCGGCATCCTTCTCTATTTCAGCAAAAAAAGGCCGGATTCCCGTATAGCGCTCATCGGGAGTACCCTTCCAGACAATCTCCTTCTGCTCATAGGAAAGCTTTTCATAGGGCACATCAATCGGGATACCAAGATTTGCAGCATGGTCAAGAAGAGCAAGAAGATTCCAACGGTACTTTTCCGAATTCCAGCACGCAATGGCGCCCTCTTCAAGCGAAAGTGACTTGTTTGGGACAACGGCATCCTCATCAATACCGGCAAGACGTCCAAACCCCTGACAGGTAGTACAGGCGCCAATCGGAGAATTGAAGGCAAAAAGCTGGGGAGAGGGTTCCTGATATTCAATACCGTTCAGCTCGAGGCGGTCACTGAAGAGATAGGTTTTTCCTCCTACAACCTTCAAGACTGCATATCCGCCAGACTCATTAAAACAGCTCTCCGCTGCCTGTGAGACCCGGCTGAACACTTTTTCATCATGGCGCGCCACAAAACGGTCGACCAGCACAAGAAGAGATGAACGTTCGGCATTCGGCATCTCAAGCACCCGCTTGCAGGCCGACTCCTGGTTAAGATCAAGAATCTCCTCGCCTGCCACAACCCTGAAAAAGCCTTTTTTCAGAAGGTTTGCTATTTCATCCTGCACCGGACAGGTATGATGCCCGGCATCCTGATGAGCCGGGAAAAAAAAACCTGCATAAAATTTTGTACCCTCCTCAAAAAAACCAGCCTGCAAGCTCACATCATCAGGAGTATGCTTTAAAACAAGCTCATTGGTATCGCGAGAGTAGATTTTACCGATACGGGCATAGAGCAGGCGGAGATAGTCATATATTTCCGATACCGTTCCAACAGTGGAACGCGGGTTTTTCGGGATAGGTTTCTGCTCAATGGCTATAGCCGGAGCAATTCCTTCAACACTTTCAATATCCGGCCGTGGCATACGTTCAAGAAACTGGCGCACATAGGATGAAAGGGATTCAACATAACGACGATGACCTTCTGCGTAAAGGGTATCAAAGGCGAGACTTGATTTGCCCGATCCGCTGACTCCCGTCAGCACCACAAACTTGTTGCGGGGAATACAGACCGAAATATTACGGAGATTGTGGGTATTGATGCCTTTAAGGATAATATCCGGCAGACTCGTTTCAGCTACGGCTGAAGGCTTGAGCCTATGAGTGGTCATAGTGTAATGTCATCTTGTTTCATGCAAAAAAGCGTCTCTGGGCACGAAGATAAGAAACGAAGCGTTGAAGCTCAGGTAAAAAAACATTTTGATCAGTGAATATTCAACTCTCTATCTCCTGAAGAAGGGAGTGAATGGTCGTTGCCGCTAGAAGGTCTTGTATTTTATGCTGTAAATTATTCATATAGTCCCGGTGATGACACGATGAAAAAATTTCACAGCGATCCTCCTTCACACCACAGCGCACCAGATGCGGCTTCCCCTCAATAGCAATCGCAATATCAGAAAGAGTAATCCCGGTAATCGCCTTGCCAAGCGTATAACCGCCTTTTACACCCTGCACAGAGGTAGCGATACCCGCCCTTTTGAGACTCTGCATGGCCTTTGAAAGGAACTCCTGTGAAAAGCCTATCTCATCAGCCATCTCTTTGACGGTGACCACCCTTCCGAGGCCTTTTGTTGCCAGATAGGTAACCGCATGCAACCCATACTCAAATTTTCTGGAAACCTGAAGCATAATATTGGATTTTATTAAATAGGATTATTTTAACCCTATTATCGATATAAACCAAATATCTTTACTCTTGCCGCAAAAAACGATATTATATAATAAGTAGAGTTTTATTATCCGCAATCACCGGCTTTTATCATGAGCAATACCGCAAAAGATCAATACTTCATGTGGCAATTTTCTTCTGAACATGAAGCAAAAATCCGCTACCAGGAATTCGGAAAGAATAACGGGAACAAAACGCCACTTCTTTTTCTTCACGGCTACGGAGGAATGATTGAGCACTGGGATCTGAATATTCCTGAATTTGCCCATGACCATAAAATCTATGCCATGGATTTAATCGGATTCGGAAAATCAGAAAAGCCCAATGTACGGTACTGTCTTGAACTGTTCGCCTCACAGATTGAAACGTTTCTCTATCTCAAAAAACTTGATTCAGTCATTATTGTCGGTCATTCAATGGGGGCTGCAAGCGGCGTCTATTTTGCCCACCATCAACCCGAAAAAATAAAGGGGCTCATTCTCGTCAATCCATCCGGCCTTTTTGGAGACACGATGGATGGCATAAACACTCTTTTTTTCGGTCTTGTGGCATCACCTCTCATCGGTGAAATGCTTTTTGCCGCTTTTGCAAATCCTGTCGCCGTTGGCCAGAGCCTTATTCCGACATACTATAATCAAAGCAAGGTTGATGACAAGCTGATCAACCAGTTCACCCTGCCGTTGCAAGACAAAGGGGCTCAATTTTCTTACCTCTCACCCTCCAAAAGACCCCTTGATTTCCGGCTCGACCACCTTGAAAAACCCTGCAATTACACTGGCCCTGCTTTTCTTGTCTGGGGAGCGGAAGACAGCGCACTTCCGCCAAATAAAATCATACCGGAATTTCAGCAACTTCTGCCTCAGGCCGGTGCATATATCCTCCCGAAAGCATCGCACTGCAGCCACCACGATGCCCATGAAGAGTTTAACAAACGGCTGGTAAGGATCCTGGAATTGATTCAGCTCACCGCTTCAGAGTAGGCATTACATACTCTGTACCTGTCTGACATGAATATCCCTCAACTGAGGAGCCTTCAGGCCAATTTCGAGAGCATAGCTCCGAAACTGGCCAAAAGGAACCCACTGAAAGCTCATCTGCCAGCAATGAAGATTGCGGGAAATCTGGAGCATCGGCAAAACCAGTCCCCCGTTTTGCAGATCATACCCGCTGTTCATGGCTACCTGCCACTCTTTTGACAGTGCCGCTTTTGCCGCAGCATTAATCAGAGATGTTGTTTGGGGCAAAAGTGGATTGCTTTTGTCAGTTTGCAAAAAGAGAGAAAACCGTAGTTCCCATGGCAGGCTGTAATCGATGTTGCTGAAGTACTCCATATTAAAGAAGGTCTGAAGGGTATTCATCATCACCGGCGACCGGTAAGATGCAGGAGAGGTACCGCCCTCCCTGCTGCCCTGAACACTCAGGCTCATATCAAGAAATCCCTTGACAAAACGAAGCAATCCATTACCCTCATCACTGTTGAGACGGGAAACCCTCTCCCCGGTCACCGGATCATAACTGTACAAATCATACATGGAGCCTGCGCTGAACAGCAAATTCTCCGAAAGGGCATTGCTTGAGGCTGTAAAGGTCAGGGGTGCATAATGAAAAGAATCGGCCGCAAAATTGTATGCCGTCGAAGCTGTCAATGAGAGAAGCTGCTTCGACGAATCTCCATCAGGAGAACCCTCTTCGGCCAAAGACGATGAACCCCTGAACTTACCCTGAAAAAGATTTTTCAAGGTAATGCCAACCGTGCTCTGCCCTTCGGGAATACCAGGATTGAGAGCGTATTGATCGGGCCAGTCATACTGATGGCGCAAGGATTCATACCCGCTCCCGGAAAACGACGGATTCCATTTGTAGGTAATCATCGGGACAAAGGTATGACGCAACGCCTTTAGTCCAAGAAGATCTTCAAGTAACCCTGTTCCAAGGATACCATAGACCCTTGTACTTGCATCAACCGCCAAAATAGTTGTAGAGAAATCCGTGTTCGTGTCATCCGGATTAAGTGAATGAACAACGGTCAGGCTTGGATTGACATTAAAATAATTAAACAGAGTGGATTGCATACGCAACGGCAACACCAGGCTCGTTCCGCTGTAGGTATCGTCATAGCGACTATTATAGGGCTTCCGCCCCTGCACGCTGATCCCCTGCGTAAACAGGGCCTTCGATCCGGTACCAAATTCATGGTAGTACCCTACTTCCCCATTAAAATCTGAAGAATAGCCGGAAGAGACCGCAAGATTCCGGGAGGTAGACTCAGAAGCATACGACGCACCAGTGCTCAAAGAGAGATTCGATTTCCAGTCATCCTGCGAAAAAGCTGAACGAAAGGGGTATATGCGGTTCTGATAAAACGATGCACCAACACTCTGTGACGTATAACGAGTGGTCAAATCTTCGGAACGATTGTAAAAAAGGGTAACAATACTGTTCTCATCATTGAAAGTCTTTGCCAAAGTGGCACGGGCATTGGATTGCTGTGTTACCATCGTTTCCGAATTAATGGAATTCAGATTGTAACTTTGCGGGGAACCCTGTAACTGGAAATTGACATCAAGACGAGTCGAGGGATCAAAAACCTGAGTATGAACAATGTTTGCATTCCAGTCAGTATAGCGGGGATATCGTTTGTATTCCCCTGATATCACACCGGCAAACAGATTTGGCACCACATATCGGAACCGGTCACCAAGACGCCAGCTTCCATTCACAGAGACATCCGCCTCAGAGCGGAGATCCATGTAATCGTTGATAGCCCAGAAATATCCAAGATTCGACAAAAAGAAACCCCGCTCACTGTCATTGCCCAAACTGGGCGTCAGAAAACCAGAAGATCGGGCATCATTTAACGGAAAAACCATATAAGGCAACACAAAAAGCGGCACGGCGGGCAAGCGTCTTGAAAAAAGCTCCGGCCGGACATACATGATCACCGATGTCGCTGTAACCTTTTTATCGGGAAAAACAGTCATCCGTGAGCAGGTGAACCAATAATGCGGCTCAAGATCATCGCAGGAAGTCAGGGTACCCTGCTTGATAAGCATCTTACCATCTTCAAGCCTTGTAACATGCTCTCCGCTAAAAATCAGCTCCTGTGAAGAAGATGAAACATGGGAAGTCTCTCCCTTTCCGGTTTTAAAATTGTAACTCATCGTTTCAGCATTGAAACTCCCGTCCCGGTCAGTAAAGAGAGCATACTCTACTTTATTGTCAGAGGGGTCAACAACACTGAAAGCATGAAGCAGCGAGGTATCAAGATCAACAACAATTTTTGGCGCTTTGATAGAGGTACCCTCATGGTCAATAGCCGCTTTCCCCCAGAACTCCATGCTCCGCCGGTCGAGCTTATAGATAACCGAATCCTTCGCAGAAAAATAAATGGTACTTTTAAGCCCACCCATTCCGGAAAGCGAATCGGCCACGACAGCCCGATTGCTTGAAGGTTTCTGGCTCCCTGGCACCGATTTGCCGGCCGCAGGCAAAGCCTCCCCTGGAAAAAAAGGAGCCACCGACATAACGAGGCAGAAAATGGTCAGAAACGAGTTTTTTTGCATGATAAACTTCAACGCAGAAATGCTCCGCTACAGTATTGTGATGTTCTCTTGTAAAAGTTTAAATATATTATTTTTATTGATCGTGTGGGCGGTTTTTTCTGTAGACACCCTTTGCTCGCAATAGTGTAACCACCCTGTAGGGAATTCTTTAACTTTTTTTATTCCATGGCGCCAACTGATTATAACGCACCCGATTCTGCCGGACATTTCGGTTGTTTCGGCGGCAAGTTTATCCCTGAAACGCTTGTTAAAAATGCTGCCGATCTTGAATCGGAATACCTCAAGGCTAAAAACGACCCGACTTTTCAGGCAACTCTTGACCATCTTCTCCGTGATTATGTCGGTAGGCCAACCCCTCTTTATCATGCCGAACGGCTCAGCAGAACGCTGCAGGGAGCGCAGATATATCTCAAACGGGAGGATCTCTGCCATACCGGAGCCCATAAAATCAACAATGCGCTTGGCCAGGTGCTGCTTGCACGCCGCATGGGCAAGAAAAGAGTTATAGCGGAAACCGGCGCAGGACAGCACGGTGTTGCCACCGCAACGGTCTGCGCCCTGTTCGATCTTGAATGCATCGTCTATATGGGTGAGGAAGATATCAGGCGCCAGGCACCGAACGTCGCACGCATGAAGCTGCTTGGTGCAGAGGTGCGCCCGGTCGGGAGCGGCTCAAAAACACTGAAAGATGCCACCAGCGAAGCAATCCGCGACTGGATGAACAATCCGGAAGAGACTTTTTACATTATCGGCTCGGTTGTCGGCATGCATCCTTACCCGATGATCGTGCGTGACTTTCAGGCCGTCATCGGGCATGAAACCCGATCACAGATTATTGCACAGGCAGGAAAACTGCCCGATGTCATCACCGCATGTGTTGGCGGCGGAAGCAACGCAGTCGGCATGTTTTATGAGTTTTTGAAGGATGCCGGAGAAATTGAACTGGTTGGTGTGGAAGCGGCCGGAGAGGGGCTCGACAAGCGTCATGCCGCCTCTCTGACACTCGGAAAACCCGGCGTGCTTCACGGCGCACTCACCAAGCTGCTGCAGAATGAGGATGGGCAGGTTCAGGAAGCACACTCCATCTCCGCAGGTCTTGACTATCCCGGTGTCGGACCTGAACACTGCTACCTCCAGGAACTCGGGCTGGTAAGCTACACCTCAGTCACCGACTGTGATGCACTTGCAGCGCTCGAAACACTGGCTAAAACCGAGGGCATTATCTGCGCTCTTGAATCAGCCCATGCCATGCACTACGCCATCACCAGAGCACCCCTCATGCCAAAAGATGCTGTTCTTGTTGTCAACCTTTCGGGACGGGGGGACAAGGATATGGAAACCATTATGCGGGAACTTTCATTATGAAGCATGAAGCGAAAAAAGCTTAAGAAAATGCAGAAGGAAGTTGCATAGAAAAAAAATATCTTTATATTTGTCACTCATTAAGCGGGAATAGCTCAGTTGGTAGAGCACAACCTTGCCAAGGTTGGGGTCGCGAGTTCGAGTCTCGTTTCCCGCTCAAAAATGACAACCATTGCAAGCCTCTTCTTTCCCGGACAGAGGCTTTTTTGTTTTTTCTTTTTTACCTCAAAAGAGATAACCCTCATCACCTCTGCCCCCCTGATTTCTTGCTATAAGCTCAATCAAGAGTCCCTTTTGCACAATAAAGGTCTATTGGTGACAAATATCTGCTTGTAAACAAGGGCCGTGAGCTTGCGAAAGCAGCCTAAGTGATTGAATGAGAATGGCTACAGGTGCTGATAGACCATAGCGATAGAGTGGGAAGGTTTTTCAGATGAGAATATTTTTTTTGAAAGAAAATCTTCAGGCAATGCGTATTAACATACAGAACAAAAATTCTCTAGGGCTCACTGGTGGTAAAGGGCTGGACGGAATTAGTATTGGAATGACAAAGTAGTATCTGGCACACATGATTGCAAAAGTTAAACCCTATTAGTTGTGTTATTTAGTTTTAAGTCTCAAATTGATTCGAGGTTAGTATCCGGGCAGAAAAGTAAATTTGAAATTGGTCTTACAGCCAGTTTTTTGATTTTTACCTTGCTCGCTTATGGCAGCATGATATATGAACAGTTTTATTCGTTGCCTTACTTGTTTCGTGAAGGGGTATGGTATCAGATATTCATGCACTTACTCTTTTTAACCCTTACATCATTTCTTGTTTACGGCGGCGTACTTTATCATTTTACAAGAATCGGTTATTTCAAGAGGTTTTCAAAAATTCGAAATAATCTTGATAAAGAGCACGAGCTGGTTTTCAATAATGATGCTCCGCGACTGACTGTTCTTGTCCCGTCATACAAGGAAGAGCAGCGTGTCATCATGCAAACCCTTTTATCCGCAGCATTTCAAATCTATCCTCGGCGACGTGTTGTTCTGTTGATTGACAATCCCCCCGTTTCGAACACTTCAGGACACGACTTCCGTCTGCTGAACGATGCCCGCAATTTGCCAAAAACATTAACAGAGTATTTCAACTCTCACAAACAGCGATTCGTCGAGACTGAGAATAAGTTTTTACGCCGCAATAAAGACGTTCAGTTTGATATAACCATTGAGACTGAAAAACTGTCTCAATTATGGAATGAATTAGAGAACCATTTCTCAGGCTTGATCGAGTCTTATGAAGTTCACAATCATGTAGATCGTCTGTTTTTGAATTTGATCTATGAACGACTGAAATCGATTTTCATTGAAAAGAGGAACAGTAATAAATCCCTCACCCTGGACGCAATCACCAGAGAATATCGTTTTTTAGTGATCTTGTTCGATGTCGAGTTTGATTCCTTCGAACGAAAAAAATATCTGAATTTTTCACATGCGGCCAATAAGGCAATGAACCTGAACAGTTATATCGGTCTTGTTGGTGGTTTTTACAGGGAGGAGCGCGTTCATGGAGGAATGATCCTTTCCAGATGCGCAGAAAAAGACGCCAGGTTCTCAATACCTGATACAGAGTATTTCATTACCCTGGACGCAGACAGCCTGGTGGTGCCGGAATATTCTGCACGGTTGATCAGCATGATGGAAAATCCGGAAAACAGTAGAACTGGTATCGCACAAACTCCCTACAGCGCTATTCCCGGTGCCGATAATCTTATTGAAAGAATTGCTGGTGCCACAACTGATATCCAGTATTTAATTCATCA
>CAIPKT010000187.1 GCA_903865705.1 uncultured Chlorobiaceae bacterium
CTCTTCCCACCAAGCCCCAGGAACTTCGCCTTGAATAACTCTCTGGGCATCACCAAAAGTGATGCTTTCAGCTTCGATACTGCTCGGCATAACTCTGGACGTATAGAGAGTATTCTGTGGCGGATCAGGACGCACAAAATCAGGCCCCGCCGTGCATCCCGCCATCAGAAAAGCAAAAGAAAGCGCAAGTATCTTTCTTGACCGGGTTCTTAGGGTGCTGCTCATGCTCTATAAGTTTTAATCAGTTCATGGGGTGACTTTCCCTCCCCGGCCTCTTCATGGGTACGACCATCGCGAATATGATAGATTCGTTTGAAGGAGGGAATGATTTTTTCATCGTGGGTAACAATGATAATGGCAGTCTCATACTGACGTGCCATATCGTTGAGAATACCGATCACAGAGAGTGCCCGCTCGCTGTCGAGAGGAGCTGTCGGTTCATCGGCAAGAATGACGGGAGGATGGTTGACGAGCGCTCTGGCAATAGCCACCCGCTGCTGTTCCCCCCCGGAGAGTTGAGAGGGCATGGCTTTTGCCCGGTGCCCAACGTCGAGCGCCTCAAGCAATGCAACGGCCCGCTTTCGAGCGACAGGGTTTCGCTCACCGGCAAGCATCGGCAGCAGTGCCACATTGTCGATCACATCAAGAAAAGGAATGAGATAGGGAGCCTGAAACACAAATCCTATGTTATCACGCCGCAACGCACGCAGGTCTTTGATTTTCCAGCCTCCATCATAAATAACCGTTTCCCCAAGCGTCATCCGTCCAGACGATGGCTCAATAACTGCCCCAAGACATTTCAATAAGGTACTTTTGCCTGATCCTGATGGACCAACAAGCCCGACGACCTCTCCGGGAGCAACCTTCATCTCCACCCCTTTCAGGGCATCCACCAGGGTATCCCCGCTTCCATACTGTTTTTTCAGTCCTTCAATAATGATGCCTGTTGTTTTCATCTCAACCTCCTATTGCTTCAGCAGGATCGACCTTGAGGGCTGCTGTAATGGCAAGTATGCTTGCAAGCACAGAGATCACCATGACAGCGACAAAGCCCCTTACGGCATCACCTGGTTCAAGAAGAACATATCTTGGAAAAAATGGAGACCAGAGTGTTGCGGCTATTTTGCCAACGACAAAACCAATCGCACCAAGCCCCAACGCCTGCTGCAGGATCATGCTTGCAATCACCCTGTTTCGTGTCCCGATCAGCTTCAGCACCGCAATTTCCCTGATCTTTGCCATCGTCATGGTGTAGATGATAAAGGCTACAATAGCAGCGCTTACAATGGAGAGGATGACCAGAAACATTCCGATCTGTTTCGCGGATGTCGCAATTAGCTTATCGACAAGGATTGTCCTCATCTGCGGGCGGGTATAGACCTGTAACCGTTTCCAACGCTGGATATTTTCGGCTACAACGTCCGGATCATATCCCGGCTTCATCTGCACCAGAACGGCGTTTACATAACTGTTTGTGGTCTGTGAAGCAATAACGGCTTCAAGCAGCCCCGGTACAGAAGGTCGATTAAAGAGAGGATTTGCCTCCGTACGCCGTCGCTGCTGGAGAAGCGCATCATTATCCTTGAGAAACTGTGCCTGCTGCGCCTCTTTCAAAGGAATAAAAATCATCGGATCACCGCCTGATGAAACCATGCGCCGGGTAAGACCCACCACTCGATAGCGGTTACGGCGGATCGTGACGGTATCGCCCAAAGAAAATCCGGTTTTCACATCAGCGACAGCCTCATAGCGGCTTCCGATAAGGTGACGCCCGGCGACGAGGAAGCCCGGCTGGCCCGGTTCACCCGCTCCGCCTGGCACGACGCCAACCACCATTGCCCGTACATCTCTGTCGGCATAGCGGACCTGCATGGTGAGATAGGTCACATTTGCGGCGCGGGCAACACCCTGCATTCCGCGAATTCCCCGATAAGTATCCTCATAAATACTGGAAGGTTCGGCATAAGGGCCAAGCGTCCCCTGCTGTACCACCCAGAGATCGGCTCCGCTGCTTTCTATCAGAACGTTGGCATCAT
Organism: uncultured Chlorobiaceae bacterium; assembly: GCA_903865705.1. Classification (GTDB taxonomy): domain Bacteria; phylum Bacteroidota; class Chlorobiia; order Chlorobiales; family Chlorobiaceae; genus Chlorobium. The sequence goes on from CAIPKT010000187.1 coordinate 2,037, forward strand.
CTACCATTCCCCGATAAATACCAGCCATACTCAGTGTCACTCCAATCAGCAGACCAAGGCCGACGCCAGTCAAAAGAAAACGGCCCCATCCGTGCAGAATATCGCGTCCGGCAAGAGAGATCATAGGGTAAGCTCCTTGCGGTTACTATTGAGAATCGTGATACGGCTTCCAGCATGTAAAGCGCTTTTGCTGTACACCACCACTCTTGCACCAGCTTGTAATCCCCTAAGAATCTGCAAGTTGCCATCACGGTCAGCCATACCCGTGCGAACCTCGGCAAAACGAAGCCCGGAGCCTTCAATAATCCATACACCAAGGCGACCATCAACTCTGTGCACACTTGCATTGGGCACGACGGGAAGTGCCTGCAATGGAGGAAGCGAAACCGTAACCTCACAGAGTTCACCAACCGGCGGCAGTGGTTCGGGTAAAACAGAAAAAACAACTTTTGCAAGAAGCTCCTCAGTTATCCGGTCAGCGAGAGGCTCAAGTCTTTCGACAAGCCCGGAAAAAATATGGCCCGGTCGAGAGCGAAGGGTAATTCGTGCAGGAAGAGCCGCTTTCAGGTCTGCGCTCTGCAATTGATCGAAACGCACATCAATCCAGAGGCTTCGCGGATTGATCATTTCGATGACGGTCTGGCCAGCCAATACGGTGTTTCCCGGCTCCGCATTACGGGCTGTTACGAGGCCATCAACCGGTGCCAAAAGGAGCAGATTATGGCGCTGCTTTACCAGCCCCTGGTATTCTGCCTTAAGGGAAGCGAACTCCTGACGTGCTGCATGAACACCGGCTTCAGCCGAAGAAGCAGAGGCTCGGGCAATCTCTGCCTCCTGATGCTTCGCTTCAGCCGACTCGGCGCTTACTGCACGGGCAGACTGGAGCAACCCATATCGTTTCGCCTGTCCTGTAGCAAACGTTTTTCTTGCGTTGGCATCACGAAACTGTGCCTGGGCTGATCGTATCAGGGCCTCTGCCCGTTTGATGACCGACAACTGGGCGCTCATCCGCTCGTCGAGATCAACGGGATCAATTTCTCCCACCACCTGGCCGGCATGGACAACATCGCCCACGTCAACCTTGATCAGCTTTATCCTGCCGGAAGTTACAGACCCGATTCGATAAGCATATTTTGCTTCAAGAGTGCCGATACCAAACAATACAGGACGAATCTGCTTTGTTTCAACCATCACAACCGTAACCGGCACAGGGGCAAGAGGGCCAGAACGCAAGGCGACATAGAAAAAGAGCAAAAGCAGAGGAACAAGCACGGCAAACAACCTCAGCATTTTTTTATTTATGGTATTTATTTTCATGGTTTTCTCATTGTAATTGCCTGCAGAAAAAGTGCAAACACCGGTTTGGCATTGCTGAGCATAACGGATGTGTTCCCTGCGATAAGAGACTGCATCACCAAACCCTGAACGGTTCCGATAAACATTACGGAAGCGGCGGCGACATCAAGGTCGGGGTAAATTTGTCCTTGAGCAATTCCTTTATCAAATAGTTGTTCAAGTCGCTCACTATAGCGAAACAGCATTTTTTCAACAATTTTTTTTGCCGATGATTTATCGGGTCGCTGAAGTTCGGCAAAGATCATTCTTGGCACGCCTGGATGCTGGGCAACAAAATCAATATGAGCCATAAACATAAGTTCAAGAGCCTCCACAGATGATTCGGTATGGTCAATCACCTTGTCAATCCTTCCAAGCAGTTGCCCGGAAAGCCACTCCATTACTGACTGCCACAGCAAATCCTTTGTTGGAAAATGGCGGAACAAGGCGCCCTGCGTCAAATTCATCCGTTCAGCAATTTCCGCAGTTGTAATCTCCGTAGGGTTTTTTTCGGACGCAAGCTCAATAACCGCTTCAACCGTAACCGATCGCCTCTCCTTCGCCGGAAGATTTTTTATCGTTCTTTTCATACCTGATTTTTTGAATTTCTTTAAAAGATAGTAATCAATTACACTCTTTTGTGTTTATAAACCAAATATAAAATGCTGTTGACAAACTCTTTTACCTCTCTTAAAAGCTATAAAAAGACTCTCATCGCGATTTTTTGTTTGCAGCGAAGCAGATTGTGGAGCCAATGCTTTGGCTGGCAAGCGATTTCAAGCCTTGTTGTCTGAAGCTCTGCTGCATAATGGTCACCTCCCCACGCTCAGGCACTTGATGGACCCGGTTCCTGTGGATTATCGTGGGGTGATGCCAACATTGCGGATTGCGTTATCGCCTGATCATTGTCTCAAGCAGTTGCCGTAACTCCCTCATCTCTATATTATTCTGTTCGGCAATAGTTTTGAGGGGCGTGTCAGTTTTTGCCTCAATCCTCTTCTGACGGAGTGCGAGCTGCAGTGAGGTGGCTGAAACACCCGACTCATCGGCTATCTGTTGCAGGGTTCTTTGTCCAAACCCCTTTCCACTCAGTTGCGACCTCCCATTTTCTCCTGGCGCAAGCATCTCGTAAACATGTTCTGCCGCCATGCCGTTTGCCTCGGCGATTGCAGCAAGCGTCTCTTTGGAAGAGGCTACGGTTAATCCCGCTTTTTCAAGTTTTGCTTTCAGTGCTTCGGGATCACCTCCCATACCTGGTTGCTGCGAGAGCTCTGTCAGAGTCATAAGTTCGGCATGAGGAATGGGAGCTCTTTTCTCCTGGCTCTCCCATGAACTGGAGATCCTGTTGCCAAACTGGATGATCGCCGAAAAGGGTTCAAGCCCATAATAGGTTCCAACTCCGAAAAACGATGAGAAGAGCAGAATGGCCACTAACTCTTTTGGAGGCCTGACACCTTCCGCTGTTTTTGTTTTGAGATAGCATAAAAATGCCTTCCAGTTTACCAGAAAAAGATGAAAAAGTGAGAGCAGGGTAAAGGCAAATCCAAAAATAAGATGCTGATTTCGCCATCCTGTTTTTGTAAGACCGATCAATCGCCAATCCGTCCAGTTTGCGACCCTGCCGGGAGGTGAGATATAGAGGATAACGCCCGAAACGAGCATCATGAAGAGTGCAATAAAAAGCCCGAAGCTTATAAATACCCGCCACCTGAATGTTTTTTTCATTGGAGTTCCGTGTGTAATATTAATATCCGCCCCTTCTTCCCTGACCTCTGAAACCTCCGCATGCGCCCATTGCCGGGTCATACTGATCCCATATCCATTCAGCCACAGCTCTTAATTCCGGTTCCGAAAGGGGTGATGGAGGCATAAGACCAAACCTTGTAATGGCTTGGGGCTCAACTGCGTTTTGCTTTTTTGGTAATTTCAGAAAGGCAACAAGGTAATTGACGCCATCCTTTTTTGTCTGAAATCTGGCCTGATATCGGGAAATTACCCCAACAATCGGGGGGGCTGATTTTGGCGGCGGATTCATTGCATGACAGGCCGTGCAGTTCCTGTCAAAAATTGCCTGACCATCAAGGGCTTTTGTTGCTGCATCTGCTGCCGTGTTGAACACCAACCCCATTCCCACCATCAATAACAATCGTTTCATTTTGATAATACTTTAAATTGCCGAGGTAAACCCCTTATCTCTTCCTATCTTCTTCCTCGTCCCTGACGGAATCCGTTGCCAAACCCTCTCCCTGCGCCTTCAATCATCATGCCGCCACCTCCCTGCCTGTAAAAGGCTCCGCGGCCAGCACCATATCCTGAACCGTTACACATCCTTCCATCAGGAATACCATCACCGTCACTATCCTGAAGAAGATCATTGAGACCATCGCCATTTTTATCAATAAATTGTACCTTTTTTTGCGGATCGCTTCCCCTGCTTCCCTCAACCGGCCCTTGCGGCGTCCGGTTAAGGGTTACTGGCGCTTCGGCAAATGCCTCCTCGACAATACTGCCCAAGGACAAAAGAAGAAGGGCGACAAAGGTCACTGTTTTGGCAACACACATGAGAAATCCATTCTTTAAACTCATTCCAGGCAGAGAAAATCCACATTAAAACTTCCCTACCTGAAAAAACGGTTACAAAACTCAATTAACGAGTCGGTTTTCCTGCACCGTGAGGGCCTGTGCCATCAAGAACCGGTGTGCCTGTTCCTGTCCCCAAAACGGCTCCACGACCACTTCCTGTACCATCCTGAGGACGGACGTAATCGGTATCCGAGTGATTGACAACGCCATCGCCATCTGCATCACGTAACCTGTCGTTACTACCTGTACCTCCGGTCATATTACCTCCTCCTGTCATAGTACCACCTCCGCCCATACCACTACCCATACCACCGCCCTGTCCCCCCCTTGCATAAACCTGACTTGCCTGTGAAAAGAGAAATACCATTCCGACAACAGCAACCATACCAATAATCTTTTTCATAAAAACTTTTGTTTAAATGGATAATGTTAATCCTATTGAAAATCATTTTATACGAACGCAATCAACGAGTTCGTCTTCCTGCACCGTGAGGACCTGTGCCATCAAGAACCGGTGTACCTGTTCCTGTCCCTGAAACTGCTCCACGGCCACTTCCCGTACCATCCTGAGGACGGACATAATCAGGATCGAGGCGATTGATAATTCCATCGCCATCTGCATCAAGTGCCCTGTCGTTAAGGCCGTCACCATTGAGATCAACAAAATTACCCAAGCTACCCCCACCGATCATATTCATACCCTGATTCTGTGGCCCTTTCGCATGAACCGGAGTTGCCTGTGAGAGAACAAATACCACACTGGCTGCAGCAACCATACCAATAATCTTTTTCATGAGTACCCCTTAAAATTAATGTTATCACGTTTCAGGCAGAGGAACCCTTTCGCATCCATTCCGCCTTCATTACTTATAACATCAAATTGCGTGCCACGAATAAAAAAAGCCCACAAAATCACAGAATATAATAAGTTGTCATTTCAACAGATATCACTTTTTATGCAGAATCTCGACCAGTCCGTCGCTGAATCGACCATATCGTCGTCCATCTCATCAAGAGACCCCATCGTCAGGCACATTATTTCAACCCATATTTTTTCAGTTTGTATCTCAGATGCCTTTCGCCTATTCCCAGTCGTTCAGAGGCACGGGTCTGCACATTGCCCGCCGATTGCAATGCATCAAGAATCAATGATTTCTCAAAAGCCTCTACCTTTTCGGTGAATGTCCCCTCCATTTCAAGAAAAGAGGGTTTTTCAAAAAAAGGTTCATGCACTCTCAATGGAAGATCATCACTGATAATCATCTCTCCACGACAGAGTACAATGGATTGCTGCATGATATTTTCGAGCTCACGAACATTTCCGGGATAGGAGTGTTTCATGAGCAGATCCATAGCCTCCCTTGAAATACCGGTAATTTTTTTACCGTTTTCAGAGGCAAAGCGCTCAATAAAGGTGTCGATAAGCGGCGGGATATCTTCACGGCGCTCTCGCAGGGGGGGAATACGGATGGCAACAACGTTCAGACGATAGAAGAGATCTTCACGGAATTTCCCTTCACGCACCATCGCTTCCAGATCACGGTTGGTTGCCGCCACAATGCGCACATTTGTTGGGATGGGGTGAGAGCTTCCGACACGCTCATAGGTTTTTTCCTGCAAGACCCTGAGCAGTTTCACCTGCAGGGCAAGCGGAATTTCGCCGACCTCATCAAGAAAGAGCGTCCCGCCTTCTGCGGTTTCAAAACGTCCCTTGCGCTGACGGTCAGCTCCCGTAAAGGCTCCCTTTTCGTGGCCAAAAAGTTCACTTTCAAGGAGGTTTTCAGAAAGTGCTGCGCAATTAACCGCCACAAAGGGCTTTTCGCGACGGGAGCCTGCAAAATGAACTGCTTTGGCTACAAGCTCCTTGCCGGTGCCGGTTTCACCGGTAATGAGTACGGGAGCGTTGCTGGAGGCTACCCGCCCGGCAATATTGAGTACCTGGCTCATGGCTGTTGATTGCGATACAATGCCATCAAAGCTGAACCGCTCTGAAAGCTGCTGGCGAAGCTGACGGTTTTCGCTGACAAGCAGCTTCCGTTCAAGCGTGTTACGGATCATGAGCTGAAGCTGACGGAGATCAATTGGTTTGGTGATATAGTCCACCGCTCCAAGTTTCATCGCCTCTGTCGCCGACTCCACACTTCCGTAGGCGGTCATGATGATCACGTCAATGGCCGGATTCATTTTTTTTAGCGCTTCAAGCAGCTCCACACCGCTCATTGCGGGCATTTTGAAGTCGGTCAGCACAATATCGACCGCACGTTCCCTTGCCAGAGCAAGCCCATCAACCGGCCGGGCAGATTGCAGTACATCGTAACCCTGTTTTCTTAAAAAACCGGCGAGAGCCTCCAGTTGCACCTGTTCATCTTCAACTACAAGAATCGTGTGACTCATTTTGCAATCCTCTTTTCAGTTGTTGAGCGAGAGTGAACCCCTTTATGCCAGTGGCAGGATAATTCTGAAGCAGGTGCCTTGAGGCTCTCTCTGCTCAAGCTCAATAATACCGCCATGTGATTGAACAATCTGGTTGGCAATACTTAGCCCCATCCCGGTTCCATCCTCTTTTGTAGTATAATAAAGGTTGAATACCCGGGCTCGCTCTTTTTCAGGAATTCCTCTCCCGGTATCGGTAATCTCGATAATCGCACGATCTGCTCGGCTGAAGAGAGCGATCTTCATCATCCCCCCTGGCTCAGTGGCTTCAACACCATTTTGAATAATGTTGAGCAGTGCCTGCTGCATAAGCTCGCGGTCAATGAGTACCGTTGCATCACTTCCGGTCTGAAGGGTAAAGAGGAGCCCTTTCGCCTCAGCTTCACCCTGCAGGATCGGACGATAGCCGGTCATGAAATCATCCAGATTGCTCTTGACCATAACAAGCTGGGGCGGACGGGCGAATTTCAAAAATCGCTGGATAATGGCATTGACGCGATGCACCTCGGAGACCACGGCACGAACAAGCTGGCGGTATTCTGCTTCATCTGCAGTTGGTGAGAACTCAATATCGAGACGCTGGGCAAGAACTCCTATTGCATTGAGGGGGTTTCTGATTTCATGAGCCACTCCTGATGCAAGCTCTCCCATTGCGCTGAGCTTTTCTTGACGATTGATGACTCTCTGCATGGATCGTTGTTCGCTCAAATCCCGCAACACGCCCAGAGCGCCTTCGACGCTGTGGTCACTGCCCGTAATGAGAGTGAAATTGCCTGCCAAAAAGAGAGTCTTGCCTGCGACGTTGCACTCAAATTCCCTGTGGAGTGATGACCTTTTTTCAGCCATAATAAGGGTGAAAAATTCCGCACATTCGGGCAGCATAAGCTTAACCTCTTTGCCAAGCGCATTGAGGGATGAGAGAGCTAAAAGCCCTTCCGCCGCAATATTCATCAGGGTGACCCGGCCATCCGCATTGACTGCAACAACTGCATCCGCCATACTTTCCAGTATGATTGATGAAAAGGCCTGTGCCCGTTCATACGCTTGCGCCATACGAACCTCACTTTTGCGGGTCATGACCAGATTCAGCATGACAAGGCCTCCGAAACAGAGCAGAAAGGCAAGCATGATAAAGCGGGTGCGCAGTTTTGTCAGTGCAATGGCAAAGTGATCAGTTTTGAGACCTATGCGAAGCAGTCCGATATTGGTTCCCTGATAAATAAAAGGCTTGAGGACTTCAAAAACCTTGCGCCCGTCAAAGGTCGTCAATCGGGTTGTTGGTTTTCGCTTTAACAACGCACGGGCAAGAACAGAGTCTGAAAGAAGAGGGGCTGCTCCTGTAATATTTGGTGTGGCTGCCAGAATGGCGGTCGTATCCTGCCAGATGATATAATCGATACCTGTCGTATCTGCTCCGATCTTCTGAATAAGCTTCCCCACCCCAAGTTGACGACGGAGATTGATCAGCCTTGATGCGTCTATATTGCCAGTAATCGCTCCACCCCGACTTCGGGCAACGGCTACAACCAGTCGCTGGCCCCTTTTGGAGCTACTCTCTCTGATACCGACAACAAGGGAGTCTGTTTGCCCGTCAAAGATCGGTTGCAACTGCAATTTCGGATCGCACTGCTGAGCCACGGGCTCATGATCAGGCGGAGTATTGAATGCAATCCTTTTCCCCTGACGGTCGAAAATATTGATTCGGTACATTCCACCCGATCCGGCAATTTCGGTGAGATCAGCAGAGGTCAACGCATTTTTTTTATCGATGCGGTCAAGAAGGCGCAGTTGGTTAAAGAGACTGCCGATGAGCAGTGAGCTATTCTCGTTGTACCCTGTGATTGCATTATCAGCACCTTCGGTCAATGCGTGAATAAGCAGTGCAGCCTCTTCGCGCATGATATGCTCAATCTCCGATTTCCGGTACTGATACTCAAAAAGTGTTGTACCAAGGAAAATCGCCATCAGAAAAAAAAACAATCCACCAAGATACTTTGATGGAAACATCAATAGCCATTTTCCTGGAAGGCCAAATTTTTTCATACTTTACTGTACTGCTGCGTTTATCAAATCATAACAATGGTTCAAAGAGCAATTTCTCTTTTGGCACAATTGGTTTATGAGGAATCTCCAGTTTTCTTTGAAACGTAGCGAAAAATGTGACTTCATAAAAACAACTTTGTTAAACCCCGAAGAACAACGATGCAGGGTGACAGAGTATGGCTGGAGCATTATACTGCGGAATATCCTGAATCAATCTTGAACCCCTATTTTTTTTGCCGGTGAAGCGCCTTTTCGGAGATAGACTGTTCGATGTTCGAAGCTATTGAGAGGCTATGCATGAGGTCGAGCAGGTTTTGTTCAACCTTGAGGTTCAGTTCCACGGGTCGTCCGCCCTGAAATTCGGGATTACTCCCCTTAAGCCGTATGGTAATGACTGAATTGCCATCCGGAGCCATGTTGATCGAAGAGAGCAACTCTGCGTAGAGAAAGTTTGAGAGCGCCTCGTAGGTGACTCGTAGTCCCTGGTTCGCTGCGGCCCGCTCTTCAGGAGTCGTAGCATAGATAATCTGTCCAGACTGTTCAGCATTCACCCCTCCATTCGTAATTTCAAACAGCTCGCCACTCATTTTTATCGGAATATTCCCCATGACGTTTCCTGTTGCATAGAGCTTGCTTGTACCCTGCAAGTCAAGCAGTTTCTGTAGCGGGATGTTATTGAGCTGCAGCGTGGTTTCGCCTCTTTTTTTTGCCATATCATAGTCAATATGCTCGACAGCGACCCTGCCGCCAAATAATCCAGCACTAAAATCCGAAAGAGAGGCTATATCGAGGTTCTTGCGGTTATGCAAAAGCATAAGCTTGCCCTTTGGCGATAGGAGCAGCAACTCACCACCATCGGTTTGACGCAGCACGTTTTTCAGGGAGAAGTCTATGGCAGTAGCTCCGTTGAATGAGCGGTTGATGAGCAGCTCTGGCTCGCTGAAGGTATAATCAGCATCGGCTCTCTCTCTACCGAAAAAAGGTTTCTCTGCACTTTTCTGTATTGCAGATGGAGCGAAAGTAATCCTGCCACTCCCAAAGGATTTCACCTGCGCATTGCGGATGGAGAATCCACCGTTTGCTATGGTGAGCGGAAGAGTCCCGTATATTTGCCCCTTGAGGGAGCCCCTGAAATCGCCATGCAGGCGAACCCGGTCAAGCGCATTGACCTTGTCGAACTTAAGGGTCAATCGTGCTGTGTTGGCTGAAGGCTTAAAACTGACAGGGGTTGAGGTGACTTTTCCGCCAAAGAGCGTAGCAGAAAGGGAGCTCACCGCCAGCCCAGAAAAATTTTCGTTTTGGCTGTTGAATACGATCCTCGCATCAAGATTTTTAAGCACATCCCCACCTCCCATATTGAATGAGATGTAGGGCTTCCTCTCTCTGGTGTAAAAAAGAAGGTTTGTGCCTTTTTCTGCAAAAATCTCGGCATTGCGCACAATCAGAATTGAATCCCGGAATTCAATGGGAATGACCCCGCTTACCCGACCGACGGCAAAAGGTGTTTTGAGACCGCCTCCCCCGAAACCCGGCAGTTTCGCAAGCGGGATATCCACCATGCTTAAGGTGAATCGGGAACTTTTCTCTTTCAGGTCGAAGGCAATCTGCTCTGTTGTGGCCTTCCAGCCAAAGAGATCCGCAGAACAATCGGTAAACATCAGAGTGCAGGGGTTGACAGGATCACGCTTAGAGCCAAAGAGCGCCTTAAAGTTATTTACAGGCATCGGCTTTCCATCGCGGAAAAGTTTGGCAACGCGCACAGTATCGCGGGGCTGCTGCCACTTTTCTGCAGCACTGAGCCTCGCATTGAAGTTCACCCCCTCAAGCCGAAGGTTGCCACTCGTAACCGTAGCCTGATCGATAGTGCATGTTGCCGAAAGCGGTTTGATGGAGAGGTTAATGCCGTCCATGCGGGAAATGGCCATGCTGACGGCTATCTTTGGTTTGCGGTCACCAAAAACGAACTCCTCACTCTCCGGTTTCAGATTGAGCGAATCGGCTTTGAGGATGATGGCCGCATTGAGCGCTTGCGGCAAAAAAGTGCGTGTAGCGGGAGTTTCAGGGTTTTCGAAATGCCATGAGAGCAACCCATCGGTGAGCAAAAGCGTGTAGGTTGCAGCATCACTGCATCCATCAGGTGGAGTGACAAAGAGCACCCGCATTGAACGAAATTTCACTCCCGAAAAATCCGGTAGACCCATGCCGGAAACTTCAATACGAAAGGGCTTCCCCGCAAGGGCCCGATCGATCAGTGATTGTGCGTACCAAGGTAAAAAAAGCCATACTGCTGCCGGCAAAAGCGCCAGCAGCAGTATGGCAAAACCGATGCGCCTCAGCCATTTCACAGAGCATCTTTTTCTTCGGCCTACTGCGACTTCTTTGTCCATTTCCCCTCAATCTGCACCCATGTTCCTGCCGGAAGACGGGTATAGATTTTCTGGAACATCATCCCCCCAACCACCTCAAGCGTCAGGTTGTTCTTAGCCGCAACGCTTGCATACTCTGCACGACGGGA
>CAIPKT010000188.1 GCA_903865705.1 uncultured Chlorobiaceae bacterium
CGGCACTTGCAGGAACCGGCCGTTCAGATGAGGCGCAGCAGGCATACCGTACGGTCAGCGAAATGATAACGGAACGTAAAGCAGATATACCCGACAAGGCTGAACAGTTGCGGATGATTGACGGGCATATATCAAAGCTTCAGCCACTCACGCCCGACAAAAAACCCGCCGGTTACAAAGCCTGGTGGGAGTTCTGGTCATAACTTATGCAGCCAATCAAATCAATACTGGTCATAAGGCTGAGCTCCATTGGCGATATCATTCTCACTACGCCGCTTCTCAGGCGCTTGCAGGCTATCTTTCCTGATGCCAGAATTGATTATTGCACCAAACAGCCTTTTGTCGCTCTTCTTGCCTCCAATCCATGCCTTTCATCCATTTACACTACAGAACAACCACCAAAAGAGGACTATGATCTGGTTGTCGATCTGCAGAATAATATTCGGTCTCACGCTATTACCCGTTCCTTGCGTGGAAGTCGCACCGTTCGGTATCGCAAAGAGAACTGGAAAAAATGGCTGATGGTGCAGTTCAAGATCAATCTTTACGGTTCCTGCAGGAGTGTGGTCAGCCGTTACCAGGATGCCCTCAAGCCGTTTGCGCTTCCAAGCGATCCAGAGGGATGTGAACTCTACACCTCTCTGGATGACAAAGCCTTTGCTCAACCCTTTTTTCAGGGGAAACAAAAAACGCTTGCCCTTTGTTTTGGTGCAAAACATTTCACAAAACGCTACCCTCCGCAACGCTTCGCAGCAATCATCTCCCTTCTGCTCAAAGAGATGCCGTTACAGATACTTCTTCTTGGCGGTAATGACGAGGCCCCACAGGCCTCAGAAATAATGAACTGCTTACCTTATGCAGATCGCAAAACGATTGTCAACATGGCCGGTATCTGCTCACTCATGCAGACCGCAGCGCTTCTTGAGCGTTCTGACGCCGTGCTTTGCAACGATACCGGGCTCATGCACATGGCCTCCGCGTTTGGCAAAAAGCTTTTTGTGCTCTTTGGCTCCTCCTCTGCAGCCTTCGGTTTTCTGCCCTACCATACGCCTTATGATCTCTTTGAGGTTGAGGGCCTTGCTTGCAGGCCATGCTCGCATATTGGCCGCGATAGTTGCCCGAAAGGGCACTTCCGATGTATGAACGACCTCTCTCCAGCCCTGATTGCCCGCAAGATTGTCGACTACTGCAAATGAGCAGCCCATCCCGAACCTAAAAAACCAATCCAAAGCAATTTCTCTTCCGATTGGAAAAATGATGCAAATAACTTACCTTTAAGGTTCAAATTTGCAGATGGTGTTCCGAGGGTGACCTCTGAAGCCGTGGGGCTGGTCTGCGCAATGCCGGACCCTCGCCATATTGCAAGCAACTGAGTGGAATAATATTATCAGAATTTGCGCTATGGAAACAAACAAACTTTACGAATGTACGCTCATCATTGACGGAGGGCTTCAGGATGAGGCCATTCTCGCAGCAATGGAGTTAGTGCAGAAGGTCATTACCGAAAAAGGCGGAAGTATCAGCAGTGTTCTCGAAATCGGACGGCGCAAGACGGCCTATCCGATCAAGAAGAAAACAATTGGATACTATGCCCATATCGAATTTACCGGTGCTACAACCGTGATTGCAGAGGTCGAAAAAGTTCTTCGTTATGAGGAATCTCTGCTCCGCTACCTTATTATTCACCTCACCAGCGCTCTTCTTGAAATGCGCAAAAGGGTTGAAAAGTACAGCGTAGTCATAGGCAGTCCTGAAGACAATGCACTCGCAGAAGCCGCCGCATCCGAAACCGTTGCAAAATGATAGTCAAGGTTGATTTGAACGCAAGCTGAGAAATGATTCCTTTTGAGAATAAAACGGAGAAGATGTAATGGCTGAATTAAAAATGCCCGAGATAAACAGTGTCGTCATTGCTGGAAATCTTACCAAAGATCCTGTTTTCAGGCAGACTAATTCAGGCGGAACGCCTGTCGTTAACTTCTCAATAGCATGTAACAGAAGGTTTCGCGACAGCAATCATCAGTGGCAGGAGGATGTCTGCTATGTGGGTGTTGTTGCATGGAACAAACTTGCCGAAAGCTGCCGTGACAACCTGAAGAAAAGTTCAGCGGTCCTGATTGATGGTGAATTGCAAAGCCGGACATGGAAAGCGCAGGATGGATCTTCAAGAACCGTTGTGGAGATAAAAGCAAGAAGAATACAGTTTCTCAACAAGCGCAAGAAAAACGGTGAGGAAGACGACGAGGGCTTTATCGAGGACGATTGTCAAGATACCCATCATGGAGAAATTCATGATGAAGATCCTGGTAACATTTACGAATACAAATACCTTTCCTCCGATTGAGAGGCAGAGGGTAAGCCTAATTTTGTAATGAACTTATGAGACAAAAATTTACACACGCACAAGGCCACAAATCACAAGGCAACAAATCACTGAGCAACGCGTTGGCGTCGAAGAAAAAAGTATCGAAAAACCAGGTAGTGTTTTTTGATTACCGTGACGATCGCAAGCTGAGACGGTTTATCAACGATCAGGGAAAAATTATTCCCCGTCGCATCACTGGACTCTCTGCAAAAGAGCAGAACCTTCTTACCCATTCAGTCAAGTGGGCACGGTTCCTTGCAGTTATTCCTTATGTTGTAGACGAATACAAATAACCTATTTCGCAATCAATTGAACGAGGAAGCTAAGCAGTGAAAGTCATTTTAAGAAACAATGTGGCTACCCTTGGCGATGCAGGTGAAGTTGTTGCCGTTAAAAACGGTTATGCAAACAACTTTCTGATTCCGCAGGGTATGGCTATAAGAGCTACCGAGGGAACGCTCAAAGCTCTTGAAACAGAGAAAAAGCAGCAGACCAAAAAAATCGAATTGCAGCGCAAACACGCTCGTGAACATGCTCAGACCATAGAGCAGATGTCATTGAAGGTGTATGCAAAAGCCGGCGATTCTGGCAAATTGTTCGGAACGGTTACTTCGGCCGATATAGCCGATGCCCTCAAAGCTCAGGGAATCGATATCGACCGCCGGAAGATCACCATCGAAACACCGATCAAGTCGCTTGGGAAATATGAGGCTGATGCCAAAATCTTCCAGGATATCACCGTCAAGGTTCATTTCGAGGTCGAGGCCGAAGGCTCAGAAGCCTAAAAGCTAAACAACACATTCCGGGTTCATCCCGTAATTTGCAGCTCCGTGACAATCCCAGTCACGGAGCTTTTTTTTTGCCCCACCTTCCCACCCACAGAACGCCCGGTATTTCCTATTACGTATTTAACGCATTGCCCGGGTTTCTTACATAAGCGGCACCATAAACGAGCCAAAACGCTCTAAACGTGACTATTTCCCTTAAAAAAAACAATAATGAGTAGACTATAGAGTGCAATATCAGTGTATCATTGTTGTTTTAATGGAGAGTTTTAGTATGTTGTGAGTGATATAGAGTGCAAAAAGATGGAGAATATACACTTCGGACGATTACCTGTAGTTTTAGTAAAGCCTGATCAGATTTGTGCAGTGAGGTTTGGTTTACACGATGGTGCTCAAGCAATAGATAAATGATGCTTTTTTACATAAGCGGGACCTTCAAAATGAACCGAAATACTCAAAACGGGCAATATCTCCTGAATAATAACATATATGATACACTATAGAGTGCAGAAAGCGTATTTTTATGTGAAAGGTGTAGAAATAAATCGTATGTTCATGAGTATCAAAGAGTGCAAAAAGATGTAAAAAATACACTTCAGACGATTGCCTACAGTTGGTAAAGCCTGATCAGATTTGTGCAGTGAGGTTTGGTTTACACGATGGTGCTCAAGCAATAGATAAATGATGCTTTTCATAAGCATCCGTGAGTTTTGTTCGAATCGGTAAACAGGTTCAGTTCAACAAGACTGCCGGTAAAGTTGAAAAGCTATAGACGATATTTCTCATAACTGCGTTTTAGTTTCTTGAAGCGTTGTAAATCAGATATGTGATGAAGCACAGTAAAAGTTTCTTGGGTATTCTCGGGTTTAACATTCGAATTGAGCGACATAGAAAAGGTTACTCTCAAGAAGACCTTGCTGAGCATTCCGGCCTGCACAGGACGTATATCGGCGTGGTAGAAAGAGGTGAAAAAAATATATCTATTTTCAACTGCCTGAAAATATCAAAAGCTCTTGGCATTAATCTTTATGAACTTATCAGATGTTCTGAAGAAAGTTTTCATCAGTATAATAAAACCTCTGATCAACCTGAAGAAGCGATGAGTAATGGTTAACGATTAGTCAGTGAATACTATTGAGTGCATTAAAAAAATGGTTTAAATATTAATTGAAAAAACAGAAATACGATCCGCATTCTTCAGAGTGTTGAATGCGATATTTCGAATTCAATAGGGTGTAGCGGGTGCCGTGTATTATTTGTAGTTTGCAAAACAAGCCAAGGTGCATTATTGATTTTGTGACTTATAAATTATATCGACATTCTTGTATGAAGCGACACATATTGCATACTCTCGGCAATAACATACGTGCAGAAAGATTCAGGATGGGATACACCCAGGAACAGCTTGCTGAAAAGACAGGCTTTCACAGAACCTATATCGGAGATGTAGAAAAGGGTGTAAAGAATATTACGATACACAATTGCTCAATTATTGCAAAAGCCTTATCGGTTCCACTTTCTGTCCTTATATATAAAGCAGAACATTGTCTTTTGAATTCTGATTCTGATAATCAGGAAAAAGATCAAAAGGCAGAATGATAAGAGTAAGTGAAGAGCATATTGATGTCCGCTTAACCTTAGGCGCAAAATTCAGAAATCTCTGTTTCGGCAGAGAAGGTAATCTATTTATAAAAATAATAAAGCTTCTCATGTGACTGAAGGTGGCTGTGCCATGTTAAAAAATATATACAACACGTCAATCAATTAAAAAATCCAACAGTCATGCACTTTTTTAAAAAACTTACCATACTCGTTCTTGCATTTCAGATGCTGATTTTACCCTGCGCATCCAGCTATGCAGCGGTGGGCACCGATGTTGCCGGCGGTTACAAACCTCTGCCTGGCCCTAATTATCCTATAGACAAGAAAGCCTATTTCACGGACGATTTTGGCAACATCCTTATGGTCGTCAATGTTCTTGGCCAAGTAGGCAGGCCAGGCCAGACAGTAGTTCGTGAGAATGTAGATTTTGCAGAGCTCCTATCACTTGTCGGGGATACAAGGGAAAATGCAGACCTGAAAAAAGTCATTATTACCCGCCAGAGCCCAGACGGTAAAGAGCCTCAGGTATATAAGGTAGACCTTAAAAAGTTTTACAAAAATGGCGACACCAGCGCCTTTATTGCCTTAAAGCCAAACGATACCATAATTTTCCCTGAAAAAAGCGGTATAACGCTCGCCAGTGTTATGCAGGTGTCAACTATCCTCTTTACAGGGCTAAGCTACTTTGTATTCATCCGAAACAACAGGTAAAAACCAACAGCTACCACTATGACTGATAAAAAATATTTGATTCGCTCTTCTGATCCTGGCGAAGAGCAGGCACATACTGTGGGGAGTGAACTTTCTTTTCAGCAGATGCGAGATATTATTCTGCGAAACCTGCGGCCTGCACTAATGATTGTTTTGGCATCACTGTTCATTGCCCTATTGAGTTACTTTTCACGTCCACCTGATTATTCTGCAGAGTCCTTGTTGATGATCAATGAAGATGTCGGCCAGAGTAAGCCGCTTGATGCACTGATTGGTCCTGACAAGGAGAAAGAAGATAAAGGTACCACCAAAGACATGGTGCTGATCCGTTCAATGTCTACTGCTGAACAATTGGTGAAAGAACTTTATACAAGCGGTAGCAGGAATTCTTTCGAATTACTTGGCAATAAAGAGTCCGCCGCACCGTTGGCGCGCCTATGGCACATAGCCACATCATCTCTATTGGGAAGCGGAGCGCAAGCTAAAAGTGAATCCGTGCGGCAGGAAAAGCCCGAAAGATCCTTGTTTAAGGATGCCCTGAAGCTACAGCCACGAATAAATGTCGAGCCGGTGCGCAATACCAATCTATTGTTAGTATCCGTCTCAAGTCCCGATCCTTCTGAGGCCGTCTACCTGACCAATTCTCTCTGCCGGGTCTACCGTAATATGGATATAAAAAGAAATGCCGCCCGGTATGAGCAGGGAAAAAAGGTTGTCAGTGAGATGATGCAGGAGCAAGAGCAAAAGTTAGAAGATGCCAATCGTGCACTCTCCAATTTTATGGCAGCCAACAAGATCTATGATTTTTCAAGCAATATCTCACAGATAATTGGAAAGCTCGATCAGATTGAAAGCAAATACAACGATGCTTCTGTTGAATCCCGTATTACAAAAAACAGTCTTACCGCACTCGAGCCAAATCTTTCGAGTGCAGACAAAGCGATTACTTCCCGCATTTCAAAAAATGTTGATGCTCAGCTTGATACGTTACTTTCTGAAGTAAGAGGTCGCGAGAGTCAATATATAACCCTGTTGCGAGAAAAAGGAGAGGGGGATCCGGTTGTCAAGGCAAAACGGCAGGAGCTTGACCTTGCCAAGACGCGTTATCAGCAACTCAATAGTCGCAAAATCGCAAGCGAAATAGGTTATGCCGGCAAAGTGCAGCAATCAAACTTTGCTCTTACAACGGCAAAACTACAGAACGAGAGGTCGCTTAACCAAGTTAATTTCACAACTGGCGAATATAGTCGCTTGAAACAGTACTACGAAACTCAGATAAAGCTGCTTCCGCCAAAACAGCAGGAATACGCAAAACTCTTGAGAGAGAGGGATGTTGTCAGTAACAGCTATCTGGCCCTCAAAGCCAAGCTTGATGAAACAAACATCATGCTTGGCTCTCAAGTTGGCAGAATTACAGTTGCCGAAGAGGCAGTCTACCCTATTTCATCATCGAAAAATCTTACGGCAAGCCTTTTAACCGGCTTAGGCATTAGTCTTCTATTGGTTGCTGGTTATATCGGTTATTTTGAAGTATTGGATGACACACTCAAGGATGAGCTGTTTTTAAGGAATACAGGAATTGCAACACTGTCGCTGATTCCATACCTTTCCAAAAAAGGCAATACCCTTGCCAAGATTCAGAAAAAAGTTAGTTCCAAGGGTTCAGATGCTGAAATATCAACATCGCGACCAAAGTTTAGTGACGCATTGAATTCCAGTTTTGCTGAAAGCTTCAGGACGCTCCGCACAAATCTTGATTATATCAATACTCCTCATCACTTCAAGAGCATTCTTGTATCAGGTACAGATGCCGGTGAAGGGAAGTCGGTGGTTTGCTCCAATCTTGGTATGGCCTATGCGCTCAGTGGCCAAAAGACACTGATTATCGATTGCGACTTAAGACGTTCATCACAGCATGACATCTTCAATGTTAAAAAAGAGCCCGGATTGACCGACTACCTGCTCAGCAAGCAGGAAAGCATTGGTGATCAATATTTGCAGCCAACTCATCTCGAAAACCTCTTTCTCCTGAGTGCGGGCAAAAAAGTTTCAAACCCAAATGAAACTCTTGGCTCCCCGAAAATGATGCAACTCATCAAGGAACTTGAGGGCAAATTCGACAGGGTACTGTTCGACACAACACCACTCTTTTTCAGCGATGCTGCGCAACTTGCAAAATCAACCGATGGAATTCTGCTTGTTGCCCGTCTTCTCTATTCCAGTAAAACAGGAGTGAAGGAATACGTAGAGGATACCGTCCTGAGATCACACATCATTGGCGTTGCCCTTATTGATTCTCCTGAAGAATCGGGGAGCAAGAGTAATCGATATTCGGAGAAATATCAAGAGCACGCACAACAAGCCTCAGAACGCGCATCTCAGAAGTGATTTACAGCATCTGCATCCGGCATTTTCAATAGTCGGATGCAGTGCTCTACGCTCATAAAAGTCAAGAGAGCCATGTCTCCTATACTACACCATGTTTTGCTCAAGAATACAAGAGTCTGGATTGCAGTCATGCAGCGCAGAATTTTGTCGCTCTCGCGCAGAGCCAAAAGGGGAATTGCTGTGCTAGCGGATACCTTTTCGGCTTTACTGACGGTATGGATTGTATTTATTTTACAGCAGGGCACTTTAGCGCTGCCCGAAAGAGGACAGGGGATAATTTACCTTTTAGCTCCGCTTATCGCTGTGCCTGTGTTTATTCGTTCGGGCCTCTATAAGGCTGTTTTCCGCTACAGCGGATTAGGCGCACTCAAGACGATCATGAATGCATGCGGCATGTATGCTCTCCTCTTTTTTGTTGCCACTATGTTTCTGAATAAATCTGGCATTCCCCGTTCCATAGGTGTACTGCAACCAATTCTCTTATTCTTTACGGTCGGCGGTAGCCGTGCGATGGTCAGGATGTGGCTGAATCCCTCTTTTTCGATAGTATCCGTAAAAAAAGGAGGAAATCGAATACTGATTTATGGCGCAGGTTCAGCCGGACTTCAGATTGCAGGAGCACTGGCGCACAGCAGTCAGTATACCCTCGCAGGATTTCTTGATGACGATTCCGCTCTGCTCGGGCATACCATTAACGGTATAAAGGTATACAGCTCCATTGATGCTGAAGAAATTATCAAAAGTCAAGCTATTACCGATGTCCTTTTTGCTCTGCCCTCAGCAAGCCGTCGTCGCCGGCAAGAAATTTTTGAC
>CAIPKT010000189.1 GCA_903865705.1 uncultured Chlorobiaceae bacterium
CAGAATTAATCGATGAATGTTTTCACCTTGATTACCGGAGAGAAGTGGATTACTACCGGCAACTTGGACTGCTCGAATCGAGAACATTTAGCCGGGAAGCCCTTGTACGGCTTCTTTCGAAACAAAACAGCCGCTTTGGATGCACAGAACTTCACCTCAAAGAGATAGAAAAACTTCGGTCACCCCGTTGCATGGCCGTCGTTACCGGCCAACAGCTCGGCCTCTTTACAGGGCCAATCTATACCATCTATAAAGCTCTGACTGCAATAAATTTTGCAGAACGGCAGAAAGCACTTTTTCCCGAATACGATTTTGTGCCGATTTTCTGGCTTGAGGGTGAAGACCACGATTTTGAAGAATCAGCCCATACCGCTATTTTTTCTGAGAACCAGGTCGTTCACCTCAAACAGGAACCTTACCGGCGTATGCCCGACCAGGTGGTTGCCAACAGTTGCTTTGGCGAAGAAATTAACCGTACTGTCGAGGATTTTCTTCAGCTCTTGCCGGATTCCGCTCACAAACAGAGCGTATCGGATATGCTCACCGAATGCTATTATCCAGGAAACACCTTCGAGATGAGCTTTGCGAGCATTATGATGCGGCTCTTCCGCCATCAGCCGCTGATTCTGCTCTCAAGCCAGGATACCGAGTTCAAGCAACTTGCATCCAACATCTTTTTGAAGGAGCTTTCAACCTCGCCAACCTCCTCGTACAATGTAGTCGCTCAAAGTTCACGCCTCGAAAATCTGGGCTACACGGCGCAAACAAAACCAAGAACGGTCAATCTTTTTCATCTCAACCATCTTGGTCAGCGGCAAAAAATTGAACACCCGACGGACGATTCTTTCTCAATTCTGCCGGAAAAACAGCGCTATTCAAAACATCAACTGCTTGAACTCTGCCAGGATCACCCCGAACAGTTCAGCCCCAACGTCGTCCTCCGGCCAATTATCCAGGATTACGTCCTGCCGACTTTTGCTTGCATTGCGGGCCCCGGAGAAATCAGCTACCTTGCGCAGTACCGAAAAAACTATGAGCATTTTGGCATTACCATGCCGTTTATCATCCCCAGAGGAAGCTTTACGCTGGTTGAACCAAAGATCAACCGAATCCTCGACAAGCTTCTCCAGGTCATAGGAAAGCCGGGATTATCGCGCAAACAAATCTATCATGCGCTTTTCAGCGATCTTCAACAGTTGAAAAAAAGTGCTGTCGGTATCGCTGAAAACCCTCAACTTGAAGCGCTGTTTGAGGAAACGAAGAAAGAGATCAACCGGGCGCTTGCCGCTCTCGGGCCGGTGCTTGCCAAGATTGACCCGACACTTGAACCACTTCTTGCCGCATCGACCGTCCAGTCAGCAAAAATTATCGACGGTATTGAACAGAAAACATGGAAGGCAAGCCGACGCAAACATGAAGAGCTTCTTGAACAAATCCTGAAAGCAGAAACCGCACTTTTTCCGGAAGGGCTGCCCCAGGAAAGGCTCATCAATATTTTTTATTATATCAACAAATACGGCATGGAGCTGATTGATACCCTAAAGAATCTGCTGAACGGTCATGCAACCGAAGCGCATATCATTGTCGAACTGTAGAGCTCTATCACACAAGCTTCATTTCTCTGCTTTTTCCTCCTTTTGCATCAGATGACAGCAGTTACAGACAATTTTATGAAGGTCGTCGGGCACGGCCTCTTCACAGATTTTTTTAACCGCCGCATCAATCTCTTTGCGGTAGCTCCTGCTCTTCTGCAATTGCATACCCCGCTTTTTATGAATATACTGAGATACAGCAGCGGGTGTAACGCCAAGTTTCTTTGCTGCCTGCGACTGGGTCATACCGGTCTTCACAAGCTCAATGGCCAGATCGGCCCTGATTTGAGGAAGATAGTACCAGACAGCTTTTTCACAGGGAAATATCACGATAACACGCGTTTGAAATTAAAAGGAATCGGGTTCAGGGTGTTCAAGAAATAATGACTTTTTCGTTCAAATCCTTCATAAGCTGGGCTTTTCTTTTGATCATGCTCATGCAGTTCATACCGCTGAACCGTATTAATCCACGGGCAGTTTCAGATATCCAGGCGCCCGATCTTGTCAAAAAGGCGCTGAAGAGAAGCTGTTATGACTGCCATTCAAACCAAACTCACTGGCCAGCCTTTGCCTACATAGCTCCGGCATCCTGGCTTGCTTCCGGCATCGTTACTTCGGGCCGGACTGCCCTTAATTTTTCAGTCTGGAACCAGAATAAAATGGCCAAAATCCGACATGTCATTTCCGAAAGTCCCGATCATCAACAACTCTATTACCTCTGGAAGCCCGACGCACAACTGACAAGTAAGGAAACAAAGGCAATTCGGGAATGGGCAAACCTGACTACCCTCAAAAAAAACATCCCCTCTATCAAAAATTAAGGGAATAGCCATCAGGATAAAATCTTTTGATAATTTCTATAACCTCTTCCGGTCTATCTTCAAGATAAATGAATTCAAGATCGTCTCCATGGATATACCCATTCTCCCGGTACATGCTCTCTTCAATCCAGCTATATAAGCCGCCCCAGTAGCTTTTTCCAACCAAGATAACAGGAAAGCGTTCACTTTTTCCGGTCTGTATCAACGTAATGGCTTCCATTACTTCATCAAGCGTACCAAAACCACCCGGCAGAGCAATAAATGCCTGAGCATACTTCATGAACATCACTTTGCGCACAAAGAAATACTGAAAACTGACCAGTTTATTTTGATCAATATATTTATTTGGCTGCTGCTGGTTCGGAAGCTTGATATTGAAGCCGATAGATTCACCGCCCGCACTTTGAGCCCCCTTGTTCGCAGCCATCATAACACCCGGCCCTCCTCCGGTTATCACTGAAAACCCTTCAGTGGCAAGCAGGTGACCGAGCTTTTCCGCAAGAAGAAACTCAGGGCTACCAGACTGCACCCGTGTAGAACCGAAAACAGCCACAGCAGGACCAGCTTCAGACATCATCTCAAAACCGCTGACAAATTCCGCCATGATCTTGAAGACGCGCCATCCGTCAGCCATAAAATCACTTTCCCGATTTAAACTGACATGCTGGGGAACAACACCCCCAATCTTCTCGTCCTCCTTTCCTGGCGGTCGGCGATAAATGTCCATACGCTCAAACCCCTTCAATCAAGTGCTACAGTTCAAGAAAATTCCTGATAATTTTTTTTCCCTCACTGGTCAGGATAGATTCGGGATGAAACTGAACGCCATAGAGCAGAAGCTGTTCAGAATCCATTCCCATGATCACCCCATCATCAGTCCATGCCCGGATAACAAGACTTTCGGGAAGAGTCTCCCGTTCCACAATAAGCGAGTGATACCTTGTTGCAGTAAACGGATTGTCAACTCCTTTAAAAATCCCCTGATTATCATGGTAAACCTGAGAGGTCTTGCCGTGCATGATTGTGGCCGCCCTCACCACCCTGCCACCCAAAGCCGCACCAATAGACTGATGCCCCAAACAGACCCCCAAAAGAGGAATTTTACCCTTTACCGCATGGATCAGCGATACCGATACCCCAGCATCATCCGGAGTACCCGGCCCGGGCGAAATAACAATTTTTTCCGGAGCAAGGGCAACAATCTCAGCAACAGAAAGCTCGTCATTACGGTACACCTCTACGCGCTTCCCCGACTCTCCAATATACTGAACTAAATTGTACGTAAAAGAATCGTAATTATCGACAACAAGAATCATGCGTAGTCAAGCTTAAAATATTAAACAAATAAGCGCGAAGCGCCCGACATGCCAGCAACAAAACGGAACATCGACTCATAGGCGCTGCTCATCACAACCTGACGTCGCTCCATAACCCTCCGCGCTGTTTCAACAGCCTTTTCAATCTCATAAGGCTCAAAGCCATCATTACCGCCCCATGAAAAAGAGGGCACCTCTTTAGGAGGAAATCCACCACCAAAAATGTTTGCCCCTGTTCCGACCACAGTGCCGGTATTGAACATCGAATTGATGGAGCACTTGCTGTGGTCGCCCATCAACAGCCCCAAAAACTGCAGGCCAGTCGTCTGCAACCGGCCATGGTGGAACAACTTTATCCTGCTATAGTTATTCTTGAGATCACTGGTATTTGTGCCTGCGCCAAGATTACACC
Organism: uncultured Chlorobiaceae bacterium; assembly: GCA_903865705.1. GTDB lineage: Bacteria > Bacteroidota > Chlorobiia > Chlorobiales > Chlorobiaceae > Chlorobium. The sequence goes on from CAIPKT010000189.1 coordinate 4,142, forward strand.
ATGATGAAATATACGAGTGGCCAAGAAAGCCATCATGCTGCTTGTTGACAAAAGGCTCAATAAGAGAATCCTCAACTTCACCGCCAACTCGCGATGCCGTTCCCACAGCGACATTGCTGTAAAGTTTTGCACCAATCTTTACCCTCGACCAGGGCGCAAGAAAAACATTCTGCATCAGCACCGCCTGCGGATCAACAATCGCACCCGCCCCGACCGCCACAAATCCATCATCGCCATCAAGAACCGCACCCGCCCGGACAACAGCTCCGGAACCAACATAAATATTCGAACGGTTGACCATGGCCACCGAAGGGTGAACATCTCCATCAATACGCCCAAGCTCAAGCGTTTCGGCATCACGCAACAGCTCAGCAGGATGGAATGCTATCATATCCCAGATGTGACTGATAACCCTGAACCCCGTTACCTCTTCCGTAATAAGTTCTTCGGCAAGAGCCGATGTATCAATAAGGTCCGGCAGCAGACCCTCAGCATCAAAAAGCAGAGAGGCCGGTACTCTTGCAAAAAGCAGATCATCACCCTGCATATAAGCCTTGCCTGGCTCAAAGGCATCTTCGACGATTACTCTGGAGGACGCCTCATCAAACACAATACGGCCATTAACCAGCAACACATCCCTCTCTTCAATCCGGTTAACAACAGATTCAGGATGCTGTTCAGCATAAAAAGGAGCAAGATAGCGACGAAGATGCCAGGTAAGCGCCACCTCTCCCCTTGTCGAACATTCAAGCTTTTCCTTAAGGGAGCGAAACCCGGTACAAAGCCCATAAACCGGTTTAAGATTGACAAGAGGCATCAGCTCCAAAACCTTGCTGTCTTCAAAAACAATTACCTGCATAAGGCAAACCCCTTCCTTGTCAATTAGTTATTCATGTCAGAAAGCAACGAGAATTGAATATAAAAAAACCAAGGAACTTGCCACCAGCCGTCAGGAGATGAAGCATTTACGGGGGCTATGGACGTAATTATCAGAATTTTCAAAAAGTATTGATGGTATGGTGAATATGGACGAACTGATCAGGCCATAACGGCAATCGCTATTTATACACCAAATAAAGTAACTATTGATATATCATATATATTAAATCGATCTCTATAATACATCGAGAATACATATACTTTTTTCGCCAAATCCACTTCTTATGAATGAAGTAAAAGAGACTATTTATTTGCACTTTATAAGATGAAAAATACACCTTTCAGAGTGCGATGTTTTACAGCAGCGGATCTTTATTAACGAACAAGGAAGATAATAAAACCGTAATAACTCGTTAAATTCCAAGAGGGTGTATATACATACTTATAAATCTAAAGAGAGCACTATATATATATCTTTTAATGCCATTTCGCCATAGATAACTACTTAAATACAATAAATGTAACAATATACGTAATATTCATTTCATACTATAGCATACAATTTTATATGTTTTCCGATGCATCTTTCATCGCATTCTCATATAGCAAAGATACATCTGAAAGATATAACTACTCTTACATGTTAATTGCATATCAATCACATATTATATATAATCCAAAAGGTGTATTATTCAGAAAGCAAATGAAGTGCTTCTTGCGCTAACCCTGTTTGATTACGTGGTACAAGTGTAGTGCAAATCATAATGTTCTGCGGGATGGTCTCTCTGAACATAAACAATACAACAAAAGGAAAAATAATCATGAATAAGAAGTTATTGGCAGGATTGGCCGTTGGTATATTTTTACTGGGGCCGGTCGCTGCTCACGCTACACTCAAGACCTACAATGATAGGTCTTTATTTAATTTAGAAGTAGGAAGCACAACCCTCATTGAGTTTGAGGCACAACAGTCAAACCCCAGTACGTATACCTATTACGGCGGAAACCTGACGGTTGGCGATGTGAGTTTTACTTCAGGTGACGCTAAGCTTAATGTTCTTTCTCCGAATGCTTTAAGCACCTCAGGGACTTCCAATTACCTTAATTACTTCTTTACGACCAAGCCAGTCGTCATAAACTTTGCATCGAACGTTTCAGCTGTCGGAATGGATCTTGGGTGGCTCGGTGCTTTCACTGGCTCTGGAAGCACGATGAATATTGTCTTAAATAATGACGAATTATTTACAACGTATAATGTCTCCGGTCCATTGGCTTACACAAACAAGCCCCTCGGTTTTGTTGGATTTAGTTCGGACAAGCCCTTCTCCAAGATCACTATTAACGATCCAAGCGGAACTGCTATGATTGACCATTTCGCGTACACCACGAAGTCATCCGCGCCCACCCCCGAGCCAGCCTCAATGATGCTTCTCGGCACAGGCTTTGCAGCCCTTGCAGGAGCACGCAAGCTGAAGAAACAGAAGGCCGAAAAACAGCAGACCGCATAAGAGAAAAGACTCGAACACGCACATGAAAGAAGGGGTGGCTGGGAACTGATTTCCTTGCCACCTCTCATGCTTCCAGCCCCATCGCCAATAATCATTGCCGCACTTGCACTACTGCTTGCTGCCTCACTGGCCTTACTGCCGCTAAAGGAACAGTTTCCCATCAAGAAATTTATCTGCTAACAGCCCCTAATCGAATCAGACTTCCTATCGCTAACTGCCGACCCTGCTGCATACAGTTTCCCCAGAATATTCAGCATACGCCCCACCCCACCCCCGAGCCAGCCTCCATGCTGCTTCTGGGCACTGGCTTTGCCGCCCTGTCAGGAGCTCGCAAGCAGAAGAAACAGCCGACCGCATAAGAAAACACTTTACACGCACATGAAAGAAGGGGTTGCTGGGAACGGATTTCCTTGCCGACCCTCATGTTGCCAGCCCCATCGCCAATAATCCCTGCCGCCCTTGCACAATAAACTTGTGCATATGGAGTGCGGTTGCCTATAAACAGCCCAGATTGTTCGACTTTGGTACGGAAGGGAGGGTCAAAATCTGCCAGAAGACCTCTCGTCCTTTGGTTGCGGTCTGAGCCACAATCTGAAGCATTTATGGTGGCGATAGACGTAATTATCAGAATTTTCAAAAAGTATTGATGGTATGGTGAATATGG
>CAIPKT010000190.1 GCA_903865705.1 uncultured Chlorobiaceae bacterium
GACCGATGGTGGAAACCTTGCATGGCAGAGTGGAGATCCTGTTGGTGGCCAAGTTAAGACAATTGCCGAGACACTGAGAGCCGATCTTGGTTTTGCAATAGGTGTAGTCAGTACCGTGCCGTTCTCACATGCAACACCGGCTTCGTTTGTCAGCCATAATGTTAACCGTGGCAACTATCAGGATATTGCTCACGAAATTCTCTTTGACACAAAGCCCGAGGTGGTGATTGGTGGCGGGCTCGACAGCCTCTTTGCAAAGGCTGTTACCAACGCAGCGAATGCTGACACTGATCTTAACAAGAATGGTTTCAATGACGATTACGATGCCTTCAAGGCGGGTACAGCGGGTACAAACCACGACAATAACGGATACTCGTTTGTTGAACGTGCGACTGGTGTAGATGGCGGAACAGCATTGGCAGCGGCAGCCAACAGCGTACATCTTGCTGATGGTGATAAACTGTTCGGCCTGTTCGGCACATCAGGTGGCAACTTTGAATATTATGAAGTGGCAGACACACCCGGCACGGCCACCATCACCCGCAGCACCACCGATGGCACTCCTGGCGTTGATGAAGACCCGACCATGACTGAAATGACGACAGCAGCGCTTTCAGTGCTTAATCAGGATCAGGATGGCTTTTTTGCGATGTTCGAGCAGGGCGATATTGACTGGAGCAACCATGCCAACGGTTACGAAAATATGGTTGGTGGGGTTTATGACCTTGAGCAGGCCGTCACTAATGCAGAGAGCGTCGTGGAAACTGGTGTTAAGGGAATGGATTGGTCGAACACATTGATGATTGTCACCAGTGACCACTCGAACAGTTATCTGCGTCTTCAGGAAGAGCTGGGCAAGGGTAATTTGCCTCTTGAGGTTGTAGGTTCAAGCAAATCCACTTATTCTCCCGATGGCGAGGTTACCTACAGCACAACCGGGCATACGAACGAACTGGTGACGCTCCAGGCAAGAGGTGCAGGTGCGGAACTGTTCAAGCAATATGCAGGAAGCTGGTATCCCGGTACGAATATCGTTGATGACACACAGATCTACCAGGTGATGACCTCAGCAGCAAAGGATCTTGGTGTAAAGCACATTATTCTTTTCATCGGTGACGGTATGAACATCGAGCATGAGATCGCCGCCAGTCAGTACCTTTATGGCAAGGATTTCGGCTTGACCTGGCAGGACTGGGGAGGTCTCAAAGATGGATGGGCAGGTTACTCAAGCACGTGGGATGTTACCGCCTACAATGCCTATGCAACTGCGGCTGGTGTGGCCAAATATAGCGCAAGCACCTTCGACCCATTAATCGGTTACGATCCATCGAAGGGCGGTGAGACTCCGCTGTCGACTGGCGTGACCTTCAGTGGTACACCGACACATTCAAATGTCGGTTCCATCGAACTGAAGGTAACGGCTACCGACGAAAGCGGTGCTAAGGCAAGCGATATATTCACCTTGAAGGTGGAAGATACCACTGCACCAGCGGTAGTGACCTTCAGCCCTTCTGTTTCTGCGCTCGGAGTTGCGATCGGCAGCAATATTGAGCTGTTATTCAGCGAAGCGATCCAGAAGGGTGACAGTACTGGTACAATAGAAATACACAGCGGTTCAGCAGGTGGAAAGCTGGTTGAAAGCTACAATGCAGCAACGAGTGCCAACCTGACTATTTCAGGTTCAACATTGACGATCAACCCAACTGGTGATTTGGATTATCAATCGCAATACTTCGTCACCTTCAAGGATCATGCGATCCACGATAATTCGGGAAATGCCTACGCAGGAAGCAGTTCTTACGGTTTCGCCACTGGTGTGGATCCCTATGCGGGAGACAATGGAGGAACAAGTACTGGAACGGTTTTGGCTGGTGTGGGAGCGCTTGGAGTTCTGGCATGGTTGCTTATTTAACCTTCTCCTTACGGCTTGGGTAAGATTCAATATCCATGTGGAGAAAAGGTCGGAAAATGAGGGAAGCCCTTACTGACGCAGAACGCGTTTGTAAGGGCTTCCCTCATTTGGGTGCGAAGGGCTCAAGAGTAGTTACAGGATATTATTCAGCAAGCTGATAATCTCTTCAGGGTGCCGAACCAGCGTTTTGGCGCCAAATTCAAGCAACTCGCTTTCCGGCCGGAATCCCCAGAGGACACCGAGAGGGTACATGCCAGCGCGTGAAGCGGTCAGCATGTCAATACCGCTGTCTCCGACATACAGAATTGAGGAAGGCTCTTCTCCAAGCATCCGGGCAACAAGAAGGGCTCCTTCAGGGTCGGGCTTGTGGGCTATGCCGCTGTGATGGCCCATAACGACATCAAAATCCCATTCCTTCAGTAATAAATCCGCACAGAGTTGGGTGAAGTGGTCGGCTTTGTTTGAAAGGATTGCCATTTTAATACCCCGTTCTGTAAGGGTGTTGAGTAAGGTGCTGATACCGGGGTAGGGTCGTGAATTCTGGTTCCAGTTGTCGGCATAGTGCGTCAAGAGATCCTTGAGCAGGAGGTCGATCGTCTCAGGAGTTCCGGCTTCTTCGGGCAGCGCTTTTTTTATCAGCTCTCTCATGCCGTGTCCGACAAGAAAGCGGCACTCATCGATGGTATGCTGGGGATAATGGTGCAGGGCAAGAACGGTGTTGAGTGTGTTGACAATATCCTGAAGGGTGTCGAGCAAGGTTCCGTCAAGGTCGAAAATAACTGCTTTGAGGGTCATGAGGGGGATTCACTGGTTAAAAAAAGCACCTTATACCAGCGTGCATAAGGTGCTCATAAAAAAAAACAACAGATTACTTTTTAGGGGTAATCGCTGATGTTAAGTTTTGCAGCATCTGGGTAGCAGTGTTTGCTGCGCTGCCAGCAAGCTCAAGAGCTGTTTTTGTCAGGGGTTCAACAATCGATACAGCAGCTTGAACTCCGCTGCTTACCATATCAACCTGTTGCTGGGCAAGTTTCCCCGCAGCATTCAAAAGGTCGCTGAACGCACCTGAAAAATCATTGGTTGGTTCGTTTGCCATGGCTATTATTATTTATGGTTGTCAAGAAGAATTGTCGGGTCAAAAATCAGTGTGATATTTTCTTTTCCAACAACATGTTCAAGATTATAATTGAATTTAATAAAATTATAGCAATTGATGCCAATAGATAAACGGTGTCGTCATAGCTCCGGGGTTTGATTGGGTGATTCTTATTTTCCGTTTTTGGCTTATTCTTGTTTTCCGATCACAGATGAAATTTCAAAGTTATTCCTTTGGTGCGTATCTTGCCCATATTTATTAAAAAAATCTGACTGAAGCCATGATGAAAAAACTGTTTTTGTTTGTTGCCTTGCTTGCTCTTTTCGTCACTGCAATAGCAAGTGCTGCCGGTAACCCGATTGTGATCGATGGCTCTACAACCGTCGGCCCTGTTGCAAAGACTTTTGCCTCCTACTTCACGAAAAAATATGGGATTCGTGTTACGGTGAGTGAGTCGGGAAGCGGTAATGGCGCTAAAAGTCTGATCAATGGCTCGTGCACTATTGCTGCCATGTCACGTGCCATGAAACCGGCTGAGATAGGTGCTGCGCGTACAAAAGGGGTCAATCCTGTTGCAAATGTTGTTGCTTATGACGGGCTTGCCATGGTTGTTCATCCGTCAAATCCGGTTCGTGGACTTACTAAAGCCCAGATTAGCAGTATCTATCGCGGCTCCATTACTAACTGGAAAGAGGTTGGGGGACCAAACGCCCGGATTGTTGTTATTCAGCGTGAATCCAATAGCGGTACCGAGGAATCCTTCAAGGAGCTGGTTGCAGGCAAAGGTTTACAGATAACAGGAGCTGCTGAAACCCAGTCCAGCAACGGTTCGGTAAAAAGCAGGGTGAGTACAACTCCTTCAGCCTTAGGGTTTCTCGGACTTGGCTTTGTGGACCGTTCAGTTAAAGTTCTTGCGGTCAATGGAGTTTTACCCAATGTGACAACGGTGAAAAATGGTACCTATACGGTAACAAGGCCTCTCTATTTCTATACCAACGGCCAGCCTTCGGGATCGCTCAAGCAGTTTGTTGATCTGAGGAAAACCGCTGAGGGAAAAAAGATGATCAGTGAGCTTGGTTTTATCAATCACTGAGATCGTTTTCTTTTATTGTAACATCATTTTTTCTGTATAAAGCCGGTTAACCAATAATCCGGCTTTTTCAGCATTTCTTCTTCTCGCTAAATGTTTCAAATTTGTAACAGAAATGCTATTGCATTCTATAGTGAATGCTCATAGATTGCACGCATTAAATTCAGGTCACTGAAAAATACAAGAGGTCCGGTAAAAACCGGTAATTGTCACAGAAACTATTCAAGACTATGGCTGAAGAAAGTGTAGGGGAGCGCAACCGTTCAAATGCTTTTGTTGTAAGCCCCGGTAAACGCATTATCCAGAAGGTGGCTAAATCAGCCGGGGAGGGTTTGCTTTTTGCTATTGCCTCTTTTGTTGCTGTTATTGTCCTCTTTATCTTCTATTTCGTTGCACGCGACGCGGTCCCTTTTTTCCAGATTCGCGGGTTCAGTGAGTTTTTTACCAGTTCCAACTGGTATCCAGCAGATGAGCCCTCTCGATTCGGTGCTCTTGCTATTATTTACGGCAGTTTGATGGTCACACTTGGTTCTGCCATGATTGCTGTGCCGATGGGTGTGGCCGCAGCAATATGCTTAAGTGATATTCTTCCCTTCTCGATCCGCCAGTATGCCAAGCCTGTTATTGAAATGCTTGCTGCAATTCCTTCCGTTGCATTTGGTTTTTTTGCTCTTGTTATTTTGGCGCCGCTTTTGCAGGAGAATGGTGGACCCATGCTGATGTGGGCATGGTGGATTCTTGTATCACCCTTTATGCTGCTTGCCGTTATCGTTATTTCCGATCTTTTGACGACGCAAATCAAGGAGCAGAAGCGGCGTGAGCAACTGCATATCCTGTACTTGATTTTATTGGGTCTGCTTTCGGTTCTTCTTTTATACAAGGTTGGTACCATCCTTTACGGGATTCAGATTCTGACGGGCACAAACGCGCTGAATGTCTCCATTATTCTGAGCTTTATGGCTCTACCGACGATTGTCAGCGTCTCGGAAGATGCTCTTCAGGCCGTCGGACGCGACATTCGTGAAGGCAGTTACGCTCTTGGAGCGACCAGGGCTGAAACGATTATTAAAACAATTCTTCCTGCGGCAAGCAGCGGCATTCTTGCTGCCGTGATTCTCGGTATCATGCGTGCACTTGGTGAAACGATGGTGGTGTGGATGGCTTCGGGCAACTCTTCCCAGATTCCCGAGCCTTGGTTCAACTATCTCCAGGGAATCAGGACGCTCACGGCGACTATTGCCGGCGATATGGGTGAAGCTGATCAGGTGACCGGTTCCGCCCGTTTTCATGTGTTGTTCGCCATGGGGCTGCTTCTGCTGATTATCAGCTTTGTCAGCAACCTGATCAGTGAGAGAATTGTTGTCCGTCAGCGGAAAATTCTTTCAGGCCAGTAATTTTTTACCGGTAATTTAATCGTTTTGTTTTTGTTCATTTAACCCTGTTGTTATGAATATCGGAACCAGAAAAATACTGGATCGTTCTTTCACCGCTGTTGGTATCGGCTCTATCATCGTCATGGCGATGGCCTTGATGATTGTTGTTGTGCCGATTGTCACCAACGGTATCGGCGCGGTATTTTTTACAGGTACGATCGAGCATCGCAAAATGCTCTTTAATGAATTCACAAGGGGCAACAGCGAGAATCTTTCGAGTGAGGTAGCCTCTTCAGAGCGGTACAGGACGAATGTGTACAAAATGCTCAGTGGGTTTGAGGCGGAACTTGAAACAATGGCGCCGGAAAAAAAGAGTGAATACAAGGCGAAATATTCCCAGGTCAGAATGGCCCTTCAGGGCTTGCTTGGCCCGCTTCCGGGTGATTCTGCGCCGATGCTGACAAGGTTCAAGTACGGTCAGACCCGTTGGGAGAAAGCTGAGGAAAAGCTGCACGACCTCCTCTATGAATCCAAGTGGGATAACTCCAATCCCGATGTTATGTCGAAGGAGTACTTTGTGAGCCGCGCGATAGGCTTTGAGGGCACCTCTCTTGTCAAGCTTTTTCCCTACGTTAAGAATAATCTTGAGAAGATGCTCCTTCCCGAGTTTACCTTTTATTGGGGATTTATTACTGACAGCTCCGTTGACTCGCACTTTTTCGGGGGCATCTGGCCGGAAATCCAGGGCACCTTTTTTCTTGCGGTCGGAGCTATGCTCTTTGCCTTTCCTCTGGGTGTTGTAGCAGCGGTTTACTTTACCGAATACGCCAAACCAGGCTTTTTGAACAGTATGCTGCGCAGTGCCAACAGCACCCTGGCTGGAGTACCAAGCATTGTTTTCGGTATGTTCGGTCTTGCTTTTTTTATCAATACCCTGAAAGTCTCGGAATCAAAAAGTGTTATTGCCGGTGCTCTGACGCTGGCCATCATGATTCTTCCGACGATTATTCGTGCAGCCGAAGAGGCGATCCTTGCTGTTCCCAAAACCTACAGGGAAGCATCACTAAGCCTTGGTTCCACTAAATGGAACACCATTGCGACGGTTATATTGCCGGCAGCGCTGCCCGGAATCTTGACTGGAGGAGTTATCAGTCTTGGTAGAGCGGCTGGTGAAACGGCTCCGATTATCTTTACCGCAGCGGTCAGTGTTGGCTCGGCCATAGGGCTTGCCGATGTCTTTTCCTCTCCGACACCGGCACTTTCCTGGAACATTTATAACCTTGCCAGCGAACATGAGGCTGCTTCACAAATTCGGCATGTCCAGTATGGTATGGTACTCGCGTTGGTCAGTATTGTGCTGTTGCTGAACTTGTCAGCGATTGTCCTTCGGGCACGCGTTTCCAAAAAATTAAAAGGCTAAAATAAAAAATCAATGCACATGATAGTTGATGCCAAAGAAATATCTGAAAGTGCGCCGGTACAGAAGGCAACAAGAGAGATTTATCTACCTCCTGAACGAAGAAAAATTACCGGCGGTGATACCACTCATATCTCAGCCAAGGATTTTTCTATTTATTATGGTGAGTTTGAAGCGGTAAAGCGTGTAAACGCCGATATCCTTTCAAAATATGTTACCGCCATTATCGGCCCAAGCGGTTGCGGCAAGAGCACCTTTTTACGTGCCATAAACCGGATGAACGATCTTATACCAAGCTGTCATACCACCGGTGCCCTGCTTTTTGATGGCGAAGACGTTTATGGTAAATTCACCGATGAGGTGCTGCTCCGCAAGAAGGTCGGGATGGTGTTCCAGAAACCGAATCCCTTTCCCAAGTCTATTTTTGACAATATTGCTTATGGCCCCCGTCTGCATGGTGTGAACGACAAGAAAAAACTGATGGAAATTGTCGAGCGCAGCCTAAGAAAAGCGGCTATCTGGGATGAGGTCTGTGACCGTCTCGACAAAAATGCCCTTGGTTTGAGCGGCGGCCAGCAGCAGCGGCTCTGTGTTGCCCGCACGCTTGCTGTTGAACCGGAGGTTCTTCTGCTTGACGAGCCAACCTCTGCACTTGACCCCAAAGCTACAGCGAAAATCGAGGATCTTATTCAGGAACTTCGCGGCAGTTATACCATCATGATTGTTACGCACAACATGCAGCAGGCTTCACGAGTATCCGATTCTACGATGTTTTTCTATGAAGGGGTACTGGTTGAACACGCCACGACAGCACAGCTCTTTACCAATCCAAAAGACCCGATGACGGAAGATTATATAACCGGAAGATTCAGCTAACGAAATTACAGTACTTTTATGCCAGAAAGGCCAGTCCATGAGCTAATAAAGGAACTCTCTGAGGTTCTTGTTCAACTTTCCGATAAAGTTGTAGGAAATCTTCTTGCCTCCCTTGATGCAGTAAAAAATCAGGATAAAGAGGGTGCGCGGAATATCAGGATGGTTGATGATGAAATTGATGTGGCAGAGGTTAACCTTGAGTGGCGCTGCCTGTCGTTTTTGGCGCTCCAGCAGCCGGTAGCAAGAGATTTACGTACTATTGTCACCATTATCAAGATTAACGATGACCTTGAGCGTATCGGTGACCTGGTGGTTCATATTATTGAGCGAATGCCAGACATCAGTCCAGAGATACTTGAATTGTTTGCATTCGAGAGTATGGGCATGCTTGCCGGCGATATGGTTAAAAAGTCCATCGAGGCATTTGTGGCTAAGGATCGCATTCTTGCAAATCAGGTGTGCGCTCTTGATGAAGAGGTTGATGTGATGCATCGCTCAGTCTTTAAAAAAGTGACAGCCTTGATGAAGGAGCCAAATGCTGATATTAACCAGCTCATAGCAGCATTAAGCTTATCGCGTTATATTGAACGCATGGCTGATCACGCTTCGCGCATAGCCAATGAAGTTATTTTTTTGGTGACGGGTGAAATTGTCCGCCACAGGGAAGGTTTCTTTTAAAAAACGGCCTGAGTACTTAAAGAGTGATCAGGTTTTGTTTTTTTTCTTGCATTTAATCTTGCAGGTCTGCTAAATTAACGTCACCTTGTATTTTTTAAACATAAGCATGGTGTTTGAACTCTATGGCTAACCTGTTAGGCAAATTTTTCGGTGAGTCACCGAAAGCAACAGAAACTCCGAAAGCGTTTACTATCCAGATTGATCCTGCGAAGTTCAGTCTTTCCTTGAAACCGCAGGGGACGGTTCATGTGCAGCTTGAATCACTCAAGCAGAAGCTTACCAAGCTCTCTTCAAACGTTGAAAACAACTTGATGCTCAGCATCCGGGCATCAACCAAGAACAATGTCGAGCTTGCAGCTTCGGCCTTCAAGTTCGATGAAGCCTATATTCGCAAAGGGAAGTTTGAGGTCGAATATCTTACGCTGGCCTATTCTTCGTTCCAGAATCTTGGCGAAGCCGATTTCAAGGCGGTAAACTATGCCCGTATGATTCTTCGTGAACTTGAAAAACTGGCCCAGTTGGCTCTCAATATTGCCGACAAAACCGGCTATGTAGAGTTTGCCAATGTTCAGGAACTGCACAAGGATGAGTACGGCCTGAAACCGATGGGAGATATTACGGCTGAAATGATTAAAAAGTCGGTTGAAGCCTATGTCAGCAGCAATTCAAAACATGCCAGTGAAACTTTGGTGATGATGAAAGAGATACAGGGTCTATACGATACTGCTGTTTCAAAAATCAAGGCATCGGTCAACGATCAGAATATCACAAATCTTACCGGTATTCTTTCGATTGTTGAGCACGTTAAGACATCGGCGGATATCTCCTGCTCTATTGCAAGCCATTTCTGCTGAGACGTTCCTCTTTTATGATAAAAAAAAGCGTACTTCGGTTCGCTTTTTTTTTATCATGCATGTTGCCTTTGATCATCCGATGACTTTTTTTGAATGAAAAACCTCGAAACGATAGCCGGAAAGCCAAAAAAGAACAAGATTGTTATTGTGTTGCTTGTTCTTTCTTTTCTTTTGGCACTTGTCTGGTACTTACAGCATCATGAGTCGCAAAAAGTGATAACCAACAGGGATGTAGAGCGTATTCCAGTTTCGGTTGCTCTTGTATCGAAGGCTGCTGTCCGTGACAGCTTCAGTACGGTCGGTACCGTTGAGGCATACAGGGAGGCTGATATCTTTTCTGAATCCCAGGGTCTTGTTCGCAAGGTTTTGGCTGAACCCGGGAACCTGAAAAAGGCAGGAGAAGCCTTGTTTGTTGTTGACGATGAGCTTGCCACTGCCCGGAAACGGAAGGCGGATGCACACTACAGTCAGGCAAAACGGGATGTGGAGCGTTACAAAAATCTCTATAGCGAAGGTGCCGTAGCGCTTTCAGCCTATGAATCGGTGCAGTTGCAGCTCGAAGAGGCTGAAGCCGAGTTTATAGCTGCAACCCGCAAATACAGCGATACCAGAGTGAAGGCTCCATTTTCAGGCATCGTAACCTCACGGTTTGTTGAGCAGGGGGAGCTGGTGCAAGAGGGAAAGAAGGTTGCGCAGATGGTCGATATGATGAAAGTCAAGGTCATCATTTTTGTTCCTGAGCGAGAAATCGTCAAGTTTGTGCCCGGGGTTTTACTGACGGTTACCAGCGATCTTTATCCAAGGGAAAGTTTCAGTGGAAAGGTAAGTTCAGTTAGTGACAAGGCGGGCCGTGATCACACCTTCAGGGTGGAAGTAGTGCTGCAAAACCCGGCAAAGAGCGTGTTCAGATCCGGTATGTTCGCCAGGGTAATCCTTATGGGCGATGCTGAGCGTCAGGCCGTTCTTGTTCCGCGCGTCGCGCTTGTTTCAGGGATCAGAAAACCTGAACTTTTTGTTGTCCGGAACGGCAAGGCTTTTTTGAAACCTTTTGTCGCCGGTATGGAGTTGCAAAAGCAGCTTGAGGTTCTCGGGGGTCTTTCGGTTGGTGAGGGCGTGGTAATAAGCGGGCAGAACGAGCTTCATGATGGCTCTGATGTGGTTATCATCGACCAGAAGAAGAACCCCACCGAGCCATGACACTGACAGAACTCTCCATAAAACGACCGACGCTTCTTGTCGTGCTCTTTACTGTCCTCGGTATTCTCGGTCTTTTCAGCTACCAGCAGTTGCAGTATGAACTGTTGCCGAAAATGACACCCCCGGTTGTTACGGTTTCCATCCGTTATCCCGGCGCCTCACCGTCTGAAGTTGAGACATCGCTGACCAAACCGGTTGAAGAAGCTGTTTCAGCCATTGAAAAGATTTCTTCCATTACCTCTACTTCGACCGAGGGAATGTCGATCGTCGCTATTGAGTTTTCCAATTCCGCCAATATTGAAAAAGCGCTGCAGGATGCACAGCGTAAGATCAATGAGGTGCGCGACCGCTTCCCGACAGAAGCAAAAGCTCCTGTCATTACCCGGTTTGCACTTGATGAGGCACCTGTGCTGCGTATCGGAGCAACCTCGTCGCTGCCGGATACTGATTTTTACCAGATGCTCAAGGATAACATTCAGCCTCAGCTTGCAAGTGTTGCTGGCGTTGGCCAGGTTTATCTGCTTGGAGGACGTGAGCGGGAAATCAGGGTCAATATCGATCTGGAACGGCTCCAGAGTTATAGCCTGACCATTCCCGATGTACTCAAAGAGGTCGGTAAGGCTAATTTAGATTTCCCGACCGGAAAAATTGATGACCGCGACCGGCAGTTTGTGGTGCGGCTTGCCGGGAAGTTCACGAATCTTGAAGAGCTGAAAGCGCTTATTCTCCGCTCATCCTCCTTCGGTACAGTCGCTCTTCGGGATGTTGCAGAAGTTGAGGATGGTTTTAAGGAGATCACAACCCTCACAAGGGTGAATGGCCGGAGCGCTGTCGGCATTATGGTCATGAAACAAAGTGATGCCAACACGGTTGACGTCAGCAGGCTTACACGGGCAGCGCTTTCCCGGCTTACCGTTCTTTACCACGACAGGAACCTTTCATTTGATATTGCGCAGGACGCGTCGACCTTTACGATAGAAGCCGTTACTGCCGTTCAGCATGACCTGATGCTTGCCGTGCTGCTTGTTGCTCTGGTTATGATGCTTTTCCTGCACAGCCTGCGCAACTCCCTGATTGTCCTTGTCTCAATTCCGACATCGCTGGTGACCACCTTTATCGGCATGTATATGTTCGGATTTTCCCTGAATCTCATGACCTTGCTCTCCCTTTCACTGGTGGTGGGCGTTCTGGTGGATGACTCTATTGTGGTGCTTGAAAATATTTACCGCCATCTTGAACGTGGCGAAGAACCTCGTCAGGCCGCCCTTATCGGCCGAAACGAGATTGGGTTTACCGCACTCTCCATTACTCTGGTCGATGTGGTTGTGTTTCTGCCGCTTTCACTGGTCAGCGGTATTGTCGGCAATATCCTGCGTGAGTTCTCCGTTGTTATGGTGATATCAACTTTGGTCAGCCTTTTTGTCTCGTTCACTTTGACGCCGCTACTTGCATCACGCTTTTCAAAGGTTGAGAAATTTTCCGGCAAGAACCTGCCTGAAAAATTTGCCATTGCTTTTGAAGGCAACTTCCAGCGTTTTCGCCAGAGTTATCTTGATATTCTTCAATGGAGTCTTCGAAATCCCTACAAAGTTTTTTTCAGTGCGATTGTTCTCCTGGTAGCCTCTTTCAGTCTGCTTGTTTTTGGTTTTATCGGCGGAGAGTTTATCTCCGTTTCTGATCGGGGAGAGTTTGCCGTCAAGCTGGAGCTTGAACCCGGAACACCGCTTGCTGAAACCAACCGGCTGACGAGGAGCGTTGAACGCCGTCTTACTGCCATGCCTGAGGTCAAAAAGGTGATGGTGAATGTCGGCTCTTCGAATGAAGGATTTTTAAATCAGAGTGCGGACAATATTTCAGAAATAAACGTCAAGCTTTCGCCAAAAGAGGACCGGACGCGATCGACTGATGCTATCATGCAGGCAATCCGTATCAACTTGCAGGATATTGCCGGCCTTAAGGCCAACATCAATCCGATCGGTATTTTTGGAACGGCCAATGAGACACCGGTTGCGGTCATTTTGAGCGGTCCCCTGAGAAGCCAGGTAACAAGGGTCGCCGAAACACTTAGAGACAGTGTCAAAACCATTAAAGGAACCGCCGACGTCAAGCTGACCTCACAGATTGGGAGTCCGGAGATGCGCATTGTGGTCGATCGTGAAAAAATGGCTTCATTCGGCATTTCCATTGCTGATGTCGGAGCAGCTCTCCGTACTGCCTATGCAGGAGACGAAGCCGGCAAATACCGGGATGGAAGTGATGAGTACGATATCAGGGTTATGCTCGACAAGTCTTACCGTCAAAACACTTCAACGCTTGCGGAAATAACCTTCCGCACGCCGCAAGGGGATATGGTTCGTCTTGGACAGTTTGTAACGTTTGAACAGGATCGGGGCTATACGCAGTTACAACGCAAGGATCGCAATAATGCAGTCTGGGTCAAGGCTCAGGTTGTCGGCCGTCCTGTTGGCAGCATTGGCAATGATATTGAGCGGATCATTGCAAACCTGAAAAAAAGTGGCATTATGCCTGCAACGGTCTCCTACGCCTATGACTCGGATCTCAAAAGGCAAAAAGAATCGAATTCAACCCTCATGCTCTCTTTTCTTGTTGCTATTATCTTTGTATATCTTATCATGGTAGCATTGTATGATTCCTATATCTGGCCGATGGTGGTGATGTTTTCGATCCCTCTTGCCATTATCGGAGCTCTTTTTGCCCTTGCCATTACCGGCAAATCGCTCAGCATCTTTACGATTCTCGGTATTATTATGCTTGTAGGGCTTGTGGGAAAAAACGCAATACTTCTGGTGGATTTTATCAACAAATTCCGTCTTGAGGGTATGGAACTTTCTGAAGCGATTATTGAAGCGGCCAAAGATCGGCTTCGCCCTATTCTCATGACCACCCTGACACTGATTTTTGGCCTTCTGCCGATTGCGCTTTCGGGTAGTTCCGGTTCTGAATGGAAGTCAGGACTTGCTGTCGCGCTGGTTGGCGGCCTTGCCAGCTCAATGTTTCTGACGCTTCTGGTTATTCCTGTTGTGTATGTCTGGTTCGACAGAGAACCGGGAAAGTTTATTGACTGGATCATTCGGCAGACTATGAAGTTCATTGAGTGGTTCAATAGCATTTTCATGAAGTCCTTTGTACTGAAAGGGAAGCGGTGAGTACAGTGACTTTTTTTTGCAGTTCCATATTTTTATGAACACTGACAAGCAATGCGTTTTTTTTTAAACCAGACTCCGGCCTTTTTGACTTGTCGGGCAGCCCTTGCTTTTTCCTGGATTTATCAGGGAGCGGTACCAAAAATCGTCTGCCAGAGCAGTGGTGAAACCGCACTGCTCGGACATCTTATTCCCGTTTACCAGATTGCGTGTCTGGCTGTTTTCTGGATCGGAGCGGCTGAAATTCTTTTCGGACTCCTCTTGCTCGTCGCTGTCTGGCAATGGGTTTTCTGGCTGAATATGACCGCGCTGATCGGACTCCTTCTTTTTGTTGCCCTCTTTGAACCTGCGATGTTTGTCTTGCCATTCAACCCCCTGACCCTGAATTTTTCATTGATTGCTCTTTCTGTAATCGCTTTGATTGAGCTGAAAAAATTTAAAACATCATCTGAATGAAACTGCTCCGTTTTGATGGAGAGTTGAGCAGTGTTGCACGGCTTTTTCTCTCTGTTTCAGTATCCGTTATTGCTCTTGCCTCTTTCCTTGGAGCCGCAGGAGCCGTTACGGGTAATCTCTTTCTTTTGAAGCTTCATCCGTATCTTTTTTTTATCGGATTCGGCAACCTTGCCATACTCATTCTCAACCGTTACCTGACCGCAGCAATCTATCCTGAATTGAAAGTCGATCCGTTCAGGCAAGTGCGTTATATCTACCTTGTTTTGCTCGCTCTTTTCATGATTACGGTTGCCGTTGCTATGGACTGGCCATTATTGAAGGCCTTGACCGGTCTCCTGCTCATGATTGTGGTTGCAGGGCCGATCAAAGAAATTTTTACGACACTTTCGATTCCGAAAATATGGAAAGAGGTGTCGGTGCGCTACTACATTTTTGATGTTCTTTTTCTGCTCAATGCCAATCTTGGGCTTTTTACACTTGGCCTTAAAGAGGCATTCCCGCATCAGGGGATTATTCCATTTTTTGTGACCCAGTCTTCCTATTTTCTCGGTTCCTCTTTTCCCCTCAGCATCAGTGTGATGGGTTTTCTTTATACTTACGCATGGAGCCGCTCTTCGAAGCGGGAGCTGGTAAAACGCCTTTTCAGTCTCTGGTTTTATATTTTTGTCGGCGGAGTTCTGCTTTTTCTGATTGTTATTCTCGCTGAATACTATCTCGGGATGATGCTGATCAGCCATTTCTTGCTTTTCGGCGTCATGTTCCTGCTCGGAAGTTTTGCTCTTTATCTCTACAACTTTTTTCATAAAAACTTTCCTCATCCAGCGCTTGCGTTTCTGTTGACCGGCCTTGCCCTTCTTTTTGCTACAAGTGCTTATGGTATAATGAATATCTACTTTCTCAAGGGCATTCATTTCGGCACCATCCCCCCCTTGCGTCTCGACCGGATGTGGATTTATCACTCACATACCCATGCAGCGTTGCTCGGTTGGATAACATTTTCCTTCATCGGTATTATCTATATCGTAATACCCTCAATTGCCGGTTCCAACTCCCTTGAAACACTCCGCACTGAGCAGGCCCTTTCGGCACTGCTTGGTCAGTCGGTCATGAAAAAAGCATTCAGGCAACTCACAGTGCTTTTGCTTTCAGCAACGGCAATCCTGATTGCTTTTTTTCTGGAAAACGATATTGTGCTTGGTGTTGCTGGTGTCGTTTACGGATGCTCAGTCTCTTATTTGTCTGTCAATCTTCGGCGGGAAATGAAATAATCTCTTTGCGGAGGATAATGTTATGGGTTCTCTGAATGCCCCTTATGTGACGGTGACGATACCGATGTACAATAATGCCCGTTTTATCGGCGAGACCATAAATTCGGTGCTTTCGCAGACGTTTACCGATTTTGAGCTCTTGATTTATGACGATCATTCGACCGACGGCTCCTATGATATTGCGGCTTCCCTGACCGATCCTCGCATAAAGCTCTTCAGAAATCACGTGAACCTCGGGCCGGAAGGGAACTGGAACAAGGCGATCAGCAAGGTCAGAGGCAAGTATGTCAAGCTCGTGTGCGGTGATGATCTTCTTTTTCCTGAATGTCTTGAAAAGCAGGTTGCCGTTTTTGACGATCCGCTCAATACCGGAGTAAGCCTGGTCAGCAGTCAAAGGACCATTATTGATCCTGCAGGAAAGACGCTGATCAAAAAGGTGAATTTTGTTGATGGAGGTCGCAAGGAACCCGTTGATGTGATCAGGAAAATGGTCCGTATGGGAACCAATATCATTGGAGAACCAGTCTGTGGCCTTTACCCGGCTGACCTGATTTCCAAAATCAGCGGCTATAGCGCCGTTGTGCCTTATACCATCGATCTCGATTTCTGGATACAGATGCTCAAGCACGGCGATCTGTTTGTTATTGACGAGTCACTCTGTGCTTTCCGTATCTCCGATCTTTCCTGGTCGTCAAGAATTGGAGAACTCCGTTATCAGCAGTTTATCGAGTTTATGGAGCTTGCAGCAGCCGATGAAAGCCACGGTGTTACCGATCTTGATCTGTTTATCGGAAAAATAAATTGTGCCGTACAGTCGATGACCAGCCTTATGGGCTTCAAACTTTTCGCATCATCAACCTCCGCAAAAATAAACGGAAAGCGGGACGCCCCCCTTGTTACGGCGGAAAAAATTATTTACGACAACGAATTAATCAGGTGAAAATTATTTTATGCAACTCACAGCAAAGCTCGCAGCAATTCTTCCTGAACAGACGGGTGCGGGAAAAAATGGTGCATGGAAAAAACAGGACATCATTGTTGAAACTGACGGGCAATATCCGAAAAAAGTCTGCATCTGCTTGTGGGGTGATAAGTATGACAGGAATTTACTCAAGATAGGATCGAAGCTCACAATCTCCTTTGACATTGAGAGCAGGGAGTTTAACGGGAAGTGGTATACCGATGTTAAAGGCTGGAAGGTTGAGGGTGACAATGCGGGTGGGGGCTCATATTCCCAGGAACCGGCATCTTATGCTCCGCCAGTCTTTGAGCGTGACGGCGGGAGTGTTATCTCTAATGACGATTGCCCATTCTAAGCATCATTTGCAGAGTTTTCTGAAATTTAACCATTGAGAGAGTACCTATATGTATCTCTTTTTTGATACCGAAACAACAGGGCTGCCGCGCAACTGGCGTGCTCCGGAAACCGATGTTGATAACTGGCCAAGGCTGGTGCAGTTGGCCTATTTATATTGCGATCGTGATGGCAACCAGCTCTCTTCAGGTGATTATCTCATCAAACCGGAAGGGTTTGTGATACCATCAAACGCTGTTCAGATTCATGGAATTTCAACTGAGCGCGCAACTCGTGAAGGAAAGCCACTGAAGCTTGTACTGCAATCTTTCCATGAGCTGATCGCCGAATCAGAGATTCTTGTGGCTCACAATATCAGTTTTGATGAAAAGATTGTGGGTAGTGAACTGATAAGGGCCGGAATGCCAAATCCTTTGCCCTCGAAAAGAAAAATATGCACCATGGAGTGCACAACGGATTTCTGTGCCATCAAAGGCCCGTATGGCAACAAATGGCCAAAGCTTTCTGAACTGTATTGCCAACTGTTTGGAACCGGCTTTGAGGAAATGCATAATGCCGCTGTTGATATTAAGGCTACGGCAAAATGTTTCTGGGAGTTAAAGAAAAGGGGAGTTATCCGCTAACCCAATAAAGGTGAATGGTTATGAGGCTTGTTGAGAAAATTGCGCTTGTCACCGGAGCAGCGGGGGGGATAGGCAGGGCAGTGGCACTTCGCTTTGCAGAGGAAGGGGCCGTCGTTATTGCCAGCGATATCAAGGCGCTTGAATGTGCGGAGACCCTTGAACTCCTTGAACTGAGAGGAGGACGTGGAATGTCGGCGGTTGCCGATGTGACGCAGGAAAAAGAGATTCAAGGGCTCTACCGCCAGATACAAGAGCGCTATGGGAGGCTTGATATTGTGGTGAACATTGCCGGTGGCGACTGCGAACCGGCCTCTGATGTCGAGGAGATTGACTATCTGAAAATGAGCGCCAATCTTGATTTGAACCTTAAATCCTGCATCATCTCCTGCCGGGAGGCAGCGCGGTTGATGAAACCGCAGGGTTTTGGCAATATTGTTAACATGAGTTCGCTGGTTTATCGGGGGAGCCCTAACCAGTTTTCCTACTCGGCGGCCAAAGGGGGCATCTATGCCTTTACACGCTCACTTGCCATGTCGCTCGGGCGATTCGGCATAACGGTTAATGCCTTGGCACCAGCTCTTGTTGAGGTTCCGGCCTTTGTTGCGGCACTGGGCGCTGAACGGTGGGAGATGCTTCGCAAAGATTGCGCACAACGCTACCCACTTGGCCGGGTCGCAACGCCTCATGATGTTGCCAGTTGCGCTCTTTTTCTCGCATCCGATGACGCTGCGTTCATTACCGGCCAGATTCTGGAAATTTCCGGTGGTGCGAGGCTTTGACACCGTTACTTTCGTTTAGTCGGTGTTAAGGATATTAAAGACGGTTGTTGTCAGTGATTTCATGCTGATGGGTTTCTGGATAAAGTTCACATTACTATCAAGATAACTGTTGTGGGCAATAATGTCAGCCGTGTAGCCTGACATAAAAAGTGTTTTAAGCTTCGGACGAGCAGAGAGAAGTATTTTTGAAAGTTCGGCTCCATTCATTTCCGGCATGATCACATCCGTAATCAGCAAGTCAATAGTGCCGTTATAGTTTTCAGCACTTTTTATGGCATCTGCGGCTGAAAGGGCATTAAATACCTTGTAGCCATTGCGCTCAAGAATCATTATACAGATCGAGAGAATATCCGGTTCATCTTCCACGATCAGGATAGTCTGATGGCCTTTAAGAATTAATGCCTTCGTCGAGGTTTTCTGAACAGCTTTCGATTGTAGCTTATTCAAGGGAAGACGAATGGTGAAGGTCGTTCCTTTTCCAAGCTCGCTTTGGCATTCGATCTTGCCGTTATTCTGATTGATTATCCCATAGACTGTTGAGAGACCAAGGCCAGTGCCTTTTTCACCCTCTTTTGTGGTGAAAAAGGGCTCGAAAATATGTTCTAGATCGTATTGATTAATACCGGAACCATCATCACGAACAGAAAGCGTCACATAGCCTTTGGAGTGATTATCGGGGTTTCCGCATTCAAGAGTAATTGTGCCGTTACCGCTTATGGCATCACGGGCGTTGACACAGAGGTTGACAAGAATCTGGTCGATCTGCGATGGATCAATGTTTACTTGTGAGTTTTTGCTGCCAGGTTTCCATATCAGTTTGATATGTTCACCGATGAGCCGCTGCAGCAAGGGAAGCATCTCTTCGATCGCGACATTCAGTTCAAGAATTTTTGGAATGACAACCTGTTTTCGGGCAAAGGCAATCAGTTGCTGGGTCAGATTAGCCGAACGGGTTGCCGACTGACGGATGGCTTCAAGATGGGGATAGACTTTATGGGATGTTTCAAAGAGTTCAAGGGCTATTTCAGAGTGCCCGAGAATAACGAAGAGCATGTTGTTGAAGTCATGTGCTATCCCCCCGGCCAGTTGTCCTATCATCTCCATCTTCTGGGACTGCTGAAGCTGAACTTCAAGTTTCTCCTTCTCCTTCTGATTCTTCTTGAGTTCCGTTAAATCGATAAATGAACCAGCAATAAAAACAGGCTCTTCTTTCTCATTGAACACGATTCTTGCCGTATTACTGATCGTGGCTATAGTCCCATCCATGAGGTGAAAGTCGGCTTCAACATTATTCAGATAGCCTTGCTTCAGGAGAAGATCCCAGAATGGCACACTATCTTGCGGGAGAACACAGGGCGTTTGTATTTCATTGGAAAACCATAATTCCAGTTCAGAGATCTTGCACCTTAAAATATCCAGACAGCATTGATTTGCAGTGATGACTTTTCCGTCAAGGGTTAACTGGTATAGTCCAACCGGGACACTGTCAAACAATTCCCGGTAATTTTTTTCACTCTCTTGCAGAGCTTGCTCGCTTTGCAGCCGCTCCAGTTCTCCGCCTGCACGAACGGAAACCATTTTCAGTACAGCTTCTATAGACTTGCGATTTTTAAGCGGGCAGTTACCAATCGCGGTAATCAGACCGATTGGTTGACCGGTATGGTCAAAGAGCGTTTCACCAGCATAATTTTCCGCCTGCAGATTCCGGAGAACCTGATTGTGCTGACAAAATTGACTCAACTTACTCGCCGGGAAATAACCCATCTTATTGTCGATGGCATAATCGCCGGGTGTATCGGTTCGGGTATAGACCAAATTATCCTCAAAATGACCATTATTCCAGACAGCCAGCGTTTTGCAGGTCAATCCATCATGATTGAGGCTGTCAATGCGGACAAAGTCAATATCGAAGTTTATTGCGATGTATCGGGCAAGAGCTTTAAAAAATGGCTCTTTTTGTAAGCCGTAGCTTGAATAAGAAAGAAATAGCTGTAAATCATCAGTATTTTTTCGCTCAGTGATGTCAATACCTATACCGATCAGGAAAGGGTTACCGTCAGTGATTATTCTTCTGCCAGTCATCAAAAACCAGCGAAACTGGGGGCCACCATGAACAAGTACTCTTACCTCCAAATTTTCTTCAATGCCATGCTTAAGTACATTCACCAACTTTTCGAGAAAAAATGCCCGATCTTCCGGATGTATGGTTGAAATCACCAGAGTATCAGCCATCTCGCTTTCCATTTTCCCGACAATATCATCTCGCAGGCAGGCGTTCCACCCCGCATAGTATCCACTGGCACCAACCATATAAAATGTGTCGTTAATACTGGCAATAATGGTTTTACTGAAAGCCTGCTCGTTTTTCCCGATCTCCTTTGCAATCTTCAGTTCGGAAATGTCAATAACGATTCCAGCGTATCGGTTAACCTGACCATCATCTCCAATAAAGGGCGTACCTTTAGTCATTATCCAATGCTCCTGACCGGAAACCAGGACACGCCACTCAACGACAAACTGCCTCCTGCGTTCTATTGCTTTAAGGAAGATTTGTTCAGTCTGCACCCTGTCTTCAGGTATGATGGATTGAATCCATGTATCTAAGGTGGCATCGCTGAAGAGTGGATCCAAGCCAAAAAGGCTCCAAATCTCATCCGACCATTGAATGCTGTTTGTCCGTAAATCCCACTCCCAACTGCCACTATGGGTTGCATCAATAATGAGTTGCTGGCGTTCATTACTGACGCGCATGCCTTGCTCAATCTTTTTTTGTTTGCTGATATCAGTGAGAATAACACGGCACTCCTTGGCGTTATCAATGAGGACAGCGTCAATACGGAAAACTTTATTGTCGATGGCAGATATGCCTGACTGGAATAGCTTGACCTCGCAATAATCAGGTTCTTTGTGGTCGAATACACTTTTCAGAAGGTTCCGAAAGGTTTTGCGGTCTTCAGCAACAAAAAAGTGTTCCAGCCGTTTTCCGCGCAACAGGGATCTATCAACGTCAAGCATCTTCGTGGCAGTCAAGTTTGCCGAGACGATCTTGCTGTTTGGTGCAATGGTCAGGTATCCAAGTGGAGCGAAGTCATAAAGATCGGTGTAACGTTCAAGAGTATTTTCCAGTTCTTCTCTTGAGTGAATCAGTTCTTGCCGCTGTTCTTCAAGTTCGACTTGGTGAACCCCCAGTTCATGAATCAACCGGATGATATCCTCCGCTGAAAAGGACGTACTCGAGTTTGTCTGTTGACTTGTTGGCCGGTGCAGCTTAGCCTGAGTTTGTAATTCAGAAATGTCATCCGGATAAGTGCGATTTTGATGCATAAGGAGTTCTTCCCGATTCAGATGTTGTCAGAAATCTGGTTTGGGTCGTTAATTTCAAAAAATGTCGTACAGAGTTGATAAGTTTTTTCAGTTCCCTTTTGCAATCTGTTCGATGCACTGACTTTAATCCATCGGATCTTCTGATCCTGAGGATGGACAATGCCCATAACAACACCATTTACAGGCTTGCCTGAGCGCAAGGCGACTACGGCAGGGTGTTTCTCATGAGGAAAGTCGGATCCATCGGTCTGGACAAGTTTCCATGGAAGGTCGGCAACGTTGTAACCTTGCATTTCTTGCATGGAAATTCCTGTAATCCGCTCGGCTTCTCGATTTGTTATGACAATATTTCCTTCTGAATCCTGAAGCATGATTCCAACGGGCATGGTATCGATCAAAAACCGGAAATTTTTCTCAATATCCCGCAGATTCTGCTCCAGTTTTTTGGCGACACTGATATCAGTAAAGGTAATCACAAGCCCGTTGATGCGGTTTTCATGTGTACGGTAAGGCATGATTTTGACGGTAAACCAGCGGTCTTTGCTTGCGGAAACCTGTTTTTCACTGAAAACAAGAGTATTGAGTACCTCAAGGGCATCGTTAGCCAGGTTGGGATATTCCAGATCGGTAACAATATCCGTTATAGGGCGTCCGACATCGCTTGCGATCAGTTTGATGATGGCAGATGTCTGGTTGGTGAAACGGCGTATGTTAAGTTTATCATCAAGAAAAAGAGTTGCAATGTCAGTGCTGTTCAGCAGGTTTTTCATGTCGTTGTTGGCCTCTGAAAGGTCAGTCACTTTTGACTGCAGTTCATGGTTCACGGTCTGCAACTCTTCGTTCAGTGACTGCATTTCCTCTTTTGATGTGGTCAACTCTTCATTGGTGCTCTGCATTTCCTCATTGGCCGATTGCATCTCTTCATTGGTGCTCTTGAGTTCCTCTTCTGAGGTCTGCATCTCTTCACGTATGGTGATAATCTCTTCTTTGGCTCTTTTAAGGTCCTTACTAAGAGAAATAAACTTGCTGTTGTTGTTTACATCTGCAAGTGGAGTCTGACCAGAAGTATCTTGTTCTTTCATTGCAACGTCAGCAAAAACAATCATGATCATGTTTTTGAGGGTATCCGGATTTTCAATAAGCTTTACCGTCAAATCAACGGGATGCTTTTCTCCGTTTGATTCGACGATCACTCCCTTTTTGGAGGCCTCTCCTTTCTGGCGAAGAACATTTCCGAAAAGAAGATTCAGCTCGTAGCGAATCCCTTCCCTTGCCATAGCTAAAATATTCAGGTTGGCTTTTCCTGTTGCCGGTTCCAAATATTTGCCAGTACGACCGTTGATAAACAGAATCTCTCCATTCTCATTTGTCAGGACTGCCGCAGGAGTATAATGCTGGAGCAGGATCTTTTCGCTTATAGTTTTAAGATTAAGTTCGGATGTTGTTGGTTTGATCTGTGATTCCGGAATATTCGGCATATCCTTTAAATAATTGGTAAAGGAAGATGGGAAATCAAAAGGTTCAGGCTTGACTGACTTATGAATATGAAGGAAAAAACGGGCTTTGCTGTCAAGCGGTTGAAACAGTTGGTTATTGGTACCGACCGTTTCAGAGCTACCAAGAAAGAGAATTCCTCCGGGATTCAGGCTGTAATGAAACAATTGTATCAGTTTTTTCTGGAGATCATTCTCCATGTAGATCAAAAGATTGCGGCAAATGACAATATCGATTTTGCTGAAAGGTGGATCCATAATGATATTATGGGGTGCAAATACAATTGAATCGCGAATTTCTCTTGTAATCTTGTAACCCGGGTCATCTTTTTCAAAGTATTGTTTGATACGGCCGGGAGAAACATCCGCAGTAATATTGGCGTGATAATATCCGGAACGAGCCTTATCAATTGCATTTTTGTCGAGGTCCGTTGCAAATATCTGGAGTTTAAAATTACCGGTATGTTTCATTGTGGCAAGGACTTCTCTGAACACAATAGCAAGAGAATAGGCTTCCTCTCCTGTTGAACACCCTGCAACCCATGCCCGAATAATACCGCCAGATGGTCGGGAAGCAAGGATAGATGTAATACCTTTTTGTTTAATGGATTCCCAGGCATCTGAATCCCGAAAAAATCTGGTTACACCTATCAGTAATTCCTTGAAAAGCAGCTCAATTTCATTTGGATTCTCCTGAAGATAACGGACATAGCTGGAAATTTTTTCAATTTCATGAATACCCATGCGTCGTTCGATACGGCGATAAATCGTGTTCTTCTTGTAGTGTAAAAAATCATGCCCTGTCTTTGTACGCAGAAGAATAATAATTTTATTAAGCGAACTCAGGGTTTTCGTTTCTAAGGATGATGCAACAGGTATTGAGATGGCGGGAACATATTTCAAATAAGAAATAATTTTTGACGGGAGAGACTCCGCTGCTGCTACGATGTCAGCCAGTCCTTCATCAATAGCGCTTTGGGGCATTCCGTCAAACTTCGATGAAGCTGGATCCTGTACAAAAACGCCACCACCTTTTTCCTTGATGGCGCGTAGTCCAAGTGTTCCATCGGAACCCATACCAGAGAGAATAACTCCTATGGAATAGTGCTTAAGGTCGTCCGCCATGGAACGGAAAAAGAAATCAATTGGAAGCCTCAGACCACGAGGTTTGACCATATCAAACAGATATAATACTCCGCGCAGTATCGTCATGTTCTGGTTTGGAGGAATCAGATAGACATGATTTGGCTCAATTTTAAGATTGTCGGTGACCTGGCAGACCGGCATTTCGGTAACCCGCTGAAGCAGTTCAACCATAATTCCCTTGTGGGTAGGATCAAGGTGCTGTACGATGACAAATGCCATGCCGCAGGGATAAGGAACATTCTTCAGAAACAGCTCGAGTGCTTCAAGTCCACCGGCTGAAGAACCAATGCCAATAACAGGAAAAGGAATTGCTTCTGGAGGTATGATGGTAATGTCTTCAGCCTCTTCTATTTGATGATGGACGGGTGTCTTTTTTTTCATGATATAGCCCTGTTTTGAGGACTTGAACCTTTAATCCTAAATTTGCAACAATAGCTCTGAAACCATCATCATCTCCTGTATATGACTTTTCTGAGACTTCTGCCTGGCAAGTTTCATTACTCAATTTGAGTGTTAATATAGTTAATTGCATTCTATTGTCTTCAAAAACATCTTTTATTCCTCCATTGGTACGACTGCCTGATCAGGGAATGAACAGGCGTTTGTGACCGCATCATAGATGCATACGGTGTGAAGCCTGTTACCCCTTCATTTTTTTCCTTTAATGGAAATTGTCATCAATTAAAAATGGTTTGTTACCTTGAGTAGCAGAGATTAAAACGTGTTACGCCTGTTTGTTACTCCTCTTTTGAGTTGGCATTGAAAATTGTTGTACTTTCCATAAAAATTGAGCTGATAAGCGCTCCTCAAGAATTGATTCCGTAGTAAACAAGCCAGAGCGTAAACTGATCCACATGTAAATCAAGAAAGAGGTCCCATAATCCTGAATCTCGGTTTAAAACGAATTACGGAGTCACTTGTTACTGAGCGCTTACAGTACGTTATTGGTTGCTTGATGCAGGATTGAAAAGGTTTAAAAAGTTATGACGTTAACCACAGCTCTCGAAGCCGCAAAGGCTTCTTCGAACGCCTCGCGTGAGATTCCTTTTAACTATACCTCTGCTGGTGACCGACAGGCGATATCGTTCCTGCTGGGTCCCGATATTGTGCAGATGCTTGATGAACTGCGCGATCTGCGGGTTACCGGAAGGTCGGCGCGGTTGCTGATGGGCATTATTGGTGAAATTCTCATTCACCGCCGCAATCCGTATCTCTTTCAGGAGCTGGTGAACTCTTCGGCCCGGCGCCGTCGCCTTTTTGAGAGGGCTTTTGCTGAGCTGGATACTATTGCCGACATGGGAAATGGTGAAACAAGGATTTCCTCTATTGTGGGTGCAGTGCGTGAACAGCTTGAACGGTTTCGGTCGGCTATTGAGAAGACACCTGAACTCCGCCGCCGCCTGAAGCGTGAGCTTGGTGCCGTGGTTGGTGTGAAAAATGTTCTCTTTGATCCTTTTTCTCTTGCAGCCCATGCAACTGATGCAACAGACTGGAGGCTTCACCTCCCTGTTGCCGTGGTGACTCCTGACGAGGAGGGGCAGGTTGCGCCGCTGATTACGGCGATTGCAGCACTTGGGCTCAATATTATTCCTCGGGGTGCCGGGACGGGGTTGACCGGGGGAGCTGTGCCGTTGCGGTCGAGGTGCGTGATTATCAATACCGAAAAACTTAACCGTATCCGGGGAATCTCGGTGCGTGATTTTCAGCTTGAAAATGGTCAGATATCCCCGGCATCGGTGATTGATGTTGAGGCAGGTGTGGTCACTGAAAAAGCAATGGAGGAGGCTGATGAGCATGGCCTTGTTTTTGCTACCGATCCAACGAGTGAGTGGGCTTGTACGGTAGGAGGAAATATTGCTGAAAATGCCGGGGGTAAAATGGCTGTTCGCTGGGGTACCTGTATCGACAACCTGCTTGAGTGGCGTATGGCAATGCCTTCGGGAGAAAACTGGACGGTAAAGCGTGCTGATCACCAGTTGCGGAAAATCATGCATGAGGATACGGTTACCTTTGAAGTGTGGAACGGATCGGGTAAGAGGATTGATCGTATTGAATTGCTCGGAACTGATATTCGGAAAAAAGGGCTTTGGAAGGATATTACCAACAAGGCGCTCGGGGGAGTACCGGGACTCCAGAAGGAGGGGACTGACGGAGTTATTACCTCAGCTCTTTTTGTGCTTTATCCGAAGTATCCTGAAAAAAGGACACTCTGCCTTGAGTTTTTCGGGCCTGATATGGATGAGGCGAGCAGGGTGATTCTTGAGCTGTCGAAAATATTCCCGCTCCATTCTGAAAATCGTGAAGCGCTGCTTGCGCTTGAACATTTTGATGATGAGTATATCCGGGCTATAGATTACAAGGTTAAGGCTCCGCGTGCCCAGACACCGAAAGCGGTGCTACTGATCGATATTGCCGGCAAAAGCCAGGCGGAGGTACAGAGTGGTGTGGATCGGGTTGAACGGCTGCTTGAGCCTCATCCCAACACCTTGATGTTTCTGGCCAGGGATAATGCTGAGGGTGTCCGCTTTTGGGCCGATCGTAAAAAGCTTGGTGCGATTGCCCGGCGAACGAACGCTTTCAAGCTTAATGAGGATATTGTTATTCCGCTTGAAGCGCTTGCCGAGTTTTCGCGCTTTATCGACAAACTCAATATTGAGGAGGAGCGTTATGCCCAGCGTCGTTTTGTTGTGCATGCACGTGATATTCTTTTAACGTCAAAAGTAAGCGGGGACGGTGGCCAGTTTGCTTCAAAGATTCCGGCAGGAGTTGAGCTTTGCCGCCTGTTTAGTGAAAAGATCGATGCGGAGTCTGAGGATTCGCTTCGCTCACTTGCTGTTGTGCAGGAGCTTTGCAATGGGCTTGGAGAGCTGGTACAGGGTTATCCTGACTTGCAGGCCGCTCTTGATGGCTCTTACCAGCATGTCCGCGACCGCCGTATTGTGCTGGCCACGCACATGCATGCTGGCGATGGCAATGTCCATGTCAATGTGCCGGTACTTTCAAACGACAGACCTATGCTTGAGCGTGCAGACAAGGTGATTGACCATGTAATGGAAAAAGTGGTCTCTCTTGGCGGTGTAGTCTCCGGTGAGCATGGTATTGGAGTTACCAAGCTTAAATATCTCGATCCAGCCATTGTTGAAGAGCTTTCGCGGTATCGTCGACGGGTTGATCCGAAGGGGATCATGAACCCCGGCAAGCTCGATGATTATGAAGTGCTTGATTATATTTTTACTCCGTCATTCAATCGCCTTGAGCTTGAGGCTCATATTCTCAGACGGGCCCAGATTGAGGAACTTTCTAAAAAAGTTGATTACTGTATCCGGTGCGGCAAGTGCAAGACGGACTGCTGTGTCTACTATCCGGCGCGGGGGATGTTCTACCATCCCCGGAACAAGAATCTTGCGATTGGGTCGCTGATTGAGGCATTGCTTTTTGATGCTCAGCGTGAGCGCACGACCGACTTTGCTCTTTTGAAGTGGCTTGAAGAGGTGGCCGATCACTGTACCATCTGCCATAAATGTCTCAAGCCATGCCCGGTCGATATTGATAGCGGTGAGGTTTCGGTGCTCGAGCGCGAAATCTTGTCGGAGTGGGGCTTCAAGCACTCTTCACCGGTTACTGAATTGACCCTTCGCTACCTCGAAAGCCGTTCACCCGTGTTTAATGCGCTCTTTCGTCGTGCGGTGTTACGTGTTGGCGGGGCTGTTCAGCGGTCGGGCAATAGGCTCTCTTCGTTGTTGCTGCCTGAGAATGATCCGCTCGCGTTTTATCCGCTCAAGCTGCTGAGCTCGCCTGTTCCTCCGGTACCTGATGGTACTTTGCGGGATGTTCTGCCGGAGTGCGGCCCTGACCAGGTGCTTGTTTTTGAGCCTGCCGGAGTGGTTACCAGCAACGTTTTTTATTTTCCGGGATGCGGCTCCGAGCGGATGAACTCTTCCATCTCTATGGCGGCGCTCCATGTGCTGCTTGAGCTTGGTGTGAGGGTGGTACTTCCTCCTCCGTTTCTCTGCTGTGGTTTTCCGGCGCATGTTAACGCCAAGACAAACCAGTATTCGAGCATTGTGCTGCGTAATACCGTGCTTTTCAGCCAGATCAGGGAGATGTTCTCCTATCTCGATTTTGATGCCTGCGTTGTGACTTGCGGCACCTGCATGGAAGGGCTTGATGCAATTGAAACCGGTCGGATTTTTGGTGGAAAGATCATCGATATTGCAGATTATGCTCTTGATAAAGGGATGAAGCTGGTTGGCAAGGGGGATTATCTGTATCACGCACCGTGCCACGATTCGCTTTCAGGAAAAGCGCGTGAAACCCTGCACCGTCTGGGAGGTTTTGGCAGTGTGACTGCTGTGCCGCACTGCTGTTCAGAGGCAGGAACGCTGGCCCTTTCGCGTCCCGATATTACCGATTCCATGCTTCATCGCAAAAGGGATTCCATGAAGGAGCTTATGCATGGACGAGAGAGGGCTGTCATTCTGACCAACTGTCCTTCGTGTGTGCAGGGGCTTGGAAGAAATCTTGATCTTGGTATCGAGCCACAGCATATTGTTGTGGCTTTGGCTGAAAAACAGTCGGGTTCCGATTGGATGGAGCTCATGCTCATTCAGGCTTCAAGGGGGACCGTGGTAAGCTTTTAGTCGCCTAATCGTCGTCTCCCCGTTTGCTCCCGCTGTTGCCATTGCGATGGCATTTGATGCAGTTCTGATAGTTATTAATACCCTCCTCACGATGCACTGCGGCCATATTTGATGGCGTGTGCTCGTGGCAGCCGTAGCAGGTATACTTTTTATAATTGCCAGGATCGGTGTGGCATGTCTTGCAGCTTGCCTGATGATCACGGTCGAGCCTGAAATAGCGGTTATGGTTGAATGTTGCCGGTTTCCATTTTCTGGTACCATGGCATGCCGCGCAGTTCGCTTCTGACTGACGATGCAGATTGTCATTCGGCTGGTCGGCCTTGTGGCAACTGATGCACTGCTTTCCTCCTGCCAACAGTTTGTGGTTGAATGTCGCCGGTTTCCATTTTGTGGTTTTATGGCATACGGCACAGGATGCAGTGACGTCCCGGTGCATCTTGTCATTCGGCTGGTCGGCCTTGTGGCAACTGATGCACTGTTTCCCTTCTGCCAACAGTTTGTGGTTGAATGTTGCCGGTTTCCATTTTGTGGTTTTATGGCATACGGCACAGGACGCAGTGACATCACGGTGCAGCTTGTCATTCGGCTGGTCGGCCTTGTGGCAACTGATGCACTGTTTTCCTCCTGCCAACAGTTTGTGGTTGAATGTTGCCGGTTTCCATTTTTTTGTACTGTGGCAGACCGCACAGCTTGCGGTCATTTCACGGTGCAGCTTGTCGTTGGGTCGGTCAGCCTTGTGGCAACTGATGCACTGTTTTCCTCCTGAAGCGACAAGCTGTTTATGATCGAATGCTGCCGGTTCCCATTTGTTTGTGTTATGGCATTCTGCACAGGTTGCCGTTACCTCGCGGTGCAGTTGGTCATTTGGCTGGTCAGCTTTATGGCAGTTGATGCACTGTTTTCTGTCTGCTGCAGCAATCTGTTTGTGGTCGAATGTTGCCGGTTTCCATTTTTTTATGCTATGGCACCCGGAGCAACTTCCTTTGGCATACCGATGGAGCGGATCTTTTGGTATTTGATTTTTGTGACAGGCGATGCAGTCTTTCTGGAGTACTGTCGTCAGTGATGCATGCTTGAAAGTTTTGATCGCTTTTGATGCATCCCCCCCCTTGTGGTCGGTATGGCATTCAACGCAGGAGCTGGCAGAAAGTCCTTTATGAAAAAGTACCCTGGAGGAATCTTTTGGAAGCAAAGCTCCAGCGACATTTTTGATGCCGATGGCATCCGGTTTGTGGCAGTTGATGCATTGAACCGAAGTTACCCCTTGAAAAGGTGTGTGACAGCTCAGGCAATCTTTTGTCAGTTTCTGATGCCCTTTCATCAGTGTGCCTGGGTCGAGCAGTAAATCAGGAAAAGCTATAGCAAGGGCTGCAAGGATAATGGCTGACGTGATAAAAGTAAAAAGCGGTTTCATCAGGTTATTTCCAGTTCCAGAAGAAAAATATGGATAGAATATGGATTGTCGTTAACGCAAGCAGCACAGAGACCATCGGCATATGCACCTTTCTCCAGTTTTCAAGTATCTTGATGGTCAGGGTATCCAAGTATTGCTGCTGCTCAATTTCCTCATCGACACTGGCATTGATTCCAAGCTGTTGGATTTTTAACTTTACCTCATCCTTGACCTTCTTGAGCAGATATTGCCCGACATGGCCGCTGGCTGTTACCACCATCATCAACGCTGTCGCCATCCATGGCAGAATGGCATTGAAATGAATCCCCGAGTGAACAAAAATCATCAGGGTACCGACCCAGCCGGTATTGCAGTGGAGCTTGAGAAAAAATTTCAGCGCACCGCTTTTGATTATCTTTTTTTTACGGGCAGAATAACCAAAGGATAAGGCAAGAAAAACAGTCCCTGCGATTCCAAGATATCGGCCTACCCATACAAGATTCGCAATATGCAGGATGTAGTCAAGTGATATTCCTGCGGTAATCAGCAGGAGATACGAGATCGTCAGCGGTAATGTTCGTTGTACAAGAAGAGACTTCCACATATTTCAGGCTTCGTTAAACTATTCATAACTTTCTTCCGGAAAAGATATTCGGTACTGCTTAAAGGACTCTGAAAACAATCTTAAAAATCAATTAAAATTAATAGCCATGCTCAGGATAGACTTCAATTTATGAGCAAATACTGAATTGGTTTGCTCATAACAAAGTCTTGGAATTCTCGGTGAAGTATTGTTTTAGTGTAAATTAATATTGATTAATTGGCAAGAATTAAATAAAGTATAAGTAAATATTACTTTAAGCAAAGCCAATCTCACCGGTGCCAATATGGTATAGGGGTTTTGATTTTGCCTCCGCATATCCCCGATGGAGCCTATTATGTGCTTGCTGATGTTTCCCGTATTCCTGGATCAACAGGAAAGGAACATGCAATCCACATCTTGCAGAAAACAGGGGTGGCCAGTGTTCCCGGTGGGGCATTTTATCACGACAGGAGAGGGGAGAAGTTGGTTTGTTTTTGCTTTGCAAAAGAGGATGTGGCGCTCGAAGTAAAAAAACTGAAACCGAAGCTATAAGCCGAATTCTGTTCATTAACCGGAAAAACCGGTTAATGCTGCAGCCATTTATCTGATGCGGCTTACCCGAGAACTCTCCTTTCGGAATTGAACGGGCCGCTCTTTTTCCCCGGAGGGAAAAGTCCTCTTATTTAGCCTTGCTTCGGGGAGGTTTGCCAAGCACATTCCATTACTGTAATGTCTGGTGGTCTCTTACACCCCCGTTTCACCCTTACTCCGGTTGCCCGAAGCGGTCTGTTTTCTGTTGCACTATCTGTGACGAGCGGCTTGCGCCGTCATCCCCGGGCTTGAGTCTTTCGACTCTCGACCGGCACCCTGCCCTGTGAAGTTCGGACTTTCCTCTGCGCAACCTTACGGCTGCACGGCGACTGCACACTTGCGGTTTCAGCTTTTCAAAGAACCATCATGAAAAAGAGAACGTTCAGGCTTCTGAACGGGTCATTTTGCTTAATTAATTTTCGGCCTCATCAAAAAGACGCTCATGAACGACAATGCGTCCGCATGATTCGCAAAGATAAAATCCTCCCTGCACAATCAGGGTATGACGATTGGTCGGGACTCTTGTGTTGCAGCCGGAACAAGCGTTGCGGTTGAGCTTTACGACGGCATTGTTCAAGATGCCGCTTCTGAGATGGTCGTACTTGTCGAGCAGGCGTTTTGCTTCAGTGGCAATAATCGCGCGTTGAGTAATTACCTTTTTTTTCAGGGAATCAACGTCTTCGGCTGTTTCAATAACGATACTGTCAAGCTCCTCTCTTTTCAGATCGACCTGCTGTTTCAGATCCTGAAGCTGCTGTTGCAAGACATCGTCCGGCATCATCTCTTCAGTAATCTCGTCATATCGATTTTCTGTAATGAGCTGACGTCCTTTTTTCTGGATATCCTGTGCCCGCTGAATGGCGTGAACAATATCCTGAAGCTGGATTTCTGCCTGCGCTATCTCTTTTTCTTCATATTCGATCTGCTTCGAGAGAGCGTCGTATTCCTTATTGTTGCGGGCAAGGGTCTGTTTTTCCTTGAAATTCAGAATCTTGTTTTTGCACTCAGAGATCGTTTCGTGCAGACGTGACCGGGTTTTAAGGTGTTCGTCAGCAATCTTCTTTCGTGATTCAATCTGGCGTGTTGTAAATACCAGGTCTTCATCAAGAGCATCAATTTCCTCCGGCAGCCCTTTTTGAAGGCTCACTATGCTTTCTATCTTATTGTCAAGATGCTGAAGTCTGACAAGGAGATTTATTTTTGTATGATCCACTACTCTTGAAATTTATGGATTGTTAAAGCAAAGCAACAAAAAAAGCACCTTATCAAGAAAAGGTGCATACGTGTGCGTTGTATGTAAAAAACCTGATCTGAGCTGAACCGGGTGATGATATGTTGTTGAGTGTATTCACGTGCATATCGCCTTGGAAGATTGTTTGTGCCCGAAAGGAGACTCGAACTCCTACACCTTGCGGCGCGCGTCCCTGAAACGCGTGCGTCTACCAATTCCGCCATTCGGGCATTTGCGTTCTGCTAAGACCAGTACCGTTAAAAAGCCTTACTTGATCTCCTTGTGCAGGGTATGACGCTGCATATTTGGATTATACTTTTTCAAGATAAGACGTTCTGTGGTATTTTTCTTGTTTTTTGTTGTGGTATATCTGGAAACCGTTTGGCCCTCTTTTTTTGCTTCAGTGCATTCAAGGGTAATAACGATTCTGTTTTCTTTTCCTTTTGCCATGGTAACCTCAATCAGGTATGTAATTGTAAAGAGTTTTGAATATAAAACCTTAAAGGTGATTTTGCAAGTTATGGGTTTTTTCTTTCGGTGATAACGGGATAAAAGCTATTTTTAACCTCTTTATAACCCTTTAACAGGTAATGGAACAGTGCTTGACAGTAATTTTTTTCACTATACCGGTACGACGCTCTGCTGCGACGAAGTCAGCCTTGAAGAGCTTGCCACTACTTTCGGAACTCCACTTTTTGTGACTTCAAGGAGAAGTCTCATCGATAGTTATCAGATTTTTGAGCTTGCATTCAAACTTCTACCTCATTTTACCTGCTATTCCGTCAAGGCCAACTATAACCTCAGCGTTATTCGTACTCTTTCTGAACTTGGCTGCGGGTGTGATGTCAATTCCGGCGGAGAGCTTTATCGGGCTTTGCAGGCTGGTGTTTCACCTGAAAAAATCATTTTTGCCGGTGTGGGCAAGAGAGCTGACGAGATTGTCTATGCCCTTCAGAGCGAGGTACTTATGCTGAAAGCTGAATCGTTGTCGGAACTCCGGGCCATTGACCGGATCGCTGGAGAACTAGGCAAACGAGCTGCTGTAGCCATAAGGATCAATCCGAATGTGACGGCTGAAACTCATCCCTATATTACAACCGGCGACAGCAAGGAGAAGTTCGGTATTGATGAGCTGGAGCTTCCGTCGGTATTTTCTCTTTTCTCCCAGTTGCCTAATCTCAAGCTTGTTGGACTTGATATGCATATCGGGTCTCAGATTTTTGACCCGGAATTTTATTTAGCTGCTACCGTGAAGCTGCTTGCGATTTTTAAGGCATCAAAAGAGCTCGGCTTTGCCATTGAATTTCTTGATATTGGCGGCGGTTTTCCGGTAACCTACGATCCGCTGAAACCGGCAACTCCAATTGAATGTTTTGCCGAAAAGCTTATTCCGATGCTTTTGCCGCTTGGCGTGAAGGTGATTTTTGAACCTGGACGCTATCTGGTTGCCAATGCATCGGTTCTGTTGACCAGGATTCTCTATAAAAAGAGCAATCATACCGGCAAACAGTTTTTTGTTGTCGATGCCGGAATGACGGAACTGATTCGTCCGGCGCTTTACCAGTCGCATCATGAAGTTCAGTCGGTGACTTTTCATGATGAAACGGTTGTTGCCGATGTTGTCGGCCCGATTTGTGAATCGAGTGATTTCTTTGCCCGCCATAGGGCTATTCCTCAGGCAGAAGAGGGCGAATTGCTTGCGGTGATGTCGTCGGGGGCTTATGCCGCCGTTATGAGCAGTAACTACAATGGCAGGCTACGCCCGGCAGAAGTGATGGTGAACGGAAGCGAGGTCAAGCTTGTCCGTAAACGTGAAACACTCGAACAGCTTGTACAGAATGAGAGGCTCTGAAAAGGGGAGTGCGGCTTGGTTTAACAAGGTTACTGGTGGATGTTATTGAAGATTTTAAGGGTTGCATCGGCCATGTTCAGGGTATAGAAGTGGATGCCTTTGATATGATGGTCGATGAGTTCCTGTACCTGCTCTGTAGCCCATTCGATACCGATTGACGCGACTTCATCGTCATTTTTTGCGTCGAGGATTTTTTTAAGGAGAGTAGCGGGAATTCTTGCGCCAAGTGCCAGTTCCGACATCCGGATCATCCCTTTTCGTGTGGCGATGGGCATGATTCCCGGAATGATGGGTACTGTAATGCCGCCAAGTGCGCAGCGCTCAACGAAATCGAAGTAATCCCGGTTATCGAAAAAGAGCTGAGTGACAATATAGTCGGCCCCGGCATCGACCTTTTCTTTCAGATACTCAATCTCTTTCATGCGGTTTGGTGTTTCAGGGTGTCCTTCAGGAAAGCCTGCAACACCGATACCGAAATCAGGGTACTCTTTTTTTATGAATCGAACCAGGTCTATGGCGTAAGGAAAATCCTTTATGGCATCGGCCATTGAGTTTATTCCGACTGGTATGTCACCTCTCAGGGCAAGCACGTTATTGATGCCGTGCTCCCTGTAGTTCTGGAGAATGGCTCCGGTCTCCTCTTTGTCAGAACAGATGCAGGTAAGGTGCGATACGACGGTAAGCCCGGTTTCTTTCTGTATTTTTGTTACCAGACTATGGGTTCTCGAGCGGGTCGATCCTCCGGCTCCATAAGTAACACTGACATACGAGGGATTAAGCGGCGAGAGTGCTGCGATGGTTTCAAACAGTGTTTCCCAATCCTGATCTTTTTTTGGAGGAAAGAATTCAAAGCTGAAGACAGGTTTGGTAGCAGAGCTCAGTATATCTTTGACAAGCATGCAGAGAGTGAGGTTTAGAGCCTTGAAAAAAAACAATATACAAAACATTGATTTGCCTAAAGTAAAAAAAATAAAGGAGCTGCGGCACTCTCTGCGGTTTTCCCTTGCGCCATACCCAGCCGTGCGGCTGCTCTGTATTGTCATTCCGGGGATTCTTGCAGGGGTAACCCTTTCTCTTTCGGTTTACGGGTGGCTGCTTCTCTCTGCTTTGGCCTTGGTCGCTCTTCTGGCGAGCCTCCTTTTTGAAAAGCTGCGCAGTAAAGCTTCGTTCCCGCTCTTTTTCTCCTCCATCAGCTACTTGCTTTTTGTATTCTTCTGCTTTGCCGCCTACAGCGATTACCAGCTCAATTATGTGCCGCGCGACGGGTTATTGCGTTTCAGCGGAAAAGACGTGCTGCTTTACGGTCGGATTGCCAATCGGCCAAATTTCTCCAAAACAGGAGTCGGTTGGATTCTGGAAGTTGAAGAGGTTTTTGATAACGGCCGTACTTTCAAACTCAATGACCGGGCAAAAGTTTTTATGCGCAGTGCCGGGAAGCCGGATGTCAAAATAGGGTATGGTGACATGGTTCGGGTGAAGGGGAAGCTCGATCTTATTCCTGAAGCCGCCAACCGGGGCGAGTTTGACCCCCGCAAAGCTGCTCGCATGAAGCAGCTTTCGGTGCAGCTCTACTGTGCCGGGCCCTGGCTGGTGCAGCATGAAGGAGAGCCAAGGCTTAATGGTTTTGAGCGCTTTATTGTACAGCCGGTCTATGACTATATCACGAAAAGTCTTGAAGAGCTCTTGCCCCCGGGGGAGGAGCGCAAGCTCTCTGCCGGGGTGCTGACGGGCGAAAGGGAGACTATGTCGGATGAGGTATTTGAGGCCTTCAAGCTAACGGGCACGGCCCATATTCTTGCTGTGTCAGGTCTCAATGTCGGTCTGTTGGCCCTTGTCATTCAAATCTGCCTGCAGCGTTTCAAGGTGACCACTTTGGGGCGGTGGCTCTCCTTCGTGCTTTTTGTCTTCATTCTGCTTGTTTACTGTTATGTGACCGGCAATTCGCCGTCGGTCAAACGCGCCGCTTTTATGTCTCTGGTACTGATTGGTGGAGAGACACTTGGACGGAAAAGCTATCCGGTTAACTCGCTTGCCATTGCCGATTTTCTGATTCTTCTCTTCGATCCCTTTGATCTCCTCAATCCTGGGTTTTTAATGACCAACGGTGCGGTTCTGGCCATTCTTCTGATTTATCCCGGCTTTTTCGATTCGCCTTCTTCGCAAAAAGGGGGAGGGCTTTTACGAAGCAGCGGTCGTCTTTTGCTCGGCAGCGTTATGATTACCATTGCGGCCATTATCGGGGTCTCGCCCGTTATTGCCTACTATTTTGGTACCTTTTCGCTCATCAGCATTCTGGCCAATATTCCCGTTGTACTCTTTTCCACTCTTTTGATGTATGCTCTGGTGCCCATGTTGCTGCTGAACCTTGTGTCGGGCTATGCAGCCTCATTTTTTGCTGCAACCTCTTTTTTCCTGGCAGAGCTTACCCTCCGTTCAGCCCTCTGGTTCAGCCAGGTTCCCTTCGCCTCAATAACCCTCAGGCCCGATGCGGTTGAAGTCTGGCTCTATTACGCACTCCTTTCCGCACTGCTCTTATTCGGTTACCGGAAAGCTTGGGGAAAAGTGGCGGTTTCGTTTTTATTGGGTGTAAATCTGCTCATCTGGTACGATTTTGCGCTGCATCCACCTTTTGATGCTCCCGATATGGTAACGGTCAATCTTGGAAGAAACCTTGCCACAGTGTTTTCATCCGGAAGCGAAACGGTGCTTATTGACGCAGGCAGGACGCCGCGTGACCAGAAGCGCATTCTGCAGCAACTTGATGAGTACAACGTGGCCGCACCAAAAGCGGTTATACAGTTTTATACCCCTGATTCTCTCATCTCAAAAGTACCCGCCCGTTACCACATGTTGCAGGCTGACAGCACGCTTTCATTGCCCTCTATGGTCATTGTCCGCCCGGAAGAGAAGGTGCTCAAGCTCTGGAGTCGCAGGCATTCGCTGCTCATCGTGTCGGGCACCAGCCGCCTGAAAGAGGAGGAGCTTTACAAAGCCGATATCGCCATCCTCTGGGTCTATCGCTTTGCCCCGAAACAGCAACAACAGATAACGGCTTGGCTCAACTACGCAAAGCCAAAGCGTTGTATACTCATTCCCGGTTCTTTTCTTCCTCGAGCCAACCTCACCTTGATGCAGCGCTTCGCCGCAAGTCGCCCCGGAATTGAAGTGCGCAGCAAAACCCGGCAAGTGGTGGTGCCGTGAATGATTTGATCTGTTTGCTCGTTATCCCCTCATTCTGGGGTCAAGGGCATCACGGACGCCGTCGCCGATCAGGTTGAAACAGACTACGGTGGTTAAAATGGCAACACCGGGGAAGGTTGAAATCCACCAGTAGTTCAAAAGGCTGTCGCGTCCTTCATTGATGATGTTTCCCCAGCTTGGGGTTGGCGGCTGAACGCCGAGACCGAGAAAGGAGAGCCCGGCTTCGGTCAAAATAATGCTGCCGATTCGCAGCGTTGCGGCAATGATGACCGGGGTGAGGGTATTGGGTGCAAGGTGGCGGAAAATGATTCTCATGCTGGACAAGCCGAGTGACTTGGCGGCGAGAATGAACTCCTGCTCCTTGAGCGAGAGTACCTGGCTCCGGACAATCCTTGCAACACCCATCCATCCCGTAAACGAGAGAGTGATGACGATAAGGTAGATGGAGTTGCCAAAAGTGGCAATGATGATGAGGATGAGAAAGAGTGCCGGAAAGGCGATAAGGATATCAACAATCCGCATCATGAACGCATCGATCCATCCGCCAAAATAACCTGAAGTGACCCCTATCACGGTGCCGAGGGTAACAGAAATCAAAACAACAAGAAAGCCGATGGAGAGCGAGATTTTTGAGCCGTAGATGACCCGGCTGAGAATGTCGCGCCCGTACTGGTCTGTTCCGAGGATAAAGGTGCGCTTAACGGCGATGTTGTTAATTCCATTTCCTGTCAGCTCCCCGAGGGTGATGGTTTTTGTGCGTATGCCTTGACGGTAAATAACGCTGTTGCCTTCAATGCGGTATTCGTTGACAAAGCGTATGGCGTTGGGTTCATTGCGTGTTTTCAGAAGCTGAAAATCGCTGATAAGGCTGTTGGCCAGATTGATGGTTGTTCCGCTGCCTTGCTGCAGGGGTATCATCAGGTTTTTTGGTTGCCGCAGTACCAGTGCCTCTAATTGCGAAAGGGGAGGCTGATAGGCTGTGACCAGAAAGTCCTGCTGGTCATAGGGACTGAAGGGGGCGATGAAAGGCGCAAGAAATGCTGCCGAGTAAAGAACAAAAATAATGGCTGAAGCGTAGAGGGCTATGGTATGGCGCATGAAAGCCCGGAGGCTTATTTTGCTTAGGCTCAGTTCATCAGGTGACTTTAATGGTTGTTTTCGCGCTTTTTTGCGAAACGATTTTCGGGCAATGATCCCAAGACCGATCAGTACCGCAATAAGGTAGATGGCTGCTATCCAGAATTCAAGAATCTCTATGGTGAAAATTTCCAGGTATGCTTCCGGTGCCGAGATAACGAGCGCAATTGCTGTAAAAAGCGAACGGAAACTGATCAGCACAAGATCGGCCTGGATAAGCAGGATGAGCAGAAAGGCAATGAAAGCGATCAGCAAAAAAAGGGTCCCCCCGCCGGAGTTTCGTTTCAGTAGGGATGATGGTGTGCTGCTATCTGTTTTCAAGCTTTTGGTGGCTATCGGTTAATGTTTTAGTCCTGGAACCAGAAAAAGCTGCTTTTCGCGGAAGAAAAGCAGCTTTGTACTGATAAAATACCCTGGTTTGTCAACAGAAGTTTAAACGCTCTCAGCTTGCTGTTGTTGCAGCCGCTTCGACAGTGGCATCTCCTGTTTTCGATGCAAGAATAGTAATGACCGGAACGTCAGGATTATCCATGATCTGCAGACCAGCGTAGGCATCCATCGGGATCTCCTTGACGTGGATGGAGTGACCGATCTCAAGTGCCGTAACATCGACAATCAGGTGATCGGGCATATCTTCCGGTTTGCCCTTGATGGTCAGTGCATGGAGAATAATCAGCAGTTTGCCGCCTTTTTCAACACCGGCACTCTCACCGGAAACAGATACCGGGACTTCGAGTTCAATAATCTCATCGGCAGAGAAAAGCTGAAAGTCGGTGTGAATGATTCTGTCTGTTACCGGGTGAAACTGAACCTCCTTGATAAAAGAGCGTTTGATTTTTCCGTCCGGGAACTGAAGATCGATAATATGTGATTCGGCCGAATGTACCAGCTTTTTGAGTGCCAATTCATTGACGCTCACGGCAATGGTCTCTTCGCCTTTATGATAAATAACTGCCGGTACAACGCCGGTGAGGCGCAGATTTTTAGCAGCATTCTTTTTGATAACGCGAGGTTCTACACCTAATACAATTGTTTCCATGTGCTCTTCCTTTATTCCTTTTGACAGCTTGTGTTTAACGAAGTTTCGTAAGTTTTTCGATGATATTTTTGCTGTCGAACAGGCAGCTCACTGAATCATCTTCATAAATACGCTTGATAGCTTCACCGATGAGGTTGCTGACCGTTACAGTCTCAATTTTTGGTGAATAGTCGTGATTGGTGATGACCGAATCGGTTACAATCACCTTTTCAAGTATGGATGCGTCGATTCTCTTGATAGCTGGTCCAGAAAGAATCGGGTGCGTTGCTGCTGCATAAATTTTAAGGCCGCCTGCTTCACGGATGGCTTTTGCTGCGTTGACGATGGTTCCTGCCGTGTCAATCATGTCGTCAACAAGAAGAACATTTTTACCTTTGACGTCACCGATTATGTTCATTACTTCGGCAACATTGGCCGCAGGGCGTCTTTTGTCGACAATCACCAGGTCGGTACCGAGCTCTTCTGCAAATTTCCGGGCAAGTTTTACCCCTCCGACATCAGGGGAGGCAACGACAAGGTTGTCGCGAAAATCTCTGCGGCGAATGTC
The DNA here is from genome assembly GCA_903865705.1 of uncultured Chlorobiaceae bacterium. Classification (GTDB taxonomy): domain Bacteria; phylum Bacteroidota; class Chlorobiia; order Chlorobiales; family Chlorobiaceae; genus Chlorobium. The sequence continues at coordinate 40,276 of CAIPKT010000190.1, forward strand.
GTCGATAAGAATGACACTGGAGTAAAGGTGGTCAAACGGAATGTCAAAAAAGCCCTGAATCTGCGGAGCATGAAGATCCATGGTCAAAATCCTGTGGGCTCCGGCTTTGGTGAGCAGGTTAGCCACAAGCTTTGCTGAGATGGCGACGCGTGGTCGATCCTTTCTGTCCTGTCGGGCATAACCGTAATAGGGGATCACTGCGGTGATTCTTGCTGCTGAAGACCTTCTTGCAGCATCAATCATGATCAGCAATTCCATCAGGTTGTCGGCTGGCGGATTGGTGGACTGGATAATAAACATATCCGAGCCGCGGATCGATTCTAAATAGGTTACCGAAATTTCCCCGTCGGAAAAGTTTTCAACCTTTGCATCGCAAAGTGATATGTCGAGGTACTGAGCAATCTTTTCTGCAAGAGCTGGATTGCTGCGTCCCGCAAAGATTTTAATGGGTTTTGCCATCGTGTCCTGCATATTCGGATGAAAGGGGTTATATTGAGGCAAATACATTTATATGCCCTTGAGTGTTTTTGACCCCTTTACGGGAAAAAAACTCAAGAGAGCCCAAATATAATTAAAAAGGCTTAAAAATTTATTAATTATTTCCTGTTTCTAAAGTGAGGTTATTTGCTTGAAAAATATGACAATTAAGGATATTCAAAATTACCTTGGGCAATTTTTTGATTCTGTTGAGCTTGAGGGGAGTGATGAGTTGGTGATTTCCGGTCCGGCAAAGATCGAAACTGCGCAAAAGGGGCAGGTCAGCTTTATTGCCAACGAGAAGTACGCAAAATATCTTTCCACCACTGAAGCGTCACTCGTTATCGTACACCGGTCGGTTTCGGTTGAGGAGTTCAGCTCCGGAATTTCTTTTCTCAAGGTCAGCGACCCTTATTCAGCATTTGTTTTTGTTCTGCAGAAATTTGCGACGCCTCGCATGATCGCAGCCAAGGGCATAGCTCCGACAGCGGTGATTGGTGAAGGAGTCACGATAGGGGAGGGGACTTCGGTAGGAGCGTATGCTGTGATTGGCGATCGCTGTTCAATCGGCCGCAATACGGTGATTGGTGCTCATACCGTTCTTTTGCATGATGTCTCTATCGGAGAAGATAGCATCCTTTTTCCCTCTGTTACCTGTTATGATGGTACCATTATTGGCCATAGGGTGGTTATCCATTCGGGAAGTGTGATCGGAGCTGATGGATTTGGTTTTGCCCCACAGAGTAATGGTTCATACGTGAAGATTCCCCAGATGGGAATTGTTGAAATTGGTGACGATGTCGAAATCGGCGCAAATACGACTATTGATCGTGCCACCATGGGCGGTACGGTGATTTGCAGGGGAGCCAAGATTGATAATCTTGTTCAGATCGCCCATAACTGCCGGATTGGCGAAGATACCGTTATTGCTGCCCAGGCCGGTATTTCCGGAAGTGTAACGATCGGCCGTCAGTGTCTGATTGGCGGGCAGGCTGGATTTGCAGGTCATCTTGAACTGGCTGACCGTATTCATGTCGCTGCCCAGGCAGGGATTTCAAAATCCTTTATGGAGCCGGGTATTTCTCTGCGTGGCTATCCGGCACAGCCCATGCGTGACCAGTTGAAGCATGAGGCGATGCTGCGCAATGTTGGTGCCATGAAGGCGAAGCTCGATCGCCTTGAAACTGAAATGAAAGAGCTCGCTAAAAAGTAGGCAACCGTCTACCGTTTTCCAGGCCAGAGTTTATATTTCCGGAACAAGACATAATTTTTCTTATGCATTGTTCCGGTTATCCGTTTTTCAATTTACGAAAGATTTCTTGGTACTTGCGAAGAGTGGTGGTGCAGGATTGGTCGTTCAAGAGAGATGTCGATCACAAACGTAAATCGTGAAGGAAAAGAGAGCAGTACCTGGTCTACTTCGAATTCAAAGGAGCAGATGCCGCTCAGGGTATGCAAGGTATCGCTCAACGACTGCTTTCTGAGGGCTTTATTGTGCAGACGAACTCCAAGTCCATCTCTTGTTGCAAGCTGTCCAAAATAGTTTCTGACTCCCTCTGGAGTTATGACAGTGTGGGGAGAAAAGGTAGGAATCAGGACGGCTGCTTCATTGTAAAGCGCTGAAATGTCGTCGGCATTACCGCTGCAAACTCGCGAAACCCATTGAAAGAGAACCTCTTCGGCATTTTTAAAATAGATCATGGTCGACGCGTTATGTTTTCCATTGGGGATAATGTTAGCATAATCAGCCATCTTGGTCTGGCATATTTTTGATGGACGGAATTTAACTATTTTTTTCCACCCCTCAATAAAAAAGCCTGAACAGATTCTGTCCAGGCTTTCCATCGGGAGCTATTTCGTTCTGTAATCTGCAAAAAGGAGTTAATACCGTAAATGACCGGATTCAGCCTGACGTTTGAGGTCGTCATTTGCATAAATCAGTACTTCAACGCGGCGGTTTAGTTTGCGGCCGTACTCTGTTTCGTTTGTTGAAACAGGACGTGTTTCACCGAACCCAACCGGAGAGAGCCTTCTGTCGGAAACGCCGTATGCCTCAAGGAGGTTTGCAACCGATTCAGCCCTTCTTTCGGAAAGAGACTGGTTTGCTTCCTCACTGCCGATATCATCGGTATGACCTTCTATTACCAGACTGGTGTCATGATAGCGGTTGAGAATGCGGGCAAGTTTTTCAATGTTGTAGCGGCTGGTCGAGGTTATAGTCGCTGAGCCGGTAGAGAAGAGAATGCCGGAATCAAAAATTACCCTGATGCCTTCGCCGACACGTTCAACACGAGCTCCCTCAACATCGCGACCGATTTCTGCCGCCTGATTATCCATATAGTTTCCGATAAGTGCTCCGCCAGCTCCGCCGATGACTGCGCCAATCATTGCTCCTTTTACCCAACTGCCCTCGCGGCTGCCGATAATACCGCCGATAATGCTGCCAGTCGTGGCACCGATACCTGCGCCACGTCCGGCATTGGTCGATGACTCACACCCCCAGGTCATGACGGATATGGCAAGAATGAGCAGCAAAATGAACGGTTTGGTAAGCATTTGTAAAGACTTCATAGTCGTTGATTGTTTATGATTTAAAGAAAGTTGCGTGAACAATTATGAAAAAGAATATATCGAAACACATGTTGTGCGATTTAATCGGTCAACCCGGCATTGATTTTTCGCAATGCAGTTGCATCAAAAATAAGCTGAATAGCGGAAATTTTGTTGTCCGATACCGTGAAAAATTCAGCCGTGCGAATGACTCCTGCAGGCGAGATCGTATCACAGTCGTACAGAAGAGCTGCTCCGTGGTCATCAAAAAAGCTTTTAAGCATCACGATGCTGTTTGACATTTGCTTGAATCGGGTCAATGCTGCAATGAAATTGTCCGCATTCGAAAAGCAATCAATACTGCCTTTGAAATCAAGGTCATCTGCAAGGCATCCTCGCGCTGTAGCAAAATCACCGTTTGTCCAGGAGTGGTGATAGGTTTCAATCAGGTGTCTGGTATCCATATGGTTATCGTGTTTTGCCTTGATGTTTAATAATCATGAACAGAAGAACATGTAAATGAACGGAAAAAAAACCGCAGATTAACGGGAAATATTAAGAAATATGAGCTGACATAGCCTTGGTGCTGTTACATTGTTTTTAATAATACCAAGTTAAATGATTCGTGCCCTCTTTTTGCCAGTTTGATGCGGACGAAAATTTATAATTCGATTTGTTGGTTATATCTCCGACTACAGTAACCCTTTCAGAAACCTTTTTGCTATGAGCCGCTCAAAAGAAGAATGGATTGAACAGCTTGAATCCGGTCTGCCGCCAAAGGAGAGGATCGTCGAGCGTAACGCGGCCATTACTGCTCAGTATGCGGCGTGGTATTTACAAAAACCGGAGCTTTTCAAGTGGGCGGGTATGGCGGCTTTTGCATCGCGGCAGGTTGGCGTTGCGCTGGCTTTCTCCGAAATGATACATGACCCGGATCAGCTTGTCATTCAGGAAGAGGCGCAGGATGAGGGTTTTTCATTTGATCCTGGACGGTTGTTCCGTTCTGCTCTCAATAACTTTTTTTCTGTCCCTTCGTTTCTGCTCTCGGTAGGCGCCCAGCAGCTTTTTCTTGCTGATCTTGATGAACTCCGACGCGGGAACAATGATATTTTTTCCGATATCGCTTGGGCACATGCGGCCTATCTTGAAGGCGGCATTGGTGAAATTGAGAAAAACTGCGTGGGAGAGAAAGAGGAATATATGCTGACAGGCTTCAGAATGATTGATGAGGGCATGCGCATGCTCGAACAAAGGGGAAATCAAGAGGAGGCCCGCAGGATGATATGGGACGGTAATGTGCTCCTGCTTCGTCAAGAACAGCTTAATACCTTGCAGCCGGTTTTTGATGCAATCAGTCAGCAGGGAAGGATTGTGATTTCTTTTGGAAGCGAGCTTGATTTTTCCGGAGCGGTTGAAAACGTCAAAGCATCATTTTCATCTTTTTCAGGATATTTCGAAACGCTGTCCGGTATCAAAAGCGTTACTGACCGGGATAGCCGCTGGCAGTGGATCGAAAAAGATGTGCTGCCGGCCTGGAAGCGCGTGGATTGTACCTACGGTGAAGGATCCGGTCTGAAAAAGCAGCTTGAAGCATTTGCTGCCGGTGAATTAACCATGATGCATCAGGTCAAACAGTATGCCGCTAACCTGTTCCATATTTCTTGAACAGGAGAAAATGGTACGCTGTTGTTCTACTTTGGTCGGAGCGCTTCTACGGGGTTGAGATTAGCTGCTTTCCAAGCGGGGAAGAGTCCGAATGCTATACCGATTACGGAGCATACAATCATGGAGACGGTTATCCAGAGCAGCGGGAATATCGGCGGGAGATTGAATTTGAGTGCCACAATATTCCCTGCCGCAATGCCGATAATAATCCCGATCAGGCCGCCGGCAATGGAGAGAAAGAGAGCTTCAAAAAGGAACTGGCGAAGAATGGTGGTGCGGGGTGCCCCGATTGATTTTCGGATACCGATCTCTTTTGTTCTTTCGGTAACGCTGACCAGCATGATGTTCATGATTCCTACCCCGGCGGTAAGGAGGGCCATAAAGCTGATGATGAATGCGCCGGTACTGATAGCGCTCTTTATGTCTCTGAACGAGTCGATGAGTGATTCGTTTGTTCTGATTTCGAAGTCATTGATGTCTTTGACGGTGAGTCCTCTGGCAAGCCTCATGTTCCCTATCGCCCGGTCGATGACATGGGGATACTCTTTGCGTGAGGGGGCTTCGACAGTGATGTTGAGGCTGCTTTTTTCATTGATATGGTCGAGGTATCGGGTTATGGGAATGAGCACAAAGTTATCCTGACTCTGCCCGAATGCGGCTCCCTTTTTATCAAAAACTCCGGCAACACTATAGACGTCTCCGTTTACCTTGATAAGTTTGTTTTGCGGGTTTTCGCCTGAAGGAAAGAGCGTTGCGGCAAGTTCGCTTCCGATTACTGCGATGTTTCTTGCTGAGCGGATATCGGTTTCCGAGAGGTTGCGGCCGGTCGCTATGGTGTAGCCGTTGGAGGCGGAAAAGTTTTCATCACCGCCGGTCATGGTAACATCGGGGTTTGTGGTACGGTTGGCATATTTCGCAAGATTGGCAGGGCTGGTAATGGTAAAACCGATATTGCGAGCGCTTGTTCCCATGCTTTTTCGGAACAGGAGCGCCTGCTTGTAGGTGATATCTTTCCTGTTGGCATAGAAGTTCCGGCTGTGTCCGCTGCCGAACACTGTGGCTGGATTTTTTTGAATCTGGAAGGTGTTGGCTCCAAGGCTGGTGAGACCGGTTTCTACGCTTTTGTCGATGGCATCAAGCGCGGTCATGACGGCAATGATGGAAAATACTCCTACAGCTACACCCATAATGGTGAGCCAAGAGCGGAGCCGGTTGACGGCGAGAGAGTAGATCGCCTGGGTAATGGTTTCACGCAACTGCATAAATACTCCTATTCATAACGCAACGAGTCTGCCGGGTCGAGCTTCGAGGCTGTCACTGCCGGAGCAAGGCCCGAGATGATGCCGGTGACGACGGAAACGGCAAGACTTGCCATGATAAGGTCAAGCGAGAACTGTACCGGAAAATCCGGCATGATTTTTCCGATGGCAAAGGTTATCAGAAAAGAGGTGCTGAGCCCGATAAATCCTCCGATGAGGCAGATCATCACCGATTCGATAAGAAACTGCAGAAGAATGGTCTGGCGCCGGGCACCGAGCGCCTTGCGCAGTCCGATCTCCCGGGTACGTTCTTTGACGCTGACGAAGGTGATGTTCATGATCCCAATGGCACCGACAAAGAGCGACATCCCTGTTATAAAGATACCTGCCACAGCAATGCCGTTTTTGATGGGGTCAAGCTGGCTTTTGAAGGCCCTCTGTTCGTTGATCGAAAAATTTTCATTATTTCCGGCCGGAATCCTTCGGATTCTGCGCATCAGCCCGAGCAACTCCTCCTTGGCTTCTGCTACACGCGTCTGATCTTTGATTTTCACCCGTACGGTGGTGAACATGTTTTTACCGTAGATTTTTTCAAAAGCACCGAGCGGCATAATAATTTGGTTATCGAAACTGAAAAGCCCCAGAAATTTACCCTGTTTTTTGAAAACACCGATAATGCGGCATTTGCGGCTTTTGAGCTGGATGGATTTGTCGAGAGCGGGCTCGTTCGGAAAGAGGCCGCTTGCAATATCGTCACCGATGACGCAGACCATTTCACTGCTGCTTGATTCTGCTGGTGTAAAGAACCGGCCCATGGTAAGCGCACCGGATGCCGTTTGAAGGTAGTCGCCGGTGGTACCGAGTGAAATTACCTGCTCAAGGATTTGATCCTTGTATTTAGCCGTTGCCTGATAGGTCGACATTTGCGGTACGGCGATTAGGAGCTCGGATTTCGGATTGTCGGCAATGATCCGGTTGAGCTGGGCGGCATATTCTGGTTTAAGGTCAGGACGGTTCCGGTACAGCCACCACTGCCCCATGGTGGTCCATGATGATTTCTGGACGTAAATAACATCGTAGCCAAGCATGGCAAGGCTTTTTTCAAATCCTAGATCAATGCCGTTGATTGCAGTGCCCATCATGGTGATGGCGACAATACCGATAATGACGCCGAGCGCGGTAAGAAAAGAACGCGTTTTATTCGCCCTGATCTGAAAGATGGCCATTTTCAGGCTCTCCGTACTTTCATAGCGGAATTGTCGGTAAGTCTGGCTCATTGACTCATGTCACTTTCGATTTTCCCGTCCCGGAGCCGGATGATACGGCGGGTGTAGCGGGCGATGTCCTCTTCATGCGTGATGAGGATGATGGTATTGCCTGCTTCGGAAAGCGCACCGAAAATCTTCATGATATCCTTGCTTGTTGCGGTGTCGAGGTTTCCCGTTGGCTCATCGGCAAGAATAATCGACGGGTTGTTGATGAGCGCTCGTGCGATGGCCACGCGCTGAATCTGACCTCCCGAAAGTTCAGCCGGTTTATGCATTATCCGGTCGCCGAGCCCTACTCTGACAAGAGCTTTATTTGCCCGTTCTTCACGTTCATCAGGCGAAACCCCGGCATAGATCAACGGCAATTCGACATTGCGAAGGCAGTTGAGACGGGGGAGTAAGTTAAAGGTCTGAAAAACAAAGCCGATTTCCCGGTTCCTGATACGGGCAAGTTCATCATCGTCCATCTCGGCCACCTGTTGACCGTTGAGTTCATAGGTGCCTGA
>CAIPKT010000191.1 GCA_903865705.1 uncultured Chlorobiaceae bacterium
GAGCACCCTGAGTGACGTACTACGTTGAAGTAGCTCTCTTACCTCTTGCTATTCATGAAACTTATGTATAGGTTTCGATGTTCCTTGATGTGATGTTCACCATTGTTACCGATACTGACTTTCAACGATAATCATTTACTTTTACAGCCATGTATTTTGATCCATTGTATTTTATTTTTGCCGGCCCGGCCCTGCTTCTGGGTTTATGGGCGCAGTTCAAGGTTAAGTCTGCTTTTAAAAAGTATTCACAGGTGCGTACACAGAGTGGCATCACGGGAGCTGAAGCTGCCCGGCGTATTCTTGATCGTGGCGGGCTCAGCAGGGTGACGATTGAGGCCTCTCATGGCATGTTGAGTGATCACTACGACCCTTTTCACAAGACGCTGCGCCTGAGTGAGGAGGTTTACAATCTTTCAAGCATTGCTTCGGTTGGTGTTGCCGCTCACGAAGCCGGCCACGCCCTGCAAGACAAGACAGGCTATATGCCGCTTCATTTACGTTCAATTATGGTACCTGCGGTCTCAGTCGGCAGTTATGTTGGTCCGATTCTTTTTATGGCCGGTATGTTCCTTGCCGGAACCATCGGGACAACGCTTGCATGGGCAGGTATTCTGCTGTTTGGCTCAACGGCACTCTTTGCGCTGATTACACTTCCGGTTGAATTTAATGCAAGCCGCCGGGCAAAAGAGCTGCTGGTTTCACAAGGCATTGTGTCGAGCGCCGAGTTGAAGGGGGTCAATGCGGTTCTTGACGCTGCTGCGCTGACCTATGTTGCCGCAGCGGCCCAGGCAATTATGCAGTTGGTCTATTTTCTCACCATCATGAACCGTAGAAACTCGTAGCATGAAAAATAGTTTCCGTAAAAAGCCGCTGTCAATGCTCCTTGGTGAAGTGAATGGCACGCATCGTCTGAACAGGGTTCTCGGTCCGGTTGCCCTGACCAGCCTTGGTGTAGGCGCCATCATTGGAACCGGCATCTTTGTCCTTATCGGCGTAGCCGCTCATGACAAGGCTGGCCCTGCAGTGACGCTCTCTTTTGCGGTTGCCGCTCTTGCCTGTATTTTTGCGGCTCTTTGCTATGCTGAATTTGCCTCAATGGTACCAATTGCCGGATCAGCCTATACTTACGCCTATGCGACGCTTGGTGAGCTGATGGCCTGGATTATCGGGTGGGATCTGATTCTGGAATATGGCGTTGCTTCGGCAACGGTTGCGCATGGATGGTCAAAATACTTTCAGGATTTTCTGGGGATATTCGGTATCGGTATTCCTAAACTATTCTCCAATGCTCCTCTCGACTTTGACCCTGCAACAGGACTTCTGAGCTTGACCGGCGCATGGTTTGACTTGCCTGCAGTACTGATTGCCCTTGCCGTGACGGTGGTACTGGTCAAGGGCATCAAGGAGAGTGCCCGATTCAATGCCGGCATGGTGATTGTCAAAGTTGCCATTGTACTGCTGGTGATCGTGCTTGGAGCGAAGTATGTCGACCCTGCTAACTGGATTCCTTTTGCTCCGTTCGGCTATTCAGGGTTCACTCTTTTCGGCCATACCGTTCTCGGTGAACCGGGTCTGGGGGGAGCACCGGTAGGGGTACTTGCCGGAGCTGCCATGATTTTTTTCGCCTATATCGGGTTCGACGCTATTTCAACTCATGCCGAGGAGGCAAAGAATCCACAGCGTGATATCCCTATCGCCATTATCAGCTCGCTGGTCATCTGCACGCTCCTCTATATTGCTGTTGCGGCAGTCGTAACCGGTATGGTTCCCTACAACCAGATCAGCATTGATGCTCCGGTCTCTAACGCCTTCATGCAGGTCGGCATCGGTTGGGCGCAGCTTGTTATTTCGCTTGGAGCAATTACCGGCATCACCTCGGTATTACTGGTCATGATGCTCAGCCAGCCGAGAATTTTTTTAGCCATGGCGCGTGACGGCTTGCTGCCGAAATCATTTTTCGGAGCTATTCATGATAAATTCAGGACACCCTGGAAGTCAACCATCCTGACGGGATGTTTTGTTGCCTTGCTTGGCGGACTGCTCCCCTTACGACTGCTGGCTGAGCTGGTCAATATCGGCACCCTTTTTGCCTTTGTAGTGGTCTGCACGGCCGTGCTCATTATGAGAAAAACTAACCCTGAGGCTGAACGGCCGTTCAAGGCGCCGCTGATGCCTTTTGTGCCTCTTGCAGGTATTTTCACCTGCCTTATGCTCATGTTCTCGCTCCCTGCCGAAAACTGGATCCGACTGATTGTATGGTTGCTTATCGGATTTGTGATCTATTTTTTCTATGGCCGCAAGCACAGTACCCTGAATGACATCAAACCATGACAAAACGCGATATGAAGGACAAGGTTTTTCTTATTACCGGTGCATCAACCGGTATCGGCGAAGCAACAGCCCGTCGAGCGGTTGA
>CAIPKT010000192.1 GCA_903865705.1 uncultured Chlorobiaceae bacterium
ATTTTGATTGGCCAAATGGGGCAGTAGCTCCTTGATGGCTACTTTCTGGCCAGTCTTCAAGTCGATACCAAGATAGACGCGACTCATCCCACCCTCTCCAAGAAGGCGCTCTATCTGATAGTTCAGTATCTGTTGTTCCATAGGGTAAGTACCGTGCAGGGTATCTTTTTATAAACTTAAAACGAGCGGATCAGGCGAACGCGATGTGTCGTTGTCTTTTTATCATTCAACTCCTTCCCATTGCCGAAGTCCCTAATCAATGCACTCAGTCCATCCTTCTCCGAAAAACTCCAGTACGTACCTTTTCTAAAACCGCCAACAACACTTTTTTTAAGCAACAGTGTCTTCAGTTCCTCTCTGCTTGGCAGGCGCCAGTTACCATAATCGCCAATAACAAAAGCATTGCAAGCAGCTTTTGCATCAGCCCAGGAATACAATCCTGACAATTTTTCATCAGTAGCCATAGAGCGAGCTGTCAGATCCGATTTGGCGGCAATAAGGCCATGCTTACCGGAAGCATCGACATAAAAGACAATCCCTCCGCCATACTCCTGGCCAATCTTTATTCCTTTTGTCTCACGTGGAGCCGGCACTCCGGTTTCTGTACGATGTGCATCAGCCTCTTGATTTGCCTTCAAAAGTGCTGCATCCCTGTCACTTTTTGCCTTTGCAAGCGCTGCTGCCTGTTGCGCATCCTTCTCTTTTTGTTGCACCCGTTGTGCTTCAAGCTCACGTTGTGTTTTTGTAAGAGCAGCTTGCAGTGAATCTTTTTCTGCATTCGGAGCCGGTGGCACCTTTTTTATGGCCGGTGCTGTTTTTGATGGAGCGGCAACATTTTTATGAGAAAAAAATGGGGCTATTGTTTGAGCAATGCCATCACCAAAGAACCCGCCGGAAGCCATAACCACTATTGTCCCAAGCAAGCTGAGAGCCAACAGGGCAACACCTGCCACCAGCAGCACCCTCTTGTTGACTTTGGCGCTCAAGCCCTTTCTGCTCTTGGCAAAACCACTACCACTGAACTGGACAAGCTGAAGCGTAATATTGTCGATCCCACCGGCACTATTGGCAAGCTGAACAAGCTCTTTGGCCTTGTCATAAAGCTCCTTCTTCGAGCCTAACAGCTCCTTAATCTGTGCATCAGTGACCATGCCGGTCAGGCCATCGGAACAAAGGAGCAGAATATCACCCTGTCGCGGTTTGCAGGGATTCTGGCAAAGCGTTGGAGGCTGCATCCGTTCAAGCCCGAGAGCATTGGTAATTTCATTTTTTCTTGGATGGCTCTCGGCATCTTGTGAGCTTATGGCTCCTGCTTCAATCAGTGACTGTACAAACGAATGGTCTTTGGTGAGTTGATGGAGGTGATTGTTGGTGTAGAGATAGATTCTGCTATCACCGACATGCGCATAATAACCGCAGTTATCTTTCAGAAGCAGCACAACGCATGTCGTCCCCATTCCCTTGAGTTCAGGATGCTGGAGCGCATAGTCCAATATAACCTGGTTGGCATAGAGCAGCGCCTCATTCAAGGCGTTGAGGGGGTCGGCTGAGAGCTTGCTGTTTAGGCTGGCTATTATTGATTCAACTGCAAGCCTGGAGGCTGTTTCACCACCTGCATGGCCGCCCATGCCATCACAAACAACGACCACTTCACCATTCAGAGTCTCTCTGGTACCATAATAATCTTCGTTCACAAGCCGCACCTTGCCCACATCGGTAGCATTGGCTATTTCATAATGGTTGAGATTTTTGTTCATCGTATGGTTATCTATTCTGACATTATAAAAAGATGGCACTCTTTCACTTCGTTAGGCGTGAAGTTGATGAAACGGTACCATGATAAAATAGATGCTGATGCCCCCTATTGTTATGATACACTCTTTGTCAAGTTGGCCTTCACTTTGCATCTCCCCATCGATGTATGTGCCGTTAGTTGAGAACTCATCCTTGAATAAAAAAAGGTTTTTTCTGTAGAGTATGGTCAAGTGCTTTCCTGAAATGGCAGGAACATTTTCTATGACAACATCACACCCCCTGTCGGAGCCAATAAGGTTTTTCCCTTCAAATAATGGAAACGATTTACCCCGTTCATCAAGGTCATAGGAGACCAGAAAACCCACAAGCTTTCGCTCTTGCGCAGGGTTTGATACGCTGAATATTTTTGTTCCTTGTTGCACACCTGCTTTGTTGCCTGTGGTTACAATGGTTTCGTTTATCGCTCCCTGACTGGAGGAAATCATGGTTTTGTCCTTGCTTGTTGATGCTGTTTTGTCGCCAACAACTGTTTTATGCATGATACTTTCTGTTTTATTGATTGGAGAGGCATCATTCAAAAGTGATGTTTTCGGGCAGTAAGGGCATCCACTGTGCTTTTCAGTGTCATATTGATGACCATTGACACATTTATTGATGGTTGACATGGCTCTAAGAGATTACTTAATTGAGTTATAAAGATCGACGGCATGTTTTGCCAAAATTGCCATATTAAAGGTCTGCGTATTGACAAGCTGCTGATTATTGACGCCAACAAGCTGCCCTCTTTTATTGAATATCGGTGATCCGCTCGATCCAGGAATGGCTGGCAAATTGTGGCCAAAGTTGATATCATCCGCAATGCGTGAAAGCGTACCCTCCTCAAAATTGACTTTCAGCCCCTCGTTTGTCTGCCCCAATGCAAAACCGGCCGGATAGCCAATCATCATCAGTTTCATTCCTGGTTTCAGCAATTTTTTATCGGTAAGAGCTTCATCAAGATGAACATACTCCTTCACCTTGCCCGGCAATGACTTGTTTTTAACCTGAATCAGGGCAACATCACGCTCTTTATCTCCCGAATCCCGCAGAGAGAGGCAACCAATCAAATCACTTTTTGCATTGATATAGGTATCATTGAGCCCGATACCAAGATAGAGCGACTTACCGGAGACAACAACATTGGCTGTATTCAACGTGTGGAGTTTCGTGATCACTGGCAAGACATTGATGTTTGCTCCGATTATATTGCCAATGAGTGCGGTTGACTTGTCCTGTTCAAGGCGAGCGATCTCTTTAACAATTTCACCCTCGACATAGGCCTTTAGAGCCTTAGTGTTGTCGTCATAATCCCAGGGGAGGGCGACATGGCGGTTTGTCATAATTTTACCATCCGCAGAAACAAAAAAACCACTACCGGTTATGGTTATCGGTTCATTTTTTTCGGGATTATAAAGTTCAAACCCTTTATCGGTTTTCGTCATCAAGATCTTTTTATTATTGCCCAAATCAACTTCGTACACATAGTCGTTGTAAATGATGACAACTGAATTTCCGTACTTTTCCATCACTCCAACCGGCATAATCCGATCTTTGAGGAAATAGAATCCTATACCGAGCACAAGCACAACCGCTGCAGCAATGGCCGGTATCATGAATTTTTTGGTCAGAGCCAGCTTACCGAACAGCTGGGCTTCCCAGTTCAAAATATGCCCATCGCCGATCACAATGGTATCGCCCTTCAGTATTTTTTTACTGGTGACCGCCAAACCATTCACAGTGGTTCCGTTGGTCGAATGCTTGTCATTCAGCAACACCTCCCCATTCTTGAAAAGCAGAAGATCGGCATGTTCACCTGAAACATCTGCGTAGGGCAGAACAATGGTATTTGATGGATTTCTGCCGATGCTCACCCTCTTTTTAAGTTCACCAGTTACCACCTGAGGACCATTTTCCTTGCCGAGGAGAGGGTTTTTCAGATAACTCCAAACATCAATCCGATAATGGCTCCCAAGCCGCACATCATCATCTGGAGTAATAACCACCTCATCAGCTTTTTGCAGAAGTTTGCCGTTGACAGAAGTGCCATTCGTCGATTCAAGATCGCTGATTCTGACAGTGCCGTCATTTTCAATCTTGAGGAGCGCATGTACTTTCGAAACATCGCCCTCGCGAGCGCTGATAACGATATCATTGTCAAGAGAGCGACCAATTTTAAGAATTCTCATGAGTAGAGGGAGGTTATGGGTTCTTGCTTTTGGCCTTGTTGGCCCTGTAGATGCTTCGCACAAGCACCAAGTGGTCACGCTTGAGATCATGACCAAGGGTGTACTTATATGCACGCAAAAAATCTTTGGTGTACTCAAAAATCTTCAGAATAAGAGAATATACATCACGACACAGCGGTAAATCAGAGTACAATACCATACCACAAAAGTATTTTTGACAGGGGGCAAGCCTCCCTATACCCCATTTGTAAATGGTTAAATTGATCAATGGGTAAAAGCCCGCACAGCCCGAACAAGGTTGATGGTGAACTTGGGGATGTAGGTCTGATTGCCAATACTGAAATCCTGGTACCACGCGCCAGCAGCTTCGAACTCCGATGAACTCCAGTAGTAGCTGGCAGCAAAACCCCCAACAACACTTTTGTTGAGATAAAGCTTATTCAGCTCCTCTTTAGTTGGAAGATGCCAATCGCTATAGCCCCCTCTTACAAGATTATTACATAAGGCGTCTGCATCATACCAAGTATAAAACCCTTCATTATAGCCATCGGAATGCCCTGACATATCCGATGTGGCGGCAATCAAACCGCGCTGGCCGGTTGCATCCACATAAAAGATAATCCCTCCGCCATACCTCTCGCCTACCTCATGACTTATCACAGCAGGTACTGGCACCGCTGGCGTCTCAACCGGATAGTCTGCGACGGGAGCTGCGGGCGTCTCTACCGGATAGTCTGCGGCAGGCGCAGCGGGAGCCTCGACTGGCGCTTCTACAGGTGCCTCGACCGGTGCTAAATGTCTACTTGGGCTCATTACCCCTGACACAACAATTAAAATCACAACAATTGAGAAGAGCACCACCGAGCTCAGATATATAAGGAAGGTATGTTTATGTTGTAGTAATGGTGGCGGTAGCATCGGCGCATTTATCGCCAGCAAAAACTCCTCACAACTTTGATAGCGCTTGTTACGATCTTTTGCCGTTGCCTTGTCGACAATCGTCTGCATCTCTTCTGAGACATACTCGTAGATGCCCTGCATTCTCGGAAGCGGCTCCTGTACGATCTTGAGCTGAATGTCAAACAGTGACTCTTTTTGTGTATCGTAGGGCGGCTTGCCTGTCAGCATCTGGTGCAGTAACACACCAAGGGAATAAATGTCGGTTCGTTGGTCTATCTTTTCACCCGGCTTACTCTTGATCTGCTCCGGGCTCATATAGGCCACCGTTCCCATGCGGGTGCCGGTACTGGTTTCGTGCCCGGCTTCAGTATCTTTTGCTATCCCGAAATCGACCACCTTGATACGGTTTCGCGGTGTTATCAGAATATTGGCCGGTTTGATGTCGCGATGAATAACCTTGTTGCTGTGAACGTAGGCAAAGGCCTCCAGCAACTTGCAGAAGAGATCTTTCGCCTCCTCTTCAGGAATTGGGCCGCGATGATGGGTGATGTACTCCTCAAGATCCATCCCGTCAATGTACTGTTGCACCAGCACCAGCTTCTCCGGATTGAAATCTATGAGCATCACAATATCGGGATGATCAAGCTTTGCCAGAGACTCTGCCTCCTGAAGAAAGAGATCACGAATCTTGTTGTGATCGGCAAGGTGTGGATGCAGCACCTTGATAGCCACCCGTTGGCCGGTCACTGGATCAACGCCAAGATAAACGCGGCTCATCCCGCCTTCGCCAAGCAAGCGCTCTATCCTATATTTCAGTATGTACTGTTTTTCCATCGCTTTGTGTCAATGCCGTAAACTGTGAGGAGTGTACGTTTATCGGCCTTTTCTGTAATCCCTAAAAAAGTCTTTAGTTCAATGGAGTTAGCTGATTATGAAAATTTACTTGATACATGAATAACTCCTCTAAGTTTCTCCTAATTGCCCCATTTTATCCATAGTCTCAAGTAGTGAAGAAGCGGAATTAAAAGCAGAAATGTTTATTAGAATTCCGAATGTTCAATTTGGCCTTGCCCGATTATTTGCGAACCCCCTGTCATCTGTAGTTTTTCTATGTATCTCCTCGTCCAAACATTGAAAATGGAATAGCCAAAAGCAAATGTGTCAATGCGATATATGCATATGTGTTATTTTCGCCAAACATCTTAAACATCCAATATAGCTCACCAAGAAAGGGGAAAACCAATGTAAGTATTCCGCTAATAAAACCTGCCTCGGCAAATGCGATAATTACTGTCCAAATGTGTGTAATAATGGCTGTTATCGCGAATATTCCATATAGTGATACGAAAATCGCTTTCATTTCTTATCTTTGTTTAATTGCGAATGATTTAATTATGAATAACATCCCGCCTATTATGTCAATAGGCATCCAAGTTGATTTGTCATTAAGATAAATAGGTATGAGTGGATTGAATAAAATAGCAATTAGTCCAAAAGTAATTACCCAAATATTCAGTCCATTTTCGAACTCCGTTATAACAACCGCCACCGAACCAATTGTCACCACAATACGCAACAAAGTATAATAACCAATGGGCAAGTCAATTAGTCCAACAAACAAAAGTCCTGCACAAATTAATAAAAGTGTTTTCATATTAGTTGCAATCTCTTACTTTACATCCACAATCATTAAGTTCACTTTCTAAATTTATTCTCTTGTAAGCGCCCTTTAAAAAGTCCTTCCCGAAGCCAGCTAGTATTTTTCGAACATCTTCAACATTAATAATTCAAAAGAAATCAATTATATCGTTTAA
Organism: uncultured Chlorobiaceae bacterium; assembly: GCA_903865705.1. GTDB lineage: Bacteria > Bacteroidota > Chlorobiia > Chlorobiales > Chlorobiaceae > Chlorobium. The sequence goes on from CAIPKT010000192.1 coordinate 6,695, forward strand.
TTATTCAATAAATCTATTTCTTCTTCTTCAAAACATCGCACGCAGGCTGGTACCCATTTGCACATGCCTTCTGATACCAGGCTTTTGCTGTTGCCTTGTTAAGCTTCACGCCTTCACCTTTCGAATAGGCATTCCCCAGATTGGACTGAGCTTCTGCCATACCTTGATTAGCTGATAGAAGAAACCACTTAACAGCTTCTACAGAGTTTTTTTCTACACCCAACCCTTTCGCATACGCAAGCCCTATATTACATTGAGCAAATGCATCCCCTTGTTCTGCTGCCAGCCTGGACCACTTTACAGCTTCAGTCTCACTTCGTTCAACTCCATTCCCGGTTAGGTAAGCAAATCCAAGGCAAGTCTCCGCATTAACATCACCCTGTTCAGCCGCTAAACGATACCACTTAACACCTTCAGTATAATTCTTGGGAAGTATGGTGCCCGTAGTATAGAGCCATCCCAGTTTAAACTGAGCAGCGGCATCTCCACTCTCAGCTTTATCCCGGATTTTCAGCATCTTGATATAATCGATCTCGTTGAGTGCTATCTGGTTGCCAGGCTCTAAGGTCAATGAATTTTCGAAAAGCGCGGTCGCCTCATCTAACTTCTTGAGATCTATCAGAGAATACCCCATACCACGAAGTGCTCTGGCTTTATCGTAAGCATTATCACCATGCGCTTCAGCGAGGTCATAGGCTCGTTGATATGATTCAAAACCTTTTTGAGGTGTGCCAGACTGGTTTAAAGCAAATCCCCGCTCTACGTATTGATCGGACTCGCAGGGCGTATACACCATCTCTTTTTCAAAACAGTCTATTGCCTTCACCCACTCTTTTTGATCCACCGCAATCCATCCTTTCAGTTGCAGTGCCCGGGAAAAAGATGCATGAACCCTGTTGATTGGGCGGTGATCTTTGCCGGGTAGATCAGCAGCCTCTTCCTTAAGAAATTGCTCATAGTCAGAATCGTAACGGATGCAGACGTACCGGTTGTTTTTTGTATCAACCATGAGTGCTTCAAACTCTTTTATTAAAGCATCAAGAAGGGAGTCCGCAAGAGCATAATCTTTCTTTGTGATCAAGGCACGGACGGCTGAGAACTTACCCCTCAGTTCGTTTCCAATACCAGCGTCTGACGGAATATAGAACGAGTCAATTTGGTCTGTAGCCCTTTGAGGCGCTACCGATTGAGTCCTAACCGGTGTCTTTGCCCCTACGGTACCGGAAAGCAGCAGTAAGCAAAGAACTGCGAAAAATACTTTATTGAGCATATTATTGTAAGGCCAATGCTTTGGTCTGCTAAGGAATGGGGTGATTAAAAATAGGCCCCTATTCCGGTAACTTTATACATAAACTCAACCTTAAATAATATAACCGCTATATCAAAGCGTTTTGCTTTTAAAGCATTAAAAATAAAGTAAATATATATTATCGCATAGGTGAAAACAGCCTATACATGCGCCAGTATACTTGCTGTATAGACTAATTCTTGATGAGCGGGTTGTGCGGCATTGAGGAGGTGCAATGCTGGCTGGCGGGGGACTGTAAACACAGTACTGCAAGGTTACTCATTTGCCGGAATAACGCGAAAAAGTGTGTGTTTTCTTGTTTTAATGCTTAAACTGAAATGTAGTTTATTGAATGCAGCAACCGTCTTACCGCGGAATGAACAGGTCAGGCTACAAACTTATATACTCAGCCATTTTTTATCTACCGGTTGGGGTGCGCTTCATTTCCAAATCTGGGATATCAGTCTGATCAATTTTAGAAAATAATTTAGACCTGGGAGGCTCTCAATGTTTTGTTCTAAATGCGGTAAAATAAATGAAGATTATGCCCGTTTTTGTTCAGAGTGTGGAGATCAACTCATAACTTCCAAAACAAAATCTCTGCAACCCGAACCAGCTCAAAACTTTAATTCAGAATCAGCTTGCTGTTATGCTGGATTCTGGTATCGAACTCTTGCATGGATTATTGATACCATAATTGCATCCAGCGTTGTCATCATAATCTGCTTGCCGCTTGGTTTTGCCTTGGGTGCATCAATGGCAGACACATCCACAGCATCCGAAATATCTTCAGCCGGAAAAGCTTTGGGATATATTTTAGGAACCTTGCTATCTTGGCTTTATTTCACAATTTCTGAATCGTCCTCATGGCAAGCGACCTTGGGAAAAAAGTTGCTTGGACTTAGAGTAACCGATGAATCTGGAAATCGAATCAGCTTTGGTAAGGCCAATGGACGGTATTGGTCAAAAATACTTTCCGGTCTTCTTCTGTACGCAGGATACATAATGGTCGCTTTCACAGAGAAAAAACAAGGTCTGCATGACAAAATTGCGGGCACTCTTGTGTTCAAAATACAAGCTTGACCCAGTAATGAATCAACAAGTTGCCTCGAAACTTCCAGTACTGCTGGCCATGCCCGCCTGTGCACTGCAATCCTGCAAAAGAGCCGCTTGCCAGTTCTGGTTAGCACAAAACCAAGCCCGCCGAACAGGAAAAGCCCCCGCCTCCGAACTCCAGCATACGGGAAGACCGCTCTGCATCCGCCCTGGCGCGATGCTTGCTCTGCATTTGCAAGCAGCGTGACCGGGCGGGTATATCGCACCTAAATCTTTTCATCCGGCCGGTCGTGCTTTTTGCTCTTCCTCATGGCAAAAAGCATGACCAGCCGGGCATACCGCCAAGCAAGCAAAGCCTGCAGAACGCTCCTGCCTTGCCCTCCGCCGCATTTCCATCGCCTCCCCCCACAGCCGGGGCGGTACCCCGCCCTTGCTGCTTTCCTGCAAGCATGCGGGCGCGTACCCGCGCCGGCTTGCTTAGCCAAGCCTTCATGCTTGCCGACTGCCTGAAGCTGCATCGCCCTGCAGCGCCAGTTGCAGAGCGATGCAGCACAGGTGCAAGGGGCGCGAGCCCCTTCCGGTAGTGGCTGTACCCTGCCAGTGCCGCTCTCTTGCCGGAACAGGGCCCGCGCTGGCGCATAGCAAAGCAGCAAAGCGAGCATAGGCAACATGCGCAAGAGCGGGCGCTACATGAGGCTGGCAACTTGCTGCCAAAGAGCTGCCGCCGGAGCGGTATACAGGGGGCCTTACCTTATCGCAGAGGCGGCGGCGACTAAATAGCAGGTTGCTAACCATAACCATTCTTTACATAACGGTCTACGCTATTGCCAGTAAAGGATTGCGGACTAACCACCTGTCAAGTTACACAGAAATTGAAGCGGGTGATGAACTTCGCAAACCACTGAAACCTTTATTGGGTATAGCGTGTGTTAGGTGCTGGCGTTATTTATGTCATGCTGTGTCTGTCCATATTTACTGATGTCTTGTGCGTTTGCTTGGTGGCTCTTTTGGATTTTTTTAGCACTGGACTGTGCGTTGCAAAAAATACAAATGTGCCACCAAAAGCGTTGGCTTATGTTGTCAATTTTTCTTGTGTCAATGTAATTCCGTCATAAAAATACTCTATGATGTACTTGTCAAAGTCGTCAATAAACAGTGAAAATATTTTTTCTTTTCCAATATTATGAAACATTTCTATTGCTTTATGAATATTCAACTCTTCGTCTAAAAAGTTTATTAAACCATATTGATGTAATTTTCTTGAAATCATTCTTGGCAAACCGTATTCTTCAAGTTGATATACAACAGAAGGCAGAAAAGCATGAGAAACTCTAGAAATAAATGGCAAAACATCCGTTCCATTATTTAGTATCTCTTTTTGTAAAATATTAATGTCACTTATTAAAGACGATAGATTAAAGGCAGCAATTCTTTCAAGTTTAAAAAATTGCTCAATATCTATTTCATCTTCGTCTAATTCGTCTAAAAGTTCTGGAATTGTCCTGCCCCAATTGTCAACTAATACTTTAACAAACGCTACAAATTTTCGGTGTTGAACACCATAAGGACCGTCTCCCCATTCGCCTGGGTGAAGGCTAATAATCTTCCATAAAAGTCTGTCCCAAGATTCTGTGTCGTTAGAGTTTAAAAACGACAAGCCATTCCATTCTGCAGGATTCTGCTTCATCTGTTTTGCTGTTTCTTTTATGAAGTCAGAATTATTTGATTGAAAAATATTTTCTTTCAGTAATCGGTCATAAGTTTCCGTCCCAAGTATGTCATACATCTCTTGTTTGAATACAGTAATTTTGGCTATTTGCTCAATATTCAAACTTGCCTTGTAAATATCTGCATCAATGTCACCTAATATTGTGTCAGGAAAAGGAATATCCAATTGTGTTGCACCTTCTTCGGGAGGTGCTTCTAAAAGGTATATTTTACCAATAAAGTATTTAAACATCCTACCGCCACGACCAATAATGTTTTTGTAAGTGAAGCTATCAAGAATACTATTTCCAGCACTTTTTCTATTCCTCCAAATAATTACGTTTTCGGCAGATGTATTAACACCCTCAATGATTGAAGATGTTGAAATAATATTGTCGATTCCTTCTCTTTCTTCAAATAGCTTTACTTGTATTTGGCTAATGGAACGATGCAGTTGACCATTATGAATACCAATTCCACGTTTTATTAAATTTGTCAATTTCCAATTAGCACCATAATTTACAGTTAGCCATTTTGAAAAACTAATAAGTAAAGGCTTTTGTGAAATGGGAATATTTTCGTTTAGGAGATTTGAAACTTTATCTATTTGCGGATATGATGCAGCGTAAATAAGGGATTTTGTTTTAGTCTCGGCTAAAATATTTAAAAGGGCCTGCCCTTTTAATATTTCATCTTTATTGATTTCTTTATACAAATCAAACTTTTCGAGATACACCGTATTGAAACTTAATTTGTCCTCAAAAGCCATATCTTGGGTAAAGACATTGTCTCCAATTGATGTAATATTGGGTGCTAGAAAATATTTCTGTTTAGATTTTTGCCCAAGTTTAATAATTGCTTTCAGTAATGATGGGGAACGCGTTTTATCGTAGTCAGAACTTGCCTTGTAGAATTCATCAATAATTAAAATATCAATGCTATCTATTTTGTTGACATAATTCATGGCTCTTTCTTGAGGAAAAATGAAAATATTTTTGTCCGCTAATTCTACCTCTGTTGTAGTTATTATTTTATATTGATTTGAAAATTTCTTGTATAAACGCCTTCTTGTTTCATCTGTCAATGCAATAGTTGGAACAATAATTACTACGTTATTTGGTTTGTTGATTGAAATAAAAGCATCTATTACAAAGCTTTTTCCAAAACTCGTTGGTGCACTTACTGCAATATTTTCTCCGTTTACTAATCTTTTTAGAAGTGAAGATTGCTCTCTATGTAAAGTTGCTTCTTTTCCACCTATGTTAACCTTAAATACCTCATAAACATATCTGTCTTCCCATGAGGAATTCTCTGGCTGGAGGTAAGGAAAAAGTCCTGTTGCCCTAATTAAATGGTTAACGAGTGGGGTATATTCAATTTCATTTCTTGCGTGATAATCGAGTAATTTAATCAATTCATTTCTTGCCATAACTTCGTTATTGGCAATTAGGTAATCATTTACAATATGACAGGTTTCAAAAATTTCCATAAAGATTATTGGTTTTTATAAAAATCAGCGATGGAAACAAATTTGTCAACTATTTCCTTCTTATTGGGTACTGGCAATAAGATCACATGAAAATGTATTTCTGAATACATGTGAAGTCCTCCAAATTTGTTAATCTGCTTTTTAAAGTATGATTCACTTCGTTGTTTATGGTATTCAATTAGTTCATTCTTATAGTCGTCCGTCAAAGTTGTTTGTGCTTTTGTAATTGCACATTCATGAAGTAATAATATTGGAATATGAAGTTTAGGTTTTAGGTTGTCTATAGATTCTTTTGGTGATAAGGCGGTCGCAATTTTATTACGCAATAATTTATCTCCGATTAAATAATTGATGTCTGAAATATTGGTAATAATGCTGTTTTCCTTTTTGATTTTATCAGTAAGTAATGAATTTTCAACTGATTCTATAATTACTCCAAGTCTTGCGTCTTCAATGCTATTGTAAAATTTTGCTTCTCCAAACCATATTGAAAAATCAGTTCCTCCATTTTCAATTACTATATGAACGCTGTCTGCTCCTTTGGCATTGTCTTGAGGATTTTGTTTGTAAAATATTTTGGGAACAACGGGTAAAGCATTATAGTGGTGCTTCATTATTCCATAAAGTATTATTTCTGCTAATTCACTTCCTTTACTAATATCTCCGTCTTTATCCGTTAATCTTAAACTTTGTGCAGCGGAGGTTAATAGAGAATGGCTTTTATCTACAAGGCTTTCCCTTTCTTTGAAAGACAATGAGGTTTCTGCAATATTATCCCAAATGAAATTCTGAAATTCTTGAAATCGCCATTTACCGTCCTCGAAGTCATTAATCATGCTTAACACACTTTTATTGTCTACTGGTGTAATTGTTCCGTCTCTATTTGTGTTTGCAAATGAGTCATCAATTAGAATTTCAAATTTTATCATGTGTCGATTATATTAGTGTCGTTGGGTGCGGTAGGGTAAAATTAAATGTGGTGTTTGCGTGTCGCCAAGTGCGTTGGCTAAACACCTCTTTTAATTTTGCGAAGGGCTGGCTGTCTTTCATTTTTTCTGTCGGTTTATGTTAGCACTGTCGGTCGTCTTACGCATGCACCTAACGGTTAAGGCTATGCGCAGTTTCGCATGACCATTTCGATTTTTAAAATATTACTTCGTGCGTCATTGCGCATAGCCGCTGTTACCAGCAGTTATTATTCAAGTCCATCTGGCATTGCTAAATCGGCTACAACTTCATCTCTGTCACAGTTTTTTATAAAAAAGTAAAATGTTGAGTCAATAATTTTTATTGAACTTGTGCTATTATCATAGTCAAATATAGGAGGCGAGATACCTTTTGAGATTTGACTATAAACTAAATTTCTAAGAAAATACCCCATATCAGATGGCCTTACATCGTCAGGTCTGTGGTGTAAATTTTTTATCTGTTCTTGTAGTGACTTTCTTTTTAATCCTTGAATAATGTTTCCCAAGGTTTCTTGAAATAAAACTTTCACAAAATAATAAGGAATATATAATGGTATTTCTTGTGAACTTCGAGCTTTCTGCTCAATAAAACATTCCAAACACCTTATGTGTCTGCTAGAATAATCTCCGAGTTTTTTTCTAATTGCATCATCAACATTAGTTTTAGTTATTTCTATAAATGTCTTCTGCGTTTCATTTATGCCAGCCGCATAACATGATTCTTTACAGATTTCTTGGAACACTCCAACGCTGTCAAAACAACTTTCAATAATATAATCAACAACATTGTCTAAGCTTACATTTAACAATGGTAAGCCCTCTACCACAATTCTTTTAAGGTCATCTTTTTCCCAGGGTTCTACAGGAACTTCTATCACTCGATCAACAAGGTCCCCATTAAATTGTGCCAATCTATTTTTCTCTCGCCAAATTCCTAAAACGATAAAAAGAATATTGTAGTCTTCAAAAATACGAAGATCAATTGCTAGTTGCTTTTGTATCTCTTCGTTTAGATAATGGAAGTTTTCAAGGATTATTCTCTTATTAAATTTTATACTTCTAAGCAATTCAGAAAGATCTTGTGCTAATGCCAAGTTAAAGTCGATAACCTTATATGACTTTCCTTTTTCGTTTTCTTTAGTAACAGACGCTTCCGTCTCAGCATCAGCGCCACAAATAAATGGAATACGGACTTTTGCCTTGAGGCCAACTTTTGCTTCACCACCGATAGTAGTTGTTATTTCTGTAGATTCAAGTATTACAATATCTAATTGTCTTGCTATAGAATTGTAAATATCAAGGGTTGATGAAGATGGGGAACAATTAACCTTTATATAGTCTCCCTCATTTAAATGCTTGTTGGTTAATGAGGTTTTTCCCTGCTTAGAGGCACCATATACTATTATATGCTTGTTTTTTTGCAAACCCTTAGTAAAAGCTTCATCTACACTTATTCTTTCAATATATGTATCGATTAGTTCGTTAGATACTCCGTAAACTTGATTTGTGAATCTCATGTTATTTAGTTTTTATAATTGCTGGCAACTCCTTTATATATGCGCCATAATCTACCCAAAAGTACATATAGCCTCCTATTCTGGCATGCTTTATACACCTTTAAGGTGCATAAAATTTTTACAAATTGTCAAACGGACTGGATTTTGGAAAATGGGATGCACTCTATACACATCTTCTATAAGGTAGTATACCGAATTATCCACCAATGCTGGAGCATGATTTATGCAATGCAGGCGGGTGCAAGGGGCGCGAGCCCCTTCAGGCAGTGGCTGTACGGGGAAACGATTTCCGGGATCCCCTACCTCTCGCCACACCTGCACCAAACCATCGGCGAAGCACGGGAAGATGGCATCGAGCCAAGAACTGATGAGGATCGAAAACAGGGATGGTAAAGCAGTAAGGTATCTGCCGCTGTGAAGGCTGATCTCCGGCTGCTCAATGCGGAGGAATACTTCATCATCGAAAAGGCCATCTGCCTTGCCTCGGAATGAGTGAAGGCAAGTCGCCCGCATCGCGGGCAAGCAGAATATCTTGCCTGAAGTGGTGTTCTGCTGCTTCTCATAATTCTTTCCATTCGAAATTAGCCAAGCTGATGAAGTCAAGCGCTTAAATTTAAAAAGAGCATAAGCTGCTCAAGATTTGCCTGCGTCTCTTTGGTGAGGGGATGATCAGCGCCCAGCTGCTTTTGCCTGATGCTCTGCCTGGCTTGACAAATAACGGTACAGAAATATTTTATACTTGGGATGTACGGGGTGGCTCGTTAACGGATGCATAAGGGCGCTGTATGAACGATACGATGGTGATTAATGTTGTCAATGGAGGTTTACTTATCTGCTATTTCATTAAGGGTATTTGTTCAAAATCGGGTGAAAACAAACGGTTTTTTTCACTATTGTTACATATTAACGTATACATTTGTTTAAGGTTATAAAGAAGAACATAGCCGTTTGACAAAAAAACTATGATAATACAGTTCCCATGAAACGATATTCCGTGCTTGCCTTGCTGATGTTCTTCTCTCTCTGGCCTGCACCAGCAAAAGCGGACGTAGCGAAAGTACCACCTGAAAATCTGAGCGCTCTTGTAGCTGCCGCCTTGGCCAATAATCCGGAACTGAAGGCTTCAGAATCGCGCTGGCAGATGTTTGCGAGCAAGGTAAAGCAGGCTGGAGCGTTCGATGATCCGATGGTCATGCTGAAGGTGCAGAGTACACCAGCTCGACAGCCATTCGTTTTTAACAAGGATACCCAGTCCGCCAAGGTCATCGGCATATCCCAGCAACTCCCCTTTTGGGGCAAGCGCGGCCTTCGCCGTGACGTTGCCCGGTTTGAGGCCGACTCTTACCGATGGGCTTTTGAAGAGCGCAAGCTTGAGTTGACGCGCATGGTCAAGGAGAGCTACTACCAAATCTGGGCTGTCGACAAGGGGTTGGAGATCGTCGGCAAAAACCTGAACCTTCTGAGCGACTTTATAACCATCACCGAGTTGAAGTACTCCGTCGGTCAGGGTGTGCAACAGGATATCTTTAAGGCCGGTCTCGAAAAGTCCAAAATGGTCGAGATGCAGATAACCTTGCAGCAGCAGCGCAAAAGTCTGGAAGCCACCCTCAATTATCTTCTCTGCCGCTCCGGAAATACCCCGGTCGGCCCTGTCGCTGATTTCACCCTTCCATTCATAACCTTATCCTCGGAGCAATTGAACGCTGCGGCCATTGATCAGCGCCCACAGGTTAAAAGTCTGGCCAGTTTAATGGAGAAGGGTGAGGCATCCCGTCGTCTGGCACGAAGAGAGTTCTACCCTGACTTCAACCTCTCGGCGGAGTATATGATCCGTGACGCGGTATCGACAGAGATGGCAACTGATCCGGGCGACAACATGGTGAGCATTGGCATAACCTTCAACCTGCCTGTGCTGCAGGGAAAACGCCAGACAATGGTGGCCGAATCAACCTTTGAGAAAGCAATGGCAACTGAAGAGCTGAATGCCCTGAAGAACAGCATCTCCTATACCATCAACGAAAGCCTTGCCCAACTGGAACGGCGCCGCAAACTGGTTGAACTCTACAAGGGTGGCCTTATTCCCCAGGCAAAACAATCGCTTGAATCAGCACTTATCAGCTACCGGGTTGGCAAGGTTGATTTTTTGACACTGCTCGACAGCCGGATGAACCTGTTTAACCTGGAGCGCGAGCTCAATGAGTCGCAGGCAGAGTATATGATGAAGCTTGCGCAACTCGAAGCGGCAATCGGAACGGATCTTACGGCAGCATCCGGGACATCAACACATCACGACAATTAACGACATAACGGTATGAGCATGGCCCTGAACAAGAAAATCGCACTCCCCCTTCTGGTTCTGCTACTCGCTTTTGCTGCAGGTGGCGGGTGGTTCCTATGGCAAAATCAATACGCCGGCCAGTCTGCTACCGAAACAGCGGCCCGGGTCAAGCAGCTTTACACCTGTTCCATGCATCCGTACATTATCAAGGAAAAACCGGGCCTCTGCCCGATCTGCGGGATGGAACTGATCAAGAAGATCGAGAGCACAGCAATCGCGGCCGTTCAGACGCCAGCAGAGAAACAGCAATCTGATATGTCGGCTCACGTCTCTCTCTCCCCTACTCAGCGGGTAATGGCCAATGTCGCTACCATTGAAGCGGCCATTGGCACACTGAACAAGGAGATTAACGCTGCAGGCATTGTCCAGTACGATCAGTCGCGACAGGCTAGGGTCACCGCATGGATGGCAGGCCGTATTGACAAACTGTATGTCAACAGTGTCGGCGCCATGGTCAGCAAGGAGAAGCCGGTAGCAGAACTTTACTCCCCCGATCTTGTTGCTGCCCAGCAGGAGTATCTGCTGGCCATCAGAAGCCGTGAACAGTTGAAAAGCTCACCATTCCCCTCTATCTCACAGAATGGAGAGGGACTTGTTTCGTCGGCCAGAGAGCGTCTGAAACTCCTCGGAGTCAAAGGGAGCCAGATAACGACGCTTGAAAAAAACGGCAAACCTGACATCCGGCTTGCCATCTACTCGCCTTTTTCGGGTATTGTCATTGAAAAAATGGTACAGCAGGGGCAGTACGTCAACACCGGTGAGATGCTCTTCAACATCGCCGACCTCTCCAGAGTCTGGGTTGAGCTGGAACTCTACGAAAACGAATTTCCCAATATTCACGTTGGTCAACAGGTGGAAATTCGATCCCAGTCTTTCCCTGAAAAAGTGTTTACCGGTCGAATTGCTTTCATCTATCCCTTTCTCGATCCAAAAACAAGAACCATCAAGGCACGAGTGGAACTGGCAAATCCCGGTTTGAAACTGAAGCCGGAAATGTTTGTTAACGCCATCATCCGCGTACCCCTTGAATCAACAATTGTAGTTCCTCTCAGCGCCGTCATTGACAGCGGGAAAAGACAGGTGGTCTGGGTGGAAAGTTTACCGGGTATGTTTGAACCGCGTGATGTTCAGGTCGGGCAGAAGAATACCGACAACATCCAGATTTTGTCGGGTATAAACCCGGGCGACAAGGTGGCAGTCTCCGGAGCCTACCTTATTGATTCTGAATCACAGTTGAAAGGCAACAGCAGCGAACATGACAATATGCCTGGCATGCAGATGGATAAAAAACCATGATAGAAAAGATCATTGAATATTCCGCCCGAAACCGGGTAATCATCCTGATGGTTTTCGGCCTTGTCATAACCTGGGGTATCTGGTCGGTCTACAAAACTCCGGTTGATGCCATTCCTGACTTGTCCGACAACCAGGTAATCGTCTTTACCGACTATCCTGGCCGTTCGCCGCAAGTGGTGGAAGACCAGGTGACCTACCCGCTTGCCGTCAACCTGCAGGGACTGCCCCAGGTTCGTGCTGTGCGTGCATCAAGCGCCTTCGGCTTCTCGATGATTTATGTCATTTTCGACGACAAGGCGGACATCTACTGGGCCAGAACCCGCGTTCTTGAGCGGCTGAACTATGCGGCATCACTCTTGCCTTCTGGCGTCGTTCCAACGCTTGGTCCTGATGGAACAGGCGTCGGGCATGTTTTCTGGTACACCATTGAGGGCAAGGGGTACGACCTTGAACAGCTCAGAACCCTGCAGGACTGGTTTGTGCGCTACCAGCTTAATACCGTTCAAGGAGTTGCCGAGGTGGCCTCTATAGGCGGTTTTGTGCGGGAATACCAGATTGATCTTGACCCCAACAAGCTCTTTGCCTATAACATAAAGGTCGGCAAAGTGATGGACGCCATCAAGGCTTCAAACAACGATGTGGGAGGTAAGCTGATTGAACAGGCGGACGCCGAGTATCTGATTCGGGGAAGCGGCTACGTGAAGTCAAAGGCTGACTTGGAGGACATCGTCGTCGGAGCCGACATGCGCGGGATTCCTGTCTACCTCAAGAACCTTGGTACCGTTCAGATTGGTGGCGCCATCCGACGCGGCCTGCTGGAGATAAACGGCCAAGGCGAAGCGGTGGGCGGTATTGTGGTCATGCGGTATGGAGAGAACGCCAAAGAGGTGATCGATCGGGTCAAGCAAAAGATTACTGAGCTGGAAAAGGGGTTGCCGCCCGGAGTGAAGATAAACGTCTCCTATGACCGCTCCGATCTGATCATGCGGGCCATTGATACGCTGAAAACAAATCTGCTGGAGGAGTCAATCGTTGTCTCGCTGGTCATTCTTATTTTTCTGCTTCACTTCCGCAGCGCTCTGGTGATTGTGCTGACCTTGCCGATCGCCGTCCTGATTGCCTTTATCACCATGAAGCTGATGGGAGTCACCTCAAATATCATGTCGCTTGGCGGTATTGCCATTGCTATTGGCGTACTGGTGGATGCAGGCGTGATCATGGTGGAAAACTGCTATCGCCATCTCTCGGAGATTCCGCCTGATGAACGGGATGCAAAAAGGCTGGAGATTGTCATCAGTTCAGCCAAACAGGTCGGACGGGCAATCTTCTTTTCGCTGGCGATCATTGTCCTCTCCTTTGTTCCGGTCTTCATGCTTGAGGGGCAGGAGGGCAAGCTCTTCCACCCCCTGGCCTTCACCAAGACATTCTCCATGATGGGGTCGGCCATGATTGCCATCACGCTGGTTCCGGTGCTGATGTACTATTTTATGCGAGGCAAGATGCGCCCCGAAAGCACAAATCCGGTCTCCACCTTTTTCATCAGGCTTTATTCACCGGTTATCCGCTGGGTACTGGTCTGGAAAAAAACAACCATAGCCCTTAACCTGCTGGCCCTCGCCATTGCCGTTCCAATGTTCATGAATCTCGGCTCTGAATTCATGCCGCCCCTCGACGAAGGCTCGCTGCTCTACATGCCGGTAACACTGCCAAACGTCTCGATAACCGAGGCCAAACGCATTATCCGGATACAGGACAAGATCATCAAAAGCGTACCGGAAGTTGAGCATGTGCTTGGCAAGGTCGGTCGGGCCGAAACCTCCACTGACCCCGCTCCGGTCTCCATGTTTGAAAGTATCATCATCCTGAAACCCAAAGAGCAATGGCGTGCGGGAGTCAAGAAGGCTGACATTGTGGCTGAACTGGACTCCAAATTGCAGCAGATCGGCGTGCGCAATGGCTGGACACAGCCGATCATTAACCGCATCAATATGCTCTCCACCGGGGTACGCACCGACCTTGGCGTCAAGATTTTTGGTAACGACCTCAATGTGCTGAAAGAGCTGGCTCTTCAGGCAGAAACTATTCTAAAACCAATTAATGGCGCGGCTGACGTCGTGGCTGAACGGGTTACCGGCGGCAACTACCTCGATATCAATATCAACCGCCAGGCCGCAGCCCGATATGGAGTAAGCGTGGGCGACATTCAGGACGTTATAGAGACTGCTCTTGGAGGCGAGATGCTCTCAACCGCCGTTGAAGGACGAAACCGCTTCCCTATACGCCTCCGATACTTGCGCGACTACCGCGACAACATCCCAGCCATCGGTCGCATTCTTGTCGGCAGTATGGATGGAGCCCAGGTGCCGCTCTCCCTTGTCACAACCATGAAAATCACCACCGGAGCGCCTGAAATCAACAGCGAAGGGGGCCTGCTGCG
>CAIPKT010000193.1 GCA_903865705.1 uncultured Chlorobiaceae bacterium
CTCCGGTCGATGAGGGTAATCTCGATATCCTTTTTATTGCCAAGTATCTTGGCGGCATTCAGTCCTGCAAATCCTCCACCTACAATCACAACCCTCTTTTTCATCTACAGAGCTACCTATTTAAATAAGACGTGAATAATTAATGCTATCTGGTTTTACAACATAACCAGATAGCGACTAAAGTAAAAAAAACAGAGAATTATTCGCATCAATTCAACATTAACTATCGCAATCAGGTAAGACGGCCAATAATGTCGGTGTGCCGGGGATATTTTTGTTGCAGTGTATTTCTGTCGGCAAAAGCAAAGTCGCTAAACTCAAAACCGGGAGCGACGACGCAGCTTACCAGTGAAAAGCCCTCTTCACCGGGTTTCTCACAACAGGCTCCAAACCAGCTTTCTCCGGGGACGGTACCCTGTACGACCTCTCCCTTGTCGGGTGCGAGACCAAGCGTAAAGCTGGCTGGCTCATCCTCTTCCGCGAAAAAGTATACCGTAAGCGGATCACCTGCATGGAAGAACCAGAGCTCATCGGAATGAATCCGGTGCAGTTTAGACCGATCCGTGCCCCTGAGCAAGTAATAAATGGACGTCGCATAAGAGCGCTGCCCATTAAAGGGAGTCTCGTCAGTGAAGGAATACGAACTCCCGCTCCGATAGGTTTCGCAATAAAATCCACCTTCCGGATGTGCCTTAAGTTTAAGGTTCTCTATCCAGAACTCAGCTTTTTGCATGGAGCTTCTCGCGGATTTTGGCGGTTTTCTGCCGGGAAGCATCGGCAAGTTTTTTGCGGAACTCAAGGAGTGCCGTCATCACAGCATCTTCAGAGAGGGCAAGAATCTGGACGGCAAGCAGGGCGGCATTCCGTGCATTGTCGATGCCCACCGTCGCCACAGGAATACCCGCAGGCATCTGTACAATGGAGTAGAGCGAATCCTGTCCGTTAAGTTTTTTGCTGAATATCGGCACCCCGATAACCGGCAGAACCGTCATGGCCGCAGTAACACCGGGCAGATGCGCCGCGCCGCCTGCTCCGGCAATAATGACTTTCAAGCCACGCTCAATGGCTGAAGTGGCATACGCTTCGAGGTCGTGCGGTGTCCGGTGTGCTGAAATAACGGAGATCTCCGAGGCTATACCGAACTCATCACAGACCAGGACAGCCTCTTTCATGATGTCGAAATCAGAGTCAGAACCCATGATGATGCCGACAACCGGCTTGTTATTGTCTAATGCTTTTTGTGTCATATCAAGACTGTTCTATTGAAGGAAAACGGGTTGAGTAGAAGAACAACGGTATGAGCCCTGGGGAAACAAGGATTGCAAGGCGGTTTATGGGACAACGATTTATGAAATTGCCGAGTTTTATGTATTTTCACAAAAGCTAATTTAAAAAAATAATACTTGTAGAGGAAGATAACAATGGCAACTAATCTCGCAGTAAAGTACAGCAATCCCGGCCCCCGTTACACCAGTTATCCGACCATTCCTTCATGGAGCACCGATGGTGTTACCCAGGAAGAGTGGAAAGAGGCGATGATCAAAGGTTTTAACGACAGCAATGATACGACCGGAATCAGCCTGTACATTCATATTCCATACTGTGAGAACCACTGTTATTTCTGCGGCTGTAACGCTCACCGTACACAGGATCACTCCTACGAAATACCATACATTGAGGCGTTGCTCAAAGAGTGGCAGATGTATATCGATGTTTTCCCCGGCAGGCTCAATGTTAAGGAACTGCACATCGGCGGCGGCACCCCGACCTTCTTCAGTCCCGAAAATCTTATCAGGCTCATAGACGGTATCTGCAAGCATGTCAACAAGATGGACAACTACATGTTCAGCTTTGAGACCAATCCCAAGTCAACCTCAAAAGAACACCTCGAAGCGCTTTACAGTGTCGGTTTCCGCCGTATGAGTTTCGGAATACAGGATTTCGACCCGATTGTGCAGCAAGAGATCAACCGTCTCCAGTCATTCGAGCTGGTCAAGGAAAAGGTCGATCTTGCCCGTGAAATCGGCTTTACCTCCATCAATTTTGACCTTGTCTATGGCCTGCCCAAGCAGACGATGGCCACCATTACCGATACCATCCAGAAGGTTATGGAGCTGAAACCCGATCGGCTTGCTTTTTATGCTTACGGTCATAATCCTCACATGTACGAAGGACAGCGGAAGTTCAAGGAAGAGGATCTGCCCGTCGGCGATGCGAAACAGGAGCTTTATGACAAGGGAAGTGCGATGCTTGAATCCATCGGCTATCATGAAATCGGCATGGACCATTTTGCCATCGAAGGTGATGCGCTCTTCGTTGCAGCCAAAAACGGTACCCTGCACCGTAACTTCATGGGTTATACAGAAAATACCACACAGATGATGCTGGCGATCGGCTCATCCTCCATCAGCGACACCTGGTACGCTTTTGCACAGAACGAGCGCGACGACATCGACTATATCAAAGTCGTGAACGAAGGACGCTTTCCCCTCCATCGCGGTCACTTGCTGACCGATGAAGATCTGGTGCTGCGCCGTCACATCCTCAACCTGATGTGCAAGCAGGAGACCTCATGGGAAGATCCGAAGCTTTACACCGAAGAACTTGATATTGCCCTCTACCGACTTGAAGATATGCAGAACGATGGTATCGTTATTCTTGGCAACAAGAGTGTCCGGGTAACTGAGGCTGGAATCCCGTTTCTCCGCAATATTTGTATGGCCTTCGACGCAAGGCTCTGGAGCTCCGACAGCCTCTCAAAGGCTTATAATGTTTCACGGGATATCCAGAAGACCTATATCGAAAAAGCCCGCCTCGCAAAGGCACAAAAAGTCAGTTGAACACTCTTCCTTCAGCACAATTTGAAAAGGGTGATCTTGGTCACCCTTTTTTTATGTCCACGTTATGAAAAAAATGATAAAATCACCGGATGGCTTCCACCGGAACTCTATGATGAAAAAACCTGCTTTCAGCCCCACAGTAGGGGAGCCTCTTGTCGTTCAGGTACACATTCCGAAGTAGTATTTCAGTCACCCTATCCTCTCAGAAAAAAAGAAAATCCGGTTTTTTTAGTCGCCTTTAACAAGGCGTTCGGGAGCCGTTTCCCTCTCTACAAAACCCATTCTGAACGCTGGTTGTGTCATATAATCTTCTCCATAAGGAGAGCGAACTATGCTTATAAAAGAAAATCAATGCTTCATCCAGCGACCGTTTTTTTTGAGCTACGGTTTTGACATCCTCCTCGCCCTAAAGGACGCGGGATTCCTACTGCGTCAGACACCCCGTGGTGCTGATAGCTTCGGCGAGTGCCTTTTGCTGACGGCCTTGTTGCACCGTTCACTTGGAAGGCTGATATGGCTTGTCCAGCC